>CANJZW010000024.1 GCA_947479475.1 Chthoniobacteraceae bacterium
GGAGGAGAAGTAGACGATCTGTGAGGAAGGTGGGAAGAAAAAGAAGAAGCCCCCCGCGCCGGAGTCCGTTCTCGGCAGCACTTTCAAACCGGCAGGATCACGCCACTTTCATATCGGCCCCCGCACGCCTTCGCTTGCACGCGGTGCCGGACTGTTGCAGGAGTAGTGGATGCACTCTTTTTCGCGCCCCTCTTTGTTCCGTGCATCAGCGCTTTTTGTGATCCTGCCTTTTTTAACAGGCTGCGCCGCGCTTGCCGGTAAACCTGCAGATTCAAAAGCTGATGCAAAGGACAGCACGAAGTCCAAAGCAAAAATGGACGTCGCTCCTTCCGCCTCCGCCGTGTGGAATGGAGCCGTGATCGCCGCTCTAGAAAAAATCCCAATTGGTGGCGGCTACTCAACGCGCGTGGACGCGAGGGACGCGTTGCTGGCGGGTATCGCGTGGGAGGAGGATAAACCGGCGTTGCGCCCGAAGGCTGTACAGCCCAGTTTTTGTTCCGGCGCGACCTATCTGGCGTTCCTGGTGATGCTGGCGCAGGAGCAGCGCGCAGGGCGGTTGATTCTAACTCCCGACGTTTGGAGAGCAATGATTGTGGAAGGGCAGGCCGATGGGCAGGGGGTTTGGGGACGATGGAATGCCAATGGACCGGGCACGGCCAGGCTTTTTCACGAGACTGGGATCGGAACCAACTTTACAGACTTCAAACTGGCGAAGGCCGGTGACTTTATGAAGATCTTTTGGAACGAGTCGATTGGGGCCTCCGAGCGGGGGCATTCCGTGATTTTTCTAGGCACGGGTTCCTCGAATGGGCAGGAAACCGTTTCGTTTTGGAGCAGCAATCAGCCCGGCGGTTATGGAACAAAAGAAGTGCCGCGCAGTAAGATACAGCGAGTGGTTTTCTCCAGGCTGGAAAACCCTGAAAAGCTGTCCGGCGTCGTGAGCCTTCCAGGCAAGGACGGGTTTCTGGCATCCCTCGAGGAAAAAAGCGTCAGTCCAGCCACCGCCGCAGAGGCGGTGGGGCTTAAAAAGTGGTGATCTAAATAACGGCGAGATGGTCGCCTGTTTGTTATTTTCGAGCTTTTCCTCTAATGCTGCTTCTTGAGGAACTCTTTTGCGAGCGCGCGGTAGGCTGTCGCACCCAGTCCGTTGGACTCGTATTCCATGATCGTTTTTCCATGGCTCGGTGCCTCTCCGAGGCGCACGGTTCTGGGAATGATGGTGCGGTAGACGATGTCTCCGAAGTGTTTGTGGACCTCTGTGACGACCTGCTGCGCCAAGTTGTTGCGCATGTACATGGTCATCAGGATGCCTGCGATATGGAGGCCCGGGTTTGCGCCGCAATCGCGAATTTGGGAAACGATGTTGTCGATCTTGGAAAGTCCCTCCAGTGCAAAGTATTCGCATTGAAGTGGAACTAGCAGTTCGTCGGCCGCCGCCAGCGCGTTGGTCATCAAGATTCCGAGCGAAGGGGGGCAGTCTAGAAAAATATAGTCGAAGGGAGCGGCCTCCCGCAGGGGCAAGAGGGCGTCTCGGAGCCGGGTTAAATGGTCGTCCTGGCGCGCGACCTCAATTTCCGCGCCGGCGATATTAATGTCGCCGGGGATGAGCCAGAGGTTATCCCTGCGGGTGGGGATGATTGCATCGGCGAGAGTTCCCTCGTGAAGGAGCGCGGCGTAAACGCTGTGATCTTCAAGGGGTTCGTGGCCAAGGGCGCTGGTGGCGTTGGCTTGCGGATCTAAGTCTACAAGCAGCACTTTGCTGCCAAGCTCAGCAAGAGCCGCTGCTAGGTTCACGGAAGTCGTGGTCTTGCCCACGCCGCCTTTCTGATTGGCCACCGCAATAACTTTCATTCAGGACAGGAGTGTAGAGAAGAATAGTGGTTTGAAAAGGACTGGGTGTCTCTTGTTGCTTGTAGAGTGCAGGAAGCTTGGGAGACGGCTTGAGTAGAGGGGAATGCTCGCCACCCCTGCTTCGTCTGAAATTGAACGCGTCCTCGCCGTGGATCCCTCGTTGAGAGGGACTGGTTATGCGGTGCTTGAGCGGGCGCCAGGAGCCGGGCCCAGAGGGGCGACCGCTTTGCGGGCCCTGACCTGGGGTGTTGTGCGCAATGCTCCGGCCCTCCTTCAGTCGGGGTGCCTCGTCGCAATTCACGAAAAAATCCAGGCCCTCATTGCGGAGTTTTCACCGACGGTCGCAGCTTTTGAGGCCGTCATTTATGTCCAAAGTTATAAAACCGCCATTGTTCTGGGCTGCGCCAGGGGCTCGGCCATGTTGGCAGTCGCAGGGCGCGGACTGCCCATTTTTGAATACGCACCGCGCCGTGTGAAACAGGCCGTTGTGGGCAGGGGGGGCGCCGATAAGGAGCAGGTCGCCTTTATGGTCCGAGCGCTTTTAGGCCTCACGGAGACGCCGGTTGCGGACGCGGCCGATGCGCTCGCCGTCGGCCTGACCCATTTTCAGGCCGTGGACAAAGCCAGACTCCGTGTGGGCTCTATGGAACGCATCTAGTGATGAGGAAGCCTGTAAAAACGGAGTGGCTGGGCCGGGTTTCTTACGACGCAGGCCTGCTCCTTCAATCCACGCTAGTGGATCTTAAGGCAGCGGATCCCACCGCAGAGGACCGGCTTTTCCTGCTCGAGCACGACCCTGTCTACACGGTTGGGAGGTCCATCTCGCCCCTGGATCCGGAGTTTAGCGGGTTGCCTTATCCTATTTTACAAATTAACAGGGGAGGAAAAGTCACCTTTCACGGGCCGGGCCAATTGGTGGGGTATCCCGTGTTGGACCTGCGCACGCGGGGGCAGGATTTGCACCGCCACCTGCGACTGCTGGAAGAGGGGCTTGTAGAGCTTGCCCAGCGTGTCGGTGTGAAGGCGGAGACACGCGATGGACTCACGGGCGTATGGTGCGGGGAGCGGAAACTGGCTTCCATCGGAGTCGGTGTCCGCCGTTGGGTGACCATGCATGGCTTTGCCCTCAATGTGAGCGGGGCATTGGACGGATTCGATCACATCACGCCGTGCGGGTTGATGGGAGTCAAGGTCACAAGCCTCGAAAGGGAGGGCGCCGTGGGCTTGGATGTTGAGAAAGCGGCGGAACTCGCAGCTCAGATATTTAGGGGCGTTTTGTAAGAAAAGCGGCGAAGGAAAGGGACTGTGCGCGCCAATCAATGACGCGGACAGTCCCCAGCCAGTCGGCACGCGGGAACTGCGAGTTAGGGTTTTGGCGTCGGCGCGGGGTTGGGTTCACCTGGCATGCTTTTGCCAAGGCCGAGGTCGGAAACTTTCATTCCCTTGCGATACCCGTTGAAGCCGTAGAATCCCGGTTTGTATTCGTCGACGAAGGTCACATCGGCCTTTGAGGGGACGTCCAGCTGGAGGCCCCAGTAGACTCCGTTGACGACGAGGCGTCGGAGAGACTCGTTTTCCAATTCGTTGGCAGCCCCCATGGTCGTGCAAAAGACGCGGTTGGTGTGGCCGGATTCTGTGGAATTAAGACGAGTCCACGCGACAGGCATCATTGGTGAGTTGACCCCTTGTGGCTGCTTGTCTGTGGTGCGCGGCTTTTCATATTCGGCGGGCTTGGAGTCAGGAGTCATCCCTGCGAGAACCTGGCCGCGGAGCAGGATCGTGGCATCTGCAGGCGGATAGGCTTCATAAACGTCTGTTGTGCCAAAAACGTCGCTGACTCCATGGAGAAGGGGGGAGCCCTCCGCACCGGGCTCAATAATGCCGCGCGTTGCCTCGGACTTGTGTTTTCCCCAATGGCTAACCCAGTTCTCCCCTAACACCTTTTTGCCGAAGTTTGAGAGCCGGTTTTTGTTGAACGCATGCGTGCTCGTGCGCAGTCCGATGATGGGTTTGCCGGATTCCATTGCCTTCTCGAAACGCGAAAGACTCTCTTCGGGCCAGTTGCGAAATCTGAGCGATGTGATGATGAGATCGGCCTTATCAATCGCCTCGGGATTAGTGAGTGAAGTTCCATCGTTTGGGGTGATGGTTCCATCTTCGGCGGCCGAAAAAAGGACCGTACACTTGAACCCATGGCTTTGGCTGAGGATTTTGGCGAGCATCGGCAGCGCCTCTTCAGAGCGGTACTCCTCATCGCCCGCGATAAGTACGATGTGTTTACCCTGACCTGCGCCGGATTTGGGTTCAAACACGAGAGAGCCTTCTGAGGCGATCGCCATGGGTTGGGAAAAAGCGAGAGGAGCGATCCCGACGAGGAGAAGGATTTTGGACAGGTTCATGGAAGTTTTGTTGAAGGGGGTTGGTTTTCCGGAGTGCGTGTTGAGGTCGACAGTTTTCTGTGAAGTCCAAACATCCACGCTGCCCGGCTTTCAGGCGCGGAGACGTTTGCCGTGTTTACATTTTTTTCAGTGTCTTCCCAGGGATTGAGGGCTGGAAAGAGGGATATGGGTTGAAAGTTCGGACCCTTATATTTGGGAGGATGAAGGCCGAACTGCTAGGATTATCTCCAAACGCGCTTCTTTTTAGGAGCGTTTCTGCAGAGAATATGGCTGCGGCATTGACGCGGGGGAGGCGCACTCTGTTTAGTCTAAGGTTTGGATTGCGGCAATCAGGTCCATCAGACCCGCCTGTCCTTCATTTAACCCAACAATAAGTATCATGATCAATATCGGTATTAACGGCTTCGGGCGGATTGGACGTCTCGTGTTCCGCGCCATCTGCGACCAAGGCCTCCTTGGAAAAGAAATTAACGTGGTTGCAGTGAACGATCTCGTTCCTGCCGATAACCTCGCCTACTTGGTCAAATACGACTCCACTCAGGGGCAGTTCAAGGGCGAAGTTTACAGCACGAAAAGCTCTCCAGAGGTGCCGGAGGATGATGTTCTGGTGGTCGACGGCCACCGGATCCAGTGTCTCGCCGTAAAGGAAGGTCCTAAGGCATTGCCGTGGAAGGCTCTTGGAGTGGATATCGTGGTCGAATCTACTGGTCTTTTCACAGAGGCGGACAAAGCGCACGGCCATATTGAGGCAGGTGCGAAGAAGGTCATTATATCCGCGCCCGCCAAAGGTGAAGACATCACGGTGGTGATGGGGGTGAACCACGAGAAGTACGATCCGGCGAACCACCACATTATTTCAAACGCAAGCTGCACCACGAACTGCCTGGCTCCCGTGGTTCACGTGCTCCTCAAGGAAGGCTTTGGCGTCGCCGAGGGGCTGATGACCACCGTGCACTCCTATACCGCGACGCAGAAAACAGTCGACGGTCCCTCCAAAAAAGACTGGAAGGGCGGTCGTTCCGCGGCGATCAACATCATCCCGAGCGCCACGGGTGCGGCTAAAGCCGTGGGTCTCGCCATTCCTGAGGTGAAGGGCAAGCTTACCGGGATGTCCTTCCGCGTGCCGACTCCTACGGTCTCTGTGGTGGATTTGACGGTGAAGACGGAGAAGGAAACGAGCTACAAGGAAATCTGCGAGGCGATGAAACGCGCCTCGGAGACCTATATGAAAGGGATTCTGGGCTATACAACGGACGAAGTTGTGTCCTCCGATTTCATTCACGATCGCCGTTCCTCGATCTTCGACGCGGGATCGGGTATCGAACTCAACAGCAAGTTCTTCAAGCTCGTGAGCTGGTACGACAACGAATGGGGCTATTCCAATCGTTGCGTTGACCTTGTTCGTTATATCGCGGGAAAGTAGCATAGCTTAAGGGCTAGCGGGCACCGGGCGGGATATTTACCCCCGGTGCCTCCCCTTGCGGCCCTGCTTAACCTGCTGCAGTTGTGTTGCGGCCCCAAATTTACTCAGATCTATTTTCATTTCTTTTTGTTTATGTCCAAATTATCCGTTCGTGATCTCTCTCTAGCTGGTAAACGCGTTCTTCTGCGGGTTGATTTTAATGTGCCAACCGAGGAGAAGGACGGGCACGCGCGCATCACGGACGACACCCGGATCAAGGAAAGCCTGCCGACAATCAACCACTTGCGGGCAGCCGGGGCGAAGGTGATCATCATGGCGCACTTCGGCCGGCCCAAAGGAGAAGTGAACTTGAAGTATACGCTCCGCCCCGTGGCTGACCACCTCTCCCATTTGATCCATGCGCCCGTCAATTTTTCTCCTGAATGTGTGGGGGCGTCTGCCGCAGGGCTCATCGCCAGCATGCACAACGGCGATGTATTGCTTCTTGAGAACGTGCGCTTCCACGCCGGGGAGGAGACCAACGACGACGGTTTTGCCAAGCAACTGGCCGCGCTTGGTGACGTCTACGTAAACGATGCCTTCGGCGCCGCCCATCGTGCGCATGCGTCGACCGCAGGCATTGCCCATCACGCGCCACAGGCCGCGATGGGCCTCTTGATGGAGAAGGAACTCCAGTATCTGCAGGGCGAGTTGAAAGCCCCCGAGAGACCTTTCGTTGTGATCCTCGGCGGGTCTAAAGTCTCCGATAAAATTGGGGTCATCAAGGCGCTGATGGAAAAGGCTAATACCTTTTTGATTGGGGGCGCGATGGCCTACACCTTTTTCCGGGCTTTAGGAATTCCCACGGGCAAAAGCCGTGTGGAGGCTGACAAGGTCGACCTTGCTAAGGAAATTCTCGCCCTTGCGGAGGCAAAGGGAGTTCGGTTTTTGTTGCCGTTGGATAACTTGGAGACGCAGGAAATTAGTGCAACAGCGCAGCCGCGTTCCACTGGACTGGTGTCTCCAGACAAGGGGATTTCGGAGGGTTGGGAGGCTGTCGATATCGGACCGGAAACAATTTCCCTGTACCGCCAGGAAATCGCAGGAGCCAAGACGGTTTTGTGGAACGGCCCGGTTGGAATTTTTGAACTCGCTCCGTTTGCTTCGGGCACGCGCTCGATTGCAGAAGCGCTCGCAGCATCGAGCGCGGTGACGATCATTGGAGGGGGAGATTCTGTGACCGCAGTCAAGCAGTTCGGTTTGGGTGACAAGGTCTCTTTCTGCTCAACGGGCGGCGGGGCCTCCTTGGAACTGATTGAGGGCAAAGTGCTCCCCGGTGTTGCCGCCTTGACGGACAAGGCCTAAACCTCTTTAACAAACGACTCGGAAAACCGACGGCAGGCGAACTTTAAGACTCCATCCCATGCGGAAAAAAATCATAGCGGCCAACTGGAAGATGAACCTGACGGTGAGTGAGGCAGAAGCTTTTCTGAACACTTTCCTGCATGAAATCGGCGACGAGAATGGAGCCGAGGTTGTGATTGTTCCGCCCTTTACGGCGCTGGCAAAGGTCTCTGAGATTTTAGGTCGCGGTCAGGCGGCGAAGCTGGGTGCCCAGAACATGCATTGGGAGAAGTCCGGTGCATTCACGGGGGAAATTAGTGCCCAGATGCTTCGCGAGCTTTACGTGCGTTACGTAGTGCTCGGGCACAGCGAACGCAGAACGTTGTTTGGAGAAACGGATGAGCTCGTCAATCGCAAGGTCCGCGCCGCATTGGATGCGGCGCTGAAACCGATTTTCTGCATTGGAGAGACCCTTGAACAACGAGATGCTGGCGAGGTGGAGGCTGTGTTGCATCGGCAGATTGAATTGGGTTTGCTCGGGTTGAGTGCCCGCGAACTTTCGGACACCGTGATCGCCTATGAACCGGTTTGGGCGATTGGCACGGGGCGCACGGCGTCTCCGGAGCAGGCCCAGGCGGCCCATGCTTTCATCCGAAAGACGCTCGGTGAGCTTTGGGATACCGTAGCCGCAGACAAGGTCAGAATTCAGTATGGTGGGAGCGTGAAGCCGCAGAATGCGGTTGAACTGATGCGGGAACCCGACATTGACGGGGCCCTTGTTGGTGGAGCCAGTCTTGATCCCCGCGGCTTTGCAGAAATTGTGAAAGCAGCGGCGGCGAGCCATTAAGTATTAGTGGAGATGATGTCTCGTGCCCCCCAAAAGGCATGAGGAGGAAGGCGGAGTTCGTTGCCTGTCGTTTAGATCGGTGCAAACCGCAGGCAGGCGAAGGCGGTGACTCCTCAATAGAGGTAAGGGAGTGGACGGATCTGATGTTTCGCTATTGTGGCGAAGCTGGAAAAGAAAAAGGCGGCGGAACTCATGGGTTCCGCCGCCTTTTCTGATCCTAGAGCAGATTGAATGCGGGGCTTGAACCCGCTGTCACTTTGCCGTTAGTGGGCTTGAGTCGGGTGTTGGCCGGTTGGCGAATGTTCATTGCCGCAGGTTGGGCAATGCCTCCATGCGGGGTTCCATTCCTTGGGCAAAGCCCCTGAACCGGCCTTGGCTGTTTTATTGTCCGGCTCGATTTCTTCCGCTCCAAAGAGGGCTGCCATCATGGCTTTGCCAATGATGTTCATCAACATGCCGAACAATGCCAACCCCAAGAACATGGTGACTGCTGCGATGATTCGGCCCGGCACCGTGACGGGGAACATATCTCCATAACCAACAGTGGTTAGGGTGACAACGCACCACCAACTGGCTGCGGGAACGGAGGTGAAGGGGCTGTCTTTCTGCCAGTGCGCCGCAGAGAGCGTGGTGAGTTCGGTGGGCATCGCCGCGAGGATGTCCGGGTCTGTCACGAGGACCTCGATCACGTGCTCTTCAGGGCTCCATTTTTTCACTTCAAAGGTGCCGTCGTATTTTTCAGTGCCCACAATGGTAACTTTGCCGGAGGGGGCAAGTTCGCCGTGGAATTCGTTTGAGTGAAATACGAGGTGAGTGTCTCCCTGGCGTTCGACAGATTGAATTGGGCCTGTGGAGAATTCGGCGAAGTAGATGAGCGTACTGGAAATGATCACCACTGAGAAAAGTGCGAGGAAATAAATGGTGAGATTCATCGTCAGCGGACTCTTGCGCTTGTCGGCGGCGCTTGTGTTTTGGACGCGCTGCAGGGCTTCTCTGGCCAGCTTTAAAACACGCAACACACGGAGGACTCGGAGAACCCGCAAGATACGGGCTGACTTAAGGGCCGTGATATTGGCCATCTGGAGAAACGTTGGCGCGATCGCCAGAAAGTCGATGATGCCCCAGAAACTAAAGATGTAACCCATCTTGTTTCTGGTGGTGATGATGTTCGCGAGGTATTCGAGGGAGAAAATTCCAACGATTACGTATTCTGAGACCTCGAAGAATTTCGCGAACGGGGTATGGATCGCCTCCACTGTTTCCAGCGCGCCCAAGATGGCGGCCACAAAAATGATGGAGTTCAAAAACGCATGCAGCTTTTGGTAGCCCGCACTCGTTGGGTCGTGGATGAGCTTAAAAAGCCAGGCTGGCCCTGCCGGAGCGTTCTCCTCGAAGGGATTGGATGGTTCGTGTTCAGTCATAAGAAAAATGGACCTCCAAACGAGCATTTTCTATACCCAAACCTTCACAACTATTGGAAAACGTTTGGTTATTTGTGCCTGACACCTTCCCAAAGGAAGTGGGAGTCCAGCGGGGCATTCCCCCCTGAATTGTTTGGATTGTTCAAACTTTCCGAAAGACAACGGGTTGTTGTAATGTAACTGACAAATTTTAAGTCTTATGGCCTCCACTCTTTCTTCATTCGCCTTCCGGGCTGTTTTTCTGGCCTCTCTTGGAGGTCATGCAATGGCCGCTGGAAAAGTAAACTTCGCCCGCGAGATACGGCCAATTTTGTCTAACAACTGCTTTCATTGCCACGGTCCGGATGACAAAAACCGGAAGGGTAACGGAGACAAAGGGCTTCGGTTTGACACTGAGGAGGGTGCATTTGCAGCTTTGGACTCCGGCTTTGCGCTGGTGGCTGGGCACCCGGAAAAAAGCGCCCTGGTGGAGCGAATTCTGACCACTGATAAGGACGAGGTAATGCCCCCGCGGAAGACTGGAAAGAAGCTGACGCCTGAGGAGATCGCTCTTTTGCGGCGTTGGATTCAGGAGGGCGCGGCCTACGCAGGGCATTGGGCCTATGCGAAGCCTGTGGCTTCACCCGTGCCAAACGTCTCCGATTTGCAGTGGGGTGCCTCTAGTGTGGATCGCTTTTTGTACGCGCGCCTCCGAGCGGAGGGTCTGAAGCCGAGTCCGGAGGCTGACAGGGCTACTTTAGTCCGCCGGGTTGCCCTGGACCTCACCGGTGTGCCTCCTTTACCGGAAGAAGTTGCCGCTTTTTCTGCCGACAGCGCCCCGGACGCTTATCTTCGAATGGTGGACCGGTTTCTTGCGAAATCTTCCTTTGGCGAACACTGGGCGCGTCTTTGGATGGATTTGGCGCGATACGCCGATTCCGCGGGATATCCCAGCGATCCAGGGCGCAGCGTCTGGGCCTTCCGGGACTACGTCATCCGGGCCTTTAACTCCAATAAACCGTTTGACCAGTTTACCGTGGAACAGATCGCGGGTGATCTGTTGCCTCACGCGACCGAGGAGCAAATGATTGCAACGGCGTTTCATCGCAACACAATGACAAACAACGAGGGCGGCACCTCGGATGAAGAGTTTCGCACCGCAGCGGTGATCGACCGGGTAAATACGACCTGGTCGGTTTGGATGGGAACATCGATGGCGTGCGCGCAATGTCACACACACAAATTTGACCCGCTCACGCAGAAGGAATACTTCAGCTTTTTTGCGATCCTTAATCAGAGCGAAGATGCCGACCGGAACGATGAAGCTCCGTTGCATCAGTTTTTATTACCCGAAGAAAAGGTGGAGAAAGCCCGTTTAGAAAATCGGGCTGCGGAGTTGGAGGCTCTTTTCAAGGCACCAGTTCCAGCTTGGATTCAGGGGTTTGCAGCTTGGGACGCCGCTTTTCCTCGCGCGCTTGAGTGGCGGGGAGCGAAGCCTGCAGACGTAAAATCCGCCAACGGAGCAAACGTTGCAGTGAAAGAGAACGGGTCGGTTCATGTGGGAGCCTCGGAGAAAGGAGGGGACAGCGTCACGTTGCAGATTCCTGAATTGGTTGGCGAAATCGCGGCGCTACAGTTGGTCTCTCAACCGGAGGCGAGTTTGCCGGGAGGAGGGGCTGGGACTGGAGCCAACGGGGCGTTTATCGTTGATCAAATTCGAGTAAGCGTTGTATCCGCCAATGCCAAAGTGAAGCCGCGCGATGTGAAGTTTCGGGCTGTGTATGCGAGCGCGACGGCTGGTGGCTTCGAGCCTCAAACGGTTGTTGGGTTAAAGGCAAAAGCCGAGCAGAACGCTCGAAACAAGGGATGGAGTGTTTCCAACAGCGTCAAAGAGCAGCGGCTGACATTGATCCCCGAAACGGAAGTGAAATTGCAGGCCGGGGAAATGCTTCAAGTTGAATTGGATCAGCGCAGTCGCAAAAAAGAGCAACTTCTGGCCTCCTTTGCGGTGAGATACACCGAGGACAAGCGTGCGGAATTGTCCGTTGCCACGCCGCCTAAGTTGCTTGCCATTTTGCAAACCCCAGCAGACGCGAGGACGTCGGAGAATGCCGGGCAAGTCGTTGACTACTACGTGCGCAACCACGCAGCCGAGGCGTCGGCGGAGCGCTCCGCACTTGCCTCGACCATACGCGAGCTCGAGGCGCTCAAGCCCAATACGGTGCCAATCATGCGCGACCTCGGGCCTGACAAACAGCGGATAACCAAGGTGCAAATCCGGGGTAATTATCTAAACCTTGGGGACGAGGTTTCGGCTGGAACACCGGCGGTTCTGCCGCCACTGCCCGCAGGGGCCAAACCCGACCGGCTTGCAATGGCCCGCTGGCTCGTGAGTCCCGAAAACCCCCTGACGGCCCGGGTGATTGCGAACCGATTTTGGGAAACGATTTTTGGCGTTGGAATCGTGCGTACGAGCGAGGAGTTCGGCGCGCAGGGGGAGATGCCGGTGCATCCTGAATTGCTGGATTGGCTGGCCCTGGAGTTGGTTCGTAGCGGCTGGGACATGAAGGCTTTTTTGAAAACGCTCCTGAGCACTGCCGCTTACAGGCAGTCTTCTGCTGTGACTCAGGCGCTTCAGGATAAGGATCCAGAAAACCGTTTCCTCGCCCGAGGGCCGCGTTTTCGGATGTCCGCCGAAATTCTGAGGGATCAGGCTCTTGCGGTGAGCGGATTGCTGAGCCCGAAAATGTTCGGCAAGCCGGTGCGCCCCCCCAAGCCCAACATGGGGTTGAGCACGGCCTTCGGTCGAGCCAACGATTGGGAGGTCAGTGCAGGAGAGGATCGCTACAGACGCGCTTTGTACACGGAGGTTCGCAGGAACAGTCCGTACCCGAGTTTCACGACTTTTGACGCTCCGAACCGGGAGGTCTGTACTTTGCGGCGCAGTCGAACGAATACGCCGCTTCAGGCTCTGGTTACGTTGAACGATCCCGTGTTTATCGAGGCGGCGCAGGCGCTGTCGCGTAGAATCATCAAGGAAGGAGGCGCCTCCACGGCGGAGCGGATTCGCTACGCGTATCTGCGCGCGCTTTCTCGCGAACCTTCAGCAAAAGAAATCGAACGACTCGAGCGCCTTGTTCAGGAGGCTGCTGGGGCGTTCGCCACGGATACAGCGAGGGCTCAACAAATGGCGACGGATCCCCTGGGGGCATTGCCTGCGGGAGCCGATGTGGCGGAGCATGCGACCTGGACTGTTTTTTCAAACGTGTTGCTCAACCTAGATGAAGTGCTCATGCGTCGATAACCGGCGGGCACAACGACTCAAACAAATTTCGAACCGATTTTAAAAATGAACCTCCACGAGAATCCCTTGTACGCAAAGTTGTCGAACCAGACACGACGCCATTTTCTGGCGGATTCGGGACGGCTTAGTTTAGGAGCTGTGGCGATGCAGGCGTTGTTTTCCCCCAAAGTGGAAGCGAGCGCCGTGGCTGAAAATCCTTTGGCCCCGCGGTCCTCTCCCTTGAAAGCGAAAGCTAAGCGGGTGATTTATTTGCACATGTCGGGCGGGCCTCCAAACTTGGATATTTTTGATTATAAACCAGAGTTGGTGAAGCGCAGTGGCCAGGATTGTCCGGATGACTTCCTCAAAGGTCGGAAGTTTGCCTTCACCACCGGGGTTCCAAAGTTGATGGGCACGCCGCGAACATTTAGCCAGCATGGGCCCGGTGGCATCTGGATGTCAGACGCGGTTCCTAATTTCCACCGAATTGCGGGCGATGTGACCGTTGTGCACTCGATGAAGACGGACGAGTTCAATCATGCCCCGGCCGAGTTACTGCTCTACACGGGGTCTCCCAGGCAGGGCCGTCCTTCGATGGGTTCTTGGGTGACTTATGGGTTGGGAACAGAGAATGAAAATCTTCCTGGGTTTGTGGTTCTGATTTCCTCAGGGACGCAACCCAGCGGAGGTCAGGGATGCTGGGGCAGTGGGTTCATTCCTTCGGTTTACCAGGGGGTTCAATGCCGTTCGAAAGGGGATCCAGTTCTTTATGTGTCGGATCCAGCCGGAATGACGCGCGAGACGCGGCGCCACACGCTGGATGCGCTGAAGGACCTCAATGCACTGCAATCCGATGAGATGGGCCATCCGGAAACGCTCACAAGGATTGCGCAATACGAGCTAGCCTATCGCATGCAGACTTCCGTCCCGGAAGTGATGGATATTTCTAAGGAGACGCCGGAGGTGTTGGAGGCGTATGGGGCGCAGCCCGGTGAATCAAGCTTTGCAAACAATTGTCTGCTTGCACGCCGTTTGGTTGAGCAGGGGGTCCGGTTCGTGCAGCTCTTTGATTGGGGCTGGGATTTTCATGGCACGGGGCCGGGCGAGGATATTCGCGATGGGTTGACGAAAAAAATGGCGCGGACAGACAAACCCGTTGCGGCCTTGATTACGGAACTCAAGGAGCGGGGGCTTCTGGAAGACACCATTATCGTGTGGGGCGGCGAATTTGGCCGGACTCCGTTTCGAGAAGGGCGCACTTCTGGCGGGATGGTTCTCGGCCGGGATCATTATCCCGACTGCTTTTCAGTGATGCTTGCGGGCGGGGGCTTTAAGCGTGGGTTCGCTTATGGGGCGAGCGATGAGCTTGGGTTTGGTGTGGCGGAGAATCCAGTCCATGTGCACGATCTTCAGGCGACGATCCTGAATCAACTTGGTTTCGATCATGAAAGGCTCACCTATCGTTTTCAGGGGAGAGATTTCCGATTAACGGACGTGCATGGGAGTGTGGTAAAGTCGATTGTCCAATGAGGTGCTGTTTGGCTCAGGGAAGTTGTTTTGGGAGAACATGTCATTGCAGTTTTGGGTGCGGTTTGCCGCGGCTTTTTGGCTGCATTTTACCGTGGTTATCCCCAGGAATTTCCGCCGTTATCTAAAAAACTAAAACCAAGGCTTGCCAATGGCTTGCCTTGGGATCAATCTCGCCACCCTTTTTCTAAAGTCGTATAAGCTATGTCCACAGAACTCATGACAGAATTGCTCGAAGCGGGTGTCCACTTCGGGCACCAGAGCAAGCGCTGGAATCCCAAGATGAAGCCCTTCATCTTTGAGAAGCGTAATGCCTTGCATATTATCAATTTGGGCTCGACCGTCCATCAGCTTGACGCTGCGACTAAATTCTTGAGCGCTCTCGCCGCCCGCGGTGGCAAGGTGCTCTTTGTGGGTTGCAAAAAGCAGGCTCAGGAAGCGGTTAAAGAAGCGGCACAGGCATGCGGCCAGTTTTACGTCAATCAGCGCTGGCTCGGCGGCACGCTGACCAACATGGCGACCATTCGCAAGAGTGTGGCCCGGATGACTTACATCGAGACTCTCGAAAAGCAGCCGGAGTATTCCAAAATGGGCAACCAGGAAATTTCTGCCCTTCGCCGCGAAGGTGAGAAGCTCAAGCGGAACCTTGAAGGGATTCGCACGATGGAAAAGCTTCCTGACGCGATGATCATCATCGATACCGTTCGCGAAGGCATTGCCGTCGCAGAGGCTCGTCGTCTTAAGATTACGACCGTTGCGATCACCGACACCAACGCAGATCCCGCATTGATCACGTATCCAATTGCAGGAAACGACGACGCGATTCGTTCGATCCGTGTGGTTCTTCAGAAGTTGGTCGACGCACTGGTCTCCGGTTCGGGATCGACGCACGCGCCTGTGGCCCCGGTTGCCCCAGTGGTGGTTGCGGTTGATGCTGCGGTTGAGCAGCCTCAGGATCTCAGCGCGGTCAGCGAATAAAATGCTTTCATTGGGGACGGCCTTCGCTATGAAGGCCGTCAGCCTATCGTTTAAAGCGACAACTTGTTCGAGCGGCGCCGCCTGCAATTGTAAATATTGCCGGGGCGCCGTTTTGAATTTCCCGGGGTCGCGCTTTACACACCTAAACCACTTTAACCCCAAATATTTAAAAGAGTATGAGCGAAATAGTCATTGATGCCCAACTGGTAAAGACCCTGCGTGAAAAAACCAACGCGGGATTGATGGATTGCAAACGCGCCCTGGCCGAAGTCAAAGGCGATCTGGAAGCAGCCATTGATCTTCTCCGGAAAAAGGGAGCTGCCAGTGCCGCTAAGAAGGCGGACCGCGAAGCAAAAGAAGGGGTGATTGCTCAGGCGATTGTCCACAACGGCAAGGTGGGCGTGCTTGTTGAAGTGAACTGCGAAACGGATTTCGTCGCCAAAAACGATGCGTTCAAGGGACTCACAGATACCGTGGCTTCCAAACTTGCCGCAAACGATCAGGCTGATTTTGAGGCTGATCGTGTGGAGGCCGTCCAGAAGTTGGGTGAGAACATTCGGATCCGTCGCCATGCGCGTCTGGAAGTTCACGGCAGCGGGGCGGTGTCCTCGTACATCCACACCGGAGGCAAAGTTGGTGTGTTGCTCGAGGTCGGTGCTGATAGCGACTCGACCGTGGTGCGCGAGGAGTTCAAGCAATTGGTCCGCGATGTCACTTTGCAAATTGCGGCCGCAAATCCTGTTTGTGTATCGCGAGACAGCGTGCCCGCGGCACTCGCGGAGCGCGAACGGGAGATTTACCGTGGACAGGTGCCTCCCGGGAAACCGGCGAACATTGTGGAACAGATCGTTGAAGGAAAGATGAGCAAGTTTTATTCGAACTCTTGCTTGCTTGAGCAGGCGTTCATCAAAAATCCTGATCAGACGATTACGCAGCTCATTGCTGACAAAAACAAGGAACTGGGCGAGCACATCGCCATCCGTGGTTTTGTCCGCTTCATGGTGGGCGAAGAAATTGGGGCTTAGGGTTTGGAGTGGAGAATGATCCGGTGAGAAGGGAGCTTGAAGCCCTTTTTTTGTTCGGAGGGAGATCGCTTCCTGTTCATTCCCGCCCTTGCCGTAAAGCCGTGCTGGCTATAGTATAGCTAGTCATGACACCCCGCTCAATCAGCCGCTGCTTTGCTTTGCTTGCAGCGGCTTTTGCGTGTTCTTTTTTTACCGTATTGCGCGCGGCAATCGTTTTGGCGTGCGGGTTCGCGATGGGGGCGTGTTCCAACAATCCGCATCCCGAGCCGCTTGAGAAAAAAAGCGGGGATGGGACGCCTTGGAAAGTGCGGTACGCAGCGCTTCCCGAAGACCCGCGGTCGCTGGATCCCCAGGTTTCGTATGACAGCGTAAGCCGGCGCGTTTTGGAGCCGCTGCAGGAGTGTCTTTTGGAGTACCAGCCCTTCAAGACGGATCCGTACGAATTGACGCCTTGTTTGTTGCGGGCCCTGCCCGAGCGTTTCGAGCGTTCTGGGGGGGGGATAGGGTACAAATGTGAACTCAAGGCCGGGATTCTGTTCCACAACGATCCTTGTTTTCCAGAGGGACGTGGCCGTGAAGTTGTGGCGGAAGATGTTCTGTATGCCTTTCAACGCATTGCGGATCCGAAGGTAGAATGCCCGGCTCTTTCCACGCTACAGGATTATGTGGAGGGGCTGGCTGAAACCTTTGAGGCGGCTCGGAAATCAGATTCTTTCGACTATCACAAACCGATTTCCGGTCTGCGGGTGACGGGGAAGTATACTTTTGAAATTCACCTTAAGGCAGCCTATCCGCAGTTGCTGTATTGGTTGGCGATGCACTTCACGTCGCCCGTGGCGAAGGAGGCGGTGGAGTTTTACGATGGCAAAGTGCACGACGGAGCCACGCGCGAGATGTTCCGTTTTCATCCGGTCGGAACTGGGCCGTTTCAAATTGCGGAGTGGAAGCGAAACACCAGGATTCGTTTGAAGCGTAATCCAGATTACCGGACTACGACGTTTCCCCTGGAAGGCTGGAACGCCGATCAGGAGGCGCTCTTGAGGCCGCTGGCGGGTAAGGCTCTCCCTTTTGTGGACGAGGTCAACATGACCGTGTTTCGCGAGACGATCCCCATTTTTCTTCTATTTCGGCAGGGTTATTTGGACGGCATGGGTGTGGGGAAGGATGCTTTTTCCAGTCTGATCACGCCTTCCCGCGATCTGTCCGGAAAATATAAGGAACGGGGAGTGAGCCTCCATCGAGATATCGAACCGAGCACGTTTTTTATGGCGCTCAACATGGAGGACCCGGTTCTTGGGCCGAACCGCAAACTGAGGCAGGCCCTTTCCTGCGCCTTCAATGCGAAGTCGAACCTGGATATCTTTTTTAACAGCGTTCCCATTGTGGCGGAACAGTTGCTTCCCCCCGGAATAGCGGGTTACCGCAAGAACTTCCGAAATCCGTACGGATACAACTTGCAAAAGGCGAAGGGCTTATTGGCAGAGGCGGGTTATCCCAACGGGAAGGACGCCGGAGGCAAGGTGCTCGAAATAACGCTCGATACCACGGGCGGGAGCGCCAACGAACGGTTGATGGCGGAATTCGATCAGCAGCAGTTCGAGCAGTTGGGCATCAAGGTGAAAGTGGTTGAAAATCCCTTCGCGCGGCTGATGGAAAAGCTGGATAACGGTGGGTTTCAAATTGCGGCGGGTAGCGGATGGGGAGCGGATTATCCCGACCCGGAGAATTTTTACTTTTTGTACTACAGCAAGAACCTTCCCCCCGCGGGAAAGAACCACAGTCGGTATCAAAATCCTGAATTCGATAAATTGTTTGAGACGATGGCGACGATGGAAAACGGTCCCGCACGTGAAGGGCTCGCCTTAAAAATGAACGATCTTTTGGCTGAAGATGTGCCGCATGTTTTGAACATGCATCGTTCTACCTTCAGTCTCACCCAGCCTTGGGCACCTCGGATTCAAAGCAATCCACTGCTTGAAGGTGGCCTTAAATACGCGGTTGTGGACTACGAGATGCGGGAACAATTGCGCGCGCAATGGAACAAAAAGCCTGCATGGCCTTTAGCTGTTTTGATCGCAGTCTTCGCCTTTGGTGCTTTTCTCACTCTCCACGCCCGACGGACCTCTTGAGCCATGTTCGCGTACCTCCTCCGCCGTTTGTTTTTTTTCATCCCCATCGTGTTTGGGGTGATGTTGCTGACGTTCGTGCTCTTTTTTGTGGTGCAGAGCCCCGATGCCACGGCGAGGCGAGTTCTTGGGCAGAAGGCCACGCCTAAAAGCGTCGAGAACTGGTTGCACAACCGCGGCTATGACAAGCCGCTGCTCATCAATCACACGCCGGGAAAGCCGTGGCACGATTCTCTTTTCATTCATCAAATGGGGCGCCTGGCGACTTTTGATTTGGGGACGTCTGACGTCAGCGGGCGCCCGCTGCGAGAGGTTTTTGCTCAGGGAGTACTGCCTTCGCTCTTGCTGACCCTGCCCGCCTTTTTATTGAGCATCGCTTTAGGCGTCGGCCTCGCGCTCTACCTCGTCTTTATCCGCAACGCGGTTGTCGATCTTGCCGCGTCGCTTTTTTGCGTCGCGTTGATGAGCGTGCCGGTCATGGTATACGTGATCTTTGGGCAGTTCGTCGTGGCTCAAGTTCTCAATTATTTTCCGGCCTTTGGCTTTGAATTGAGCGGATGGTCTACTCCGAAGTTTTTGCTTCTGCCTGTGGTGTTGATGGTGGTGAGTGGGTTGGGAGCGGATGTACGTTTGTTTCGAGCCTTGTTTTTGGAGGAAATGGGGCAGGATTACATCCGGACTGCCCGGGCCAAGGGGGTGTCTACGGTGCAGGTGCTGATGCGACACGTGCTCAAAAACGGGCTCATAAATCTGATCACACTCGTGGTCGCTTCGTTGCCTTTTCTGATCATGGGCTCTCTTTTGTTGGAGAACTTTTTTGGAATCCCCGGTCTTGGAAACGTGCTTTTCACCGCCATCCAAGCTCCTGATTTTGCGGTGGTTCAGGCTTCGGTGTTCCTGGGTTCGCTTTTGTACCTTGGCGGACTTCTTCTGACGGACGTTTGCTATGCCTGGGCGGATCCTAGGATTCGTCTCCAATAAAGTCTTATGAAGTCGCTGGACCAAATCTGGGTGCAAAACCTAAGCCTGCTGACGGGCTACAGCTTGTTGGCGGGTTTGATTTTTTGGGGCGCCCGCTCGGAGCGTTGGAGGTCGGCTTGGAGACGGCTTAAAGGAGATACGGTTGGGCTGATCTCCTTCGCCGTGATCTTGGTTTATCTACTTATCGGTACCCTCGAAAGTATTGCGGTCCCGAGTGCTTCAGGAAGTCGTTCGCTGTTACAGCAGCTTACTCGATCGATTCCCCAAGAAACGAGTTACGCCGCTCCGCTCGCGAGCACGGCCTTGTCGTTGTCGGATCCAAAGCCGCTCAAGAGCAGGCATCTTCTGGGCACTGACGCGCTTGGCCGCGACACTTTTGTGCAGACTCTCCGCGCGACCCGTTCCGCGCTGTGGATCGGTGGGTTGACGAGCCTGATTTACATTCCACTTGGTGTGCTGCTCGGAATGATGGCGGGCTATTACAAGGGTTGGGTCGACGATCTTGTCCAATACGTTTACAGCACCGTGGCCGCTGTGCCGGAGATTCTGATGCTGGTGTCCATTCTGATGGTGCTGGGCAAGGGTCTTGGGAGTATGTCGATTGCTTTAGGGATTACGGGTTGGGTGGGCATGGCGCGTCTAATCCGTGGTGAGACGCTTAGACAGGTGGAACGCCCCTACATCGCTGCAGCAAAAGCGATGGGACAATCGAATTGGAAGATTATCACCCGGCACTTGCTTCCGAATGTGATGCATCTCGTGTTGATTAAATTCGTGCTCGGTTTCTCCGGGTTAGTGCTGGCGGAGGCTGTTCTAAGCTACTTGGGGGTGGGTGCGCCCGTTGGGACTGCCAGTTGGGGAACGATGATTGACGCTTCCCGCTCCGAGCTTTCTCGTGAACCGCTTGTTTGGTGGAATCTCACCGCGGCTTCCTCTGCTCTTTTCGTGATGGTTCTAGCGCTGAATTTGTTCGGAGACTCGCTGCGTCGGGCCTTCGATCCGAAACAAGGCGCTTGATCCCGCGAGTTAACTCACCCCAACAAACCCATGCTTTCCCTGCGAAACCTCAGAATAGACTTCGGCACCGGCCCGGACCGTGTGCAGGCCGTCAAGGGTATCAACTTGTCCCTCGGCGCGGGGGAGACACTCGCCTTGGTGGGGGAGAGCGGCAGCGGCAAAAGCGTGACGGGAATGGCACTCACCCGGCTCCTTCCCGAACCTCCAGCAGTCTATGCCGAGGGACAAATTTTGTTTGAGGGAGAGGATGTCCTGAAGATGAGCCCAGCCCAGTTGCGGAAATTGCGCGGCGGAAAAATCGCGTACGTATTTCAAGAGCCGTCCACCTCTTTGAATCCGGTGTTTACGATTCGCAATCAAATTGCGGAGGCGATTGATCTGCATCGCTCCGACGTGAGCGATGTGGACGCGGAGGTCGTTCACTGTTTGGATCTTGTGGGAATTGTGGACCCGGCCAAACGGATGCACGATTATCCGCACCAACTTTCGGGCGGGATGCAGCAGCGCGTGATGATTGCAATGGCACTGGCCTGCCGACCGCAACTGCTCGTCGCAGATGAACCGACCACCGCGTTGGACGTGACCGTGCAGGCGCAAATATTGGATCAGATGCGCGAGCTCAAGCAGCGGCTGAAGATGGCGATGCTTCTCATCACGCACAATTTCGGCATCATTGGTGGGATCGCCGACCGGGTTGCGGTCATGTTTCGTGGAGACATTGTGGAGGAGGGCACCACGCAAGAAGTCCTGCAGAATCCGCAGCACGCCTACACGAAGGCGCTCATCGGATGTATTCCACAATTGGGGCAGCGCCGCAAACGTCTGGCGACAATCGATCATTCCACGCTTGGTTAAGCGGCACGCTTGGTTAAGCGGCACGCAACGGTTTTAAGCGGCACGCTCGGTTTTAAGCGGCAGTCAACGGATCAAGCGAAGCCCGGGGCGAGTCATCGGCTGGCCTTTATCCAAGCCTCGGGGGCTAAATTTCCCGAAGCAGGGACGCTGTGGATTCCCAATCCAAGCAGGCATCTGTAATGGAGACGCCGTATTTCAGTCCGTCCTTGGCGGCTGACTGGGTGCCCAGATTGATGTGGCTCTCAAGCATGACCGCCACGAGTTCAGAATGGCCCGCCTTGCGCTGTTGCATCACGTTGCGAAGAACCTCTGGCTGCCGCAAAGGATCCTTGCCGCTGTTGGCGTGGCTGCAGTCCACCATCAAGGAGACGGGGAGGCCCGCTTTGCGCAGCTTTTCAGCCGCGGAAGCGGTGTGCTCGGGGCCGTAGTTGGTGCCGTCCCGGCCGCCGCGCAGCACGAGGTGGCTGTCCTGGTTTCCCGAGGTGGTGATGATGCTGGTCATCCCTTCCGGGTCAATTCCGAGAAAACTGTGCGGGGCGAAGGCGGAGCGCATCGCGTCGAGGGCCGTTTGCACGCTGCCATCGGTTCCGTTTTTAAAACCGACGGGCATGGAGAGGCCGCTGGCCATCTCGCGGTGGGTCTGGGACTCTGTGGTCCGCGCGCCGATAGCCGCCCAGCTAATGAGGTCGGCGATGTACTGCGGGATGATCGGGTCCAAAAACTCCGTGCCCATGGGCAGGCCCAGTTCGGCGATGTCCAACAGGAGGCGGCGGGCGAGCTTGATTCCGTATTCAAGGTCCGCGGAATCGTCAAGGTGCGGATCGTTGATGAGCCCTTTCCATCCGACGGTGGTGCGGGGTTTTTCGAAATAGACGCGCATCACGATGAACAGTTTGTCCTCGAGCTCTTTGGCGAGTGAGGCGAGGCGTTTGGCGTAGTCCAGGGCGGAGATGGGGTCGTGGATGGAGCAGGGGCCCACTACCACCATCAAACGGGGGTCCTCGCCTTTTAAAATTCGGCGTGCGGTGTCTCGGGCGGTCAGGATCTGATCCAACGTATCGGGGCTGGCGCTGATCTGCTCTTTCACCTGGAGGGGCGTGATGAGGCGTTTGAATCCACTGACCCGAACATTTTCAATGCGAGGATTGTAGGAATGTGGGGAAGGATTCTGATTCAAAATAGAGTGCGTCTCGGGAGACATAAGGCGGTCTATAAGAATCCACTGAAATAGGTTCTCCTGCAACCAAAGAACAGTCCTTAAGGAGGAGTTTGGTGAAAGAGATTGTACGAGTCGCAGAATCCGGTGTTTGCTTGTGCGCCGGTGATTGGTCAAAAAACCATCCCGGCCAGCCGGGCCTGTAGCTCAATGGTTAGAGCAGGGGACTCATAATCCCTTGGTTGGGGGTTCGAATCCCTCCAGGCCTATCCGTCCCAGCAAGAACGGGCTTCGGGCTGCGGGGCCGTACGGGCGTTGCGACCCGGGGCGGCATGTTCGAGAGGGCCTGAGGCTGCGGATTATCATTAGTGGCTTAAAAAAGGAGGCGGTTCAGCGAGGTTCCACGGTGTTTCGTATGGATTCTGTACTTTGTGGAAAACGCCTACTGGGTGCGCTTTGATGTCATTTTCAAAGTCATCGATTGCTTCTGGTGGTGATTTCTTACATCAAGGTGGGATCCCCTTTCTTTCCCCAGAACTATGACAACTCGCCGATCCTTTCTGCGGTGTGCGGCGCTTGCGCCACTCGCCGCCCTCACGCCCTCCTCTTTCGCGGCCTCGCGCGGAAGCTATATCGACGCACACGTGCATGTGTGGACCCCGGATACGACCGCTTTCCCTCTGGATTCGGGCTTTTCCAAGGAAAAGGACATGGTGCCGGCAAGTTTCACGCCCAACGAACTTTTTGCCGAGTGCCGCCCCCAGAAGGTGGGGCGTGTGGTGCTCGTTCAGATGAGTTTCTACAAGTTCGACAATCGCTACATGTTGGCGATGATGGCCAAACACCGCGGGGTTTTCGGCGGGGTGGCGATCGTGGACGAAACCAAGCCGGATGTGCGCGAGACGATGAAGAGCCTTGCAGCCAAAAAAGTGCGCGGCTTTCGGATCTACACCAATCCGGAAAAGGCGGAGGCCTGGCCGCAGTCCGAGGGGATGAAAAACATGTGGGCCTATGGGGCTGACGCCGGTCTGGCGATGTGCCTGCTTGCTGGGCCTGATTCCCTTCCGGCCATCCAGCGGATGTGTGCAGCCTACCCCAAAACACGGGTTGTGATTGACCACTTTGCGCGGATTGGAATGAACGGGCCGGTTCGGAATGAGGACATCGAGCAACTGCGCCGACTGGCAGAATTCCCGAATGTGTATGTGAAAACGTCCGCCTTTTACGCGCTGGGTGAAAAAAAGGCGCCCTATTCGGACCTGGCGCCACTCATTCAGACCCTGCGTGACACCTTTGGCGCCAAACGCTTGATGTGGGCGAGTGACTGTCCTTACCAGGTTCAGGGCGAACACAACTACGCTGATTCCATTGGACTGGTCCGCGACCGGCTTGATTTCCTTGGGGCGGACGAAAAGGAGTGGATCCTGCGCAAGACAGCTGAAAAAGTCTTCTTCTCTTAAGGGCTGATTTTTTGGGTCGTCGGCGCTTTTGCCGTTGGCCCTGTGTCGGGTTTTGGTCACCGTAAGCGCCCCTATGTCCGCAACCACGCTCCATGCGCGTTTGACCGCCGGTTCTCGTCTGGCGCTTTTTGGCGCGGTCGTGAACGCCGTTTTGGCGGTGGGAAAAATCGCTTTTGGCGTGCTCGGCCAGAGTTACGCGCTGATTGCCGACGGAGTGGAGTCCACCCTGGATATCTTCAGCTCGTTGCTGGTGTGGGTCGGGCTGCGCTTCGCCTCGCTTCCTCCGGACGACTCCCATCCCTACGGGCATGGCAAGGCGGAGACGCTGGCGGCGATCGCCGTGGGGGGGAGTTTGCTTGCGACCTCCATTTTGCTGGCGGTTCAAAGCGTGCGGGAAATCCTCACCCCGCACCATGCGCCGGCGCCTTTTACTTTGGCGGTTCTGCTGATTGTCATCGTGATCAAAGAGGTGCTGTTTCGCAAGGTGCTCAAGCATGGGGCGGAGCTTGGCAGCACGGCCTTGGAATCCGACGCCTGGCACCATCGTTCCGATGCCATCACTTCGGCCGCCGCCTTTGTGGGAATTACCGTAGCCTTGCTGGGGGGAGCGGGTTACGAGGCGGCGGATGATTATGCGGCCCTCGTCGCCTGCCTCGTTATCGCCTTCAACGGGATCCGCGTCCTGGGGCCCGCCATCAACGAGGCGATGGACACCGCGCCTCCTGCCCACATCGCCCACGGCGTGCGCGAGGCGGCGTCCTCCGTGGAGGGGGTGAGGGGCCTGGATAAGTGCAGGGTGCGGAAAATGGGGATTGAGTTTTACGTCGACATCCATGTGCTGGTTCCGGGCGACATGTCGGTGCGGGACGGTCATACGATCGCCCATGCGGTCAAGGATACGGTTCGGGCGGCGATGCCTTCGGTGGCCGACGTGCTTGTCCACATAGAGCCCATCTAGGGCGCGCGCTCCGGTCGGTAGCGCGCTTTCAAAGCCCGCGTAGAGCCCGCATAGAGCTCCCTTAAAGCCCGCTACTCGATGACCACAGGGATTCCGGCCGTCACCTTTTGGACGAGCCGGATGACGTCCCAATTGGCCACTCGCATGCAACCGTGGCTGAAGGCGCGTCCGATCGTGTTGGGCTGGTTTGTCCCGTGGATGCCGATCCCGGCGCGGTTCAAGGCGCACCAGACAACTCCCACCGGATTGTTCGGCCCGGGAGGGAGCATGAAAAACTGGTCGGTCCGCACCCCGTGGTTGAGGACGCCTTCGTCCCAGCGGAAGGTGGGCATGGTGCTGATGCCGTAGATGCGCCATTTTCCGGGAGGTGTCGGCAGGGACTGAGAGCCCGGGGTGATGGGCACGCTGGCCAGGAGGGTATCGCCCTCCCGGAGTTCTAATTGGCGTTCTTTCCGGTCGATGCGGATGCTCCGGCCCTTGTATTCAGGCTTTTCCGGCAGTTGGGCGATGGCGCGTACGTCCTCGATCTGAAAGGGATCAACGGCGGGAACGGTGAGTGTGTCGCCGATTTGGAGGTGGTCCAGTTTCAGCGAGGGGTTGAGGTGTTCGAGCAGCCCCTCCGAACAGTGGAAACGTTCGGCTAAAAACTCGAGAAATGAATCGTAAGGAAGGTATTGGAGGTGGGCTTGTTCCGCCGGTTTGGAGGGGAGGTTGCCCACGAATTTGCGGTCGTCCGGTTTGAGCGTGTATTCGGTGTAGGCGGGGGCGTCCTGTGGCACGGAGAGGGAATCCGGCAGGCCGGTGGGTTCGAGCCCGTGGGCCATTTGGTAGTGCACGATGGCCTTGGTCGTGAATTCCCCGGGCAGACCGTCTACTTTGCCCGGCCCGAAAAGGGCGCTGTCCAAAAAGACCTGCAGCCGCACCTGGGCCTCGCGCTCTTTGGCGGAGGGCATCCGCCCGCCGGTCTGGGCGTTGGCGCTGAGGCCGGCCAGAAGGAGGAGTGCGGCGGTGGGGTGGGTGAGAAGCTTCATTGGAAATGGGGTTGGCGCGTTGCTTGCCTGCGCTAGGGTAGGGGAATCACGCGTTCACCCCTCCTATGAATCCACGACCTCTTCGCATCGCGCAAGTTTCTCCTCTCTGGACAAGCATTCCACCTGCCAATTATGGCGGAATCGAGCTGCTTTTAAAGCTTCTCGTGGATGATTTGGTCGAAAAGGGGCATGCCGTTACTCTTTTTGGCACAGGAGACTGCCGCACTCGGGGTGAATTGGTGTCGGTGGCCGACTCCTGCATTACCGATCTCATGGCGAGGGGCGAGGCTTACGCTTACGAACACTACGCCAACGCGGCCGCTGCCGAAGCGCTGCGGCGCGCCTCCGAGTTCGACATTATTCACTACCACCTCACGCCCGCGTGGATCCCGCTGGCCTCTGTTTCCAAACGTGCCGCCCTTTTCACGCTCCACACCTGCGCGGTGAAGGACGACGAGTGGGCTTTTGCGCGTTATCCGGACGTGGAGGTCGCCTCGATCAGCCGTTTTCAAATCGCCGAAACGGCAGCCCGCCTTGGGCGCAATTTCCCTGTGATTTACAACGGCTGCGACTTCGGTTCCTACGAACCAGTTTACGAGCCGGGGCGCTACCTAGCTTTTTTGGGGAGAATGAGCCACGCCAAAAATCCAGCGGGGGCCGTAGCCCTCGCCAAGGCGGTGGGCATGCCGCTCGTGCTTGCGGGCCAGCCCCAGAACGGCGAGGAGGAACGCTATTTTGCGCAAGAAGTGATGCCTCACATTGATGGGGAGCAGATCCGTTGGCTGGGGCCGGTTAACCACGCCCAGAAAGCCGAATTGCTACGCAACGCCTCCGCCCTGGTATTTCCCATCCAGTGGGACGAACCTTTTGGCCTGGTGATGATCGAAGCGATGGCGTGCGGGACTCCCGTGCTGGGCGTCCGGCGCGGTTCGGTGGGGGAAGTGGTCACCGACGGGGTGACCGGCTTTAGCGCGTCTTCGCCCGAGGGGCTCGCAGCGTTTGTTGAGCCCACGCTCAAACTCGACCGACGCAAGGTAAGGGAGGCTGGGGAGGCAAAATTCGGATACCGCCAGATGGTGGACGCCTACGTAAACCTATACCGGACGCTTGCCGCCCGCAGCTGAACCCCAAAAGCCACCTCTAACTGCTTAAAAATTTATGTCGATTGCCACCAAGACTGGAGATGATGGAACCACGGGGCTGATGTTCGGACGGCGCGTGACCAAGACGCACCCGCGCGTGCAGGCCTACGGGACTTTGGACGAACTGAACACGGCGCTGGGAATGGTGCGGGCCTTTTGCGAGGTTCCCGCGATTGGTGAACGCGTGCTGTTGATTCAAAAAAACCTCATCCCGATCATGGGCGAACTCGCGGTTTCCGAGGAAGATTTACAGAGGTACATCGACAAGGGGCGCACCATCATCGGCCCCGAATGGGCGGAAGAATTGACCGCGCAGATCGTCGATCTGGAGAAAAACCACAAGATCACCTACGCCGGTTGGGCCACCCCGGGCGCCACCAAGGGCAGCGCCTGTCTCGACGTGGCCCGGACCACCTGCCGCCGGGCGGAACGCGCCTTGATCAGCCTGCGCGAGAGCGGGTTTGAGGTCAGCCCGCATATTCTGCGCTACGTCAACCGCCTCTCCGACCTCTTCTGGCTCTGGGCGCGGTGGACCGAAACGTTGACGGGTGCGGTGAAGGACGACGAGGTGGTGTAGGGGGGCGATGGTTTAGGGTGCACGAGTTGCACAGTGCGCGACTTTGGGTGTTGCGCTTGCACCGGGGTGGGACGGCTGCCTTTTGGGCGGTTCCAGGCTGCTCTCGCGGACAGTGGGTTGATAGGCGTTTGGAGCGATAAAAAAGGGCTGTTTTGCCTAAGGAAACAGCGGGGTTCGGATTTTCTCAGATGGAGAGATCGGATCTCGCCGCCCCTCTGCGTGTAAAAAACTCGGTGTGGCTCCTCCTTCCCTCCCCACAACACGTTCTATGTTAAAAATTTCCGGTCCATCTTATGGGAAATTCTGCGACGGTTGGTCCCGGCGCGATTTTATCACGATCGGCGGGCTGGCCATGGGGGGCCTTTCCTTGCCGAACCTTTTGAGGGCGGAGGCACAGTCGGGGGTGGGCAAGTCCCCCAAGTCGGTCATCATGATTTACATGGCGGGTGCGCCGCCGCATCAGGATCTCTTTGATCTAAAAATGGACGCTCCGCTCGAATATCGGGGCCCTTACCAGCCGATGAGCACCAACGTGCCCGGAATCCAGGTTTCGGAGCACATGCCCCGCATGGCTGGCATCATGGACAAACTGGTGCCGATCCGCTCGATGGTGGGGTCGCTTTCCGGGGACCACGATTCCCATATTTGTTACACGGGCCGCTCGCCCCGTGGAACGGTGATTCCTCCCGGGGGTTGGCCTTCTTTGGGCTCGGTGATGGCCAAGCTTTGCGTGGAAAAGTCGGTGGGCCTGCCTCCTTTCATCGGGATGGCGCCCAATGCGGGGCATCCCCCCTATGGCTCGCCTGGCCACCCCGGTTTTCTTGGGCCGGCGTATTCGGCGTTCCGTCCCAACGGATCGGGGCTTACGGATTTGACCCTCAACGGGATCACGAGCGACCGCTTGGATGACCGGCGGGCGTTGCTTGCGAGCATCGACCGGTTCCAGCGGCAGGCGGATTCCAGCGGCTTGATGGACGGATTGGATGCCTTCAACCAGCAGGCCTTCGGGGTGTTGAGCTCCAGCAAACTGCTGGAAGCGCTCGATATTTCCAAAGAAGACCAAAAAGTGCGCGACCGCTACGGTAAAGGGGACACCAAAAACTACGGGGACGGCGCCCCTCGCAACCTCGAGCATTTTCTGGTCGCCCGCCGCCTTGTGCAGGCGGGAGCGCGGTGCGTGACCATCAATTTTGGACGCTGGGATTTTCATGACCGGAATCATTCCGAACTGCTGACGCACCTGCCGCTTTTTGACCAAGGGTTCAGTGCGCTTGTGGAGGATCTCCACCGTCTTGGGATGGACAAGGATGTGGCCGTGGTGGCCTGGGGCGAATTTGGCCGGACGCCACAAATCAACGCCACGGGTGGGCGAGACCACTGGCCCCGGGTGGGATGCAGCGTGCTTGCGGGCGGAGGCTTCAAAACGGGCCAGGTCATCGGAGCCACGGACCGGCTTGGAGGCGAACCGACGGAGCGTCCGGTGCATTTCGGCGAGGTGTTTGCGACCCTGTATCACTGGCTTGGGCTCGACATCGGCAACGTCACCTTGCCCGACCTTTCGGGACGGCCGCAGTACCTCGTGGACGGCTGGCAACCCATGAAAGAGCTCATTTAGCGACGGCCCACGGCCTTTTTCCTCATGGACTTCCCCCCTCAGTCCCGATTCGGCAGCCTGCACGACGGAGCGATTTCGCGCCGGGAATGGCTGCGCATTGGCGGCTTGGGGACGCTTGGGGTTTCGCTTTCGGGGTTGGTGCGCCCGTCCGCGCTTGCGGCGCCGCTGGGTGGGTCGGCCAGTTTTGGGAGGGCGAAATCCTGCATCCTGATTTTCCTCAGCGGCGGCCCTCCGCAGCACGAGATGTTTGATCCCAAGCCGGAGGCACCGCTGGAGATCCGCGGAACTTTACGCTCGATCCCGACCTCCGTCCCAGGGATGCATTTTTCAGAAACGCTGCCCTACACGGCGCGGATGGCGCATCGGATGGCGGTGATCCGGTCGATGACCACGGATATCAACAGTCATTCTACCAGTGGGTATTACATGCTCACCGGCTACAAGCATTCTTCGAAGGCGGAAAACATGCCGCCGGACCCCTCGGACTGGCCCAGTATCGCGGCGGTGGTGGGGGCGTTGAATCCTGGGAACCGCTCGCCTATGGGGTCGGTGGTTTTGCCGGAACCGGTGCACAACAACCCGAACATTCTCTGGCCGGGACAGAATGGCGGGCTTATGGGCCCCACCTGGCATCCGCACCTTCTCAAATGCGACCCCACCCAGGCGCGGTTGCAGATCGAAGGACTCACCCGCCCTGAAAACGTTTCCGAGGTGCGGTTGAGTGAGCGCACCGACCTGCTCCAGCAAATGAACGCCTCCTTTACCCGGCAGGTTGGCAGTCCGGGGATGGTCGATTTTGACCGGATGCAGCAAAAGGCTTTTGAGTTGTTGCACTCTGAAAAGAGCCGGGAAGCTTTTCAAATCCACCGCGAACCCGACGCGCTGCGCGACCGGTATGGCCGGCACAAATTTGGGCAAAGCGCCCTGTTGTCGCGGCGATTGGTGGAGGCGGGCGTGCGTCTGGTTCAGCTGAACTGGCCACGCGAGGAGGGGGACACAAACATCGGGAACCCCCTGTGGGATACGCACTCCAAAAATGCGGAGCGTGTCCGGGAGGTTCTGTGCCCTCAGTTTGACCGTACCTATGCCACCCTCCTCGAGGATCTCCAGGAGCGCGGGTTGTTGGATGAGACCCTGGTCGTGGCGATGGGGGAATTCGGGCGGTCTCCAAAAATCAATGCCGCCGGCGGGCGAGACCATTGGGGGCAGGTATTTTCCGTGGCCCTTGCGGGGGCGGGAATTGCTGGGGGTCAGATCATCGGTTCGAGCGACCGGATTGGGGGCACGCCCGCGTCGCGGCCCGTTCGGCCGCCGGATTTGGCGGCGACGATATTCCACCTGCTGGGGGTGAATCCTGGCGGGGAATTTGTGGATCCAATGGGCAGGCCGCGCATGATCACGGATGCAGGATTTGCATTGCGTGAGCTGGTGGGCGCCTAAGCATCAAAGAAAGCAATATTTCGAAGTCACACTGAGTCTTTTAAAGGGTAAAAAAATGAAAAACGTATCCAAAAACCGCCCCTTCTTCTATTCCGCTTTGGGGGCTTTCCTGCTGCAAATCTTTTGCTGTTTTGCCTCTGCCAACACAGCGGTTCTAACGCCGGTTCGTTTGCAGTTTGAATCGGTGGGCGGAGCGGAAGCCAAACAAACACCGCTCAAACTGCGGGGCAAAGGAACACGGTTTCAATTATTAGTGAGCGGCGGGCTTGCCGACGGTGGATTGCGTGATTGCACGACGGCGGTGACTTACGCGGCGGCGCCTGCCGGGATTGTGGAGGTTAGCGAGAAAGGGTTGCTCTCTGTGGTGGGCGATGGGACGGCGAAGGTGACGGCCTCGTTGGGGGGGCATTCGACGGAGATTGAGGTGCAGGTGGTTGATGCGGGGCAGGACGTGCCCATTAACTTTGCAAACCAGATTGTGCCGATCTTCACCAAGGCGAGCTGCAACTCGGGCGGCTGCCACGGCAAATCCGCGGGGCAAAATGGATTCCGCCTTTCCCTGCTCGGTTTTGAACCGGCGGAGGATTACGAACACTTGGTCAAGGAGGCCCGCGGGCGCAGGCTGTTTCCCGCTTCGCCAGAGAACAGTTTGCTTCTGACCAAGGGGGTTGCTTCGGTTCCTCACGGCGGCGGCAAACGGCTGAGCATCGACTCCGACGACTACCGGCTTTTGTTGCGCTGGATCAGCCAGGGGATGCCGGAGGGCAGCGCGTCGGATCCGAAGCTTGCCGGGCTGCAAGTTCTGCCTGCGAAACGGCGCATGGCGCTGGATGGTGAGCAGCAACTGGCCGTGCGCGCGGTTTACACGGACGGGTCCGTGCAGGATGTCACGCGCAGCGCTTTATTCGAACCCAATGACAAGGCGGTTGCCAGCACGGGTGAAGACGGTTTGGTGAGCATGCTCAAGCAGCCCGGGGATGTGGCGGTGATGGTGCGGTATCAGGACAAGTCGGCGGTCTTCAACGCGACGGTGCCTCTGGGCGCTCCCGTGGGCGAGCTACCCGCGCCCGCGAACGACGTGGACCGGCTGGTGTTTGCGAAGCTGCGCGAGATGGGGATGCCACCCTCGGTCGTCTGCGACGACGCGACCTTCCTGCGCCGCGCTTCGGTTGACATCGCGGGGCGGTTGCCTTCGGCTGCCGATGCGGAAGCTTTTCTCGCTGACAAGTCGCCAACCAAACGCACCAAGCTCGTCAACACGCTCCTCGACTCTCCGGAGTACGCGGACTTTTTTGCCAGCCAGTGGAGTGCACTCCTTCGCAACAAGCGCAACAAACCGCAGGACGCGCCGATGAATTTTGCCTTCTACACCTGGCTGAGTGATTCGTTGCGGGCCAACAAACCGTACGACCAGCTGGCGCTCGAGGTTCTCGCCGCTTCCGGAGGCCTGCAGGAGAACCCTGCCGTGGCTTGGTACAAGCAGGTCAAAGAACCCCAGCAACAGCTGGAAGACACGGCACAGCTTTTCCTCGGCACCCGCCTCCAGTGCGCCCAGTGTCACCATCACCCGTTTGAAAAATGGAGTCAGAATGATTATTACAGCTTCTCCGCTTTCTTCAGCCAGGTTCGTTTTAAGGGTCAGGAAACTCTCCTGCACCGCCGTGGAGTGGCTCAGGCTATTAATAAAAAAACCAAGCTGCAGGTTAAACCCGCCGCCCTTGGAAGCGGGCCAATGGATATCGCCCCCGACGAAGACCCGCGGATTCGTTTGGTGGAATGGATGAGAGCCAAAGAGAACCCCTTTTTCGCGCGCACCCTGGTAAACCGTTATTGGAAACACTTCCTCAATCGTGGTCTTGTGGAGCCGGAAGATGATATGCGCGATACGAATCCCCCTTCGAACCCGGAGCTGCTGGACATGCTCGCCCGCCGCTTTACGGATTCCGGGTTTGATCTCAAGGCGCTCATTCGCGATATCACGACCTCCACCACCTACCAGTTCAGCGCGCTGCCAAACGCCTTCAATCAGGCGGATCGCCAGAACTTCTCGCGCTACTACCCCAAGCGTCTGCAGGCCGAGGTGCTTTACGACAGCGTCTCCTCCCTGACACGCTCCAAACCCGGCTTCGTCGGGCTGCCTTCGGAAACCCGCGCCATTTCGCTTCCCGACAACAGCTTCAACAAGGATTCGTATTTCCTCACGGTGTTCGGTCGGCCTGAGTCTTCGAGCGCCTGCGCTTGCGAGCGCACGCAGGACGCGAGTCTGGCCCAGGCGTTGCACCTGCTTAATGCGAAGGCGATTCAGGAAAAACTCGCCGCCGACACGGGTTCAGCGGCCCAGTGGGCGGTGGACAAAAGGGGGGACGATGCAGCGATTCGGGAGCTGTATTTGAGCGCCTATGCGCGCCAGCCCGATGCCGGAGAATTTGAGGTGGCGCGGGCTCATCTGGCGAAACCGCGCAAGGATGCCGCAGGAATGCCGCTCCCTCCGGACAAGGCTCGTCGGCAGGCGTTCGAGGACATTCTTTGGGTCGTGTTGAACACCAAGGAGTTTCTTTTCAACCACTGAGCCTTCTGGCGCTCTGTGGAAACGGTCGTATTCCGGGCACCGGTTGGTTAGCTCACATTCCTTATCTTAATGACTCTTTGTCGCATTTTTTCTCCACTCGGTCGGCCCGTGAATCAGCCCCTGATTATCATCGCGGCCGTCTGTTCCTTTGCTTCGGGTCTCCGGGCAGAGCTTCCGGTGTTTCGGTTGGACGGGATTTATCCGCCCAGCGCGAAAGCGGGCGCTGCTGTTTCGGTGGGTGTCACGGCAGTGGATGGTGGGGAGGCGAAGGAGCTTTTGTTCTCGCACCCTGGCTTGAGCGGCGTTTGGAAGGAGAAGGGGCGTTTTGAGGTGACGATTTCCCCTGATGTTCCGGTGGGAACGTACGAGGTGCGTGCGGCCGGTTCGCTTGGGTTCTCGAATCCGCGCAGTTTTTTGGTGGCAAAGGAGGATCAGGTGTTGCCGCCCAAAGCGGCGGCGTCAGTGGCTGAGGCACTCGAGCTGAAGTCTGGAATTGCGGTGGTGGGGAAGGTGACAGCTGCGGCCTCCGACCACTTCAGGTTCCACCTCAAGCAGGGGGAGCGGGCGTTGGTTTTGTGCGAGACGCAGGCCCTTGATTCAAGACTCAAGCCGATGCTGGAACTTGCGGACGCAGCGGGACAAAAGGTGCTGCTCACCCAGATCAAGACCACCACAGGAGGGGCTCTGTTAGATTTCCGAGCGCCGAAGGAAGGGGATTACTTTTTGCGTCTGCACGACCTGACTTTTGGGGGTGGCGCTGAGTTTTTTTACAGGCTTGTTCTCTCGCAGGCCCCCTATGTGGACCTCGCCTCGACACCGGTGCTTCAAGCGGGTGGAAAGCGCAAGGTCACGCTGTATGGCAGGCAGCTTCCGAAGGGGCGCCCGGGTGTTGTGAAGGCGCTGGACGGGGTTGTTCTGGAGGAGTTGGAGATCGAAATTGACGTGCCGGACCGTCCTCCTGGGCGGGTGGAGGGGTTGGCATTGGTATCGGGGTTTGATGTGGACGGGTTCTCTTTCCGTTTGCCGAGTCCCGCGGGCCCTTCGAACCCCTTGTTTTTCATGCTCTCGCCGAGCACCCCCATTTTGGAGCCTCTCTCCTTCTCCCTGACGCCCCCCGTGGGGACAGGCACTTTGACGGCGGTGGTGGCACCCGTGGGGACAGGCACTTTGGCGGTGAAGGCGACTCCCGTGGGGACAGGCACTTTGACGGCGGTGGTGGCACCCGTGGGGACAGGCACTTTGACGGCGGTGGTGGCACCCGTGGGGACAGGCACTTTGGTGGCGAAGGCGACTCCCGTGGGGACAGGCACTTTGACGGCGGTGGCACCCGTGGGGACAGGCACTTTGACGGTGGCGGTGGCACCCGTGGCGGCGGCACTGGGGAAAGGCACTTTGGCGGCGAAGGCGACTTCCGTGGGGACAGGCACTTTGGGGGGAGAGACGCGCTTTGTAGCGCCGGCACTTTTGAGCGGACATTTTTATCCTCGTGGGAATGTGGATGGGTGGAGCTTTGAGGCAAAAAAAGGAGAGGTCTGGCGCGTGGAAGTGATCTCCCAACGTTTGGGCTTACCGACAAATCCGTTTCTGCTAGTGCAAAAAAATGGCCTGGATGTTGCCGAAGGGTGGGGCCCGGATGTCGATCCAGGCGGGACGTTTTTGCCAATGCCACTCAATGATCCGACGCTCCGCTTCGAAGCTAAAGAGGACGGGGTTCACGTTATCCGAGTGCGGGATTTGTCCGGAAATAACGTATCGAACCCCTCGGCCGCGTACGTGATTTTAGTGCGCAAAGAGGCGCCGGATTTCCGGTTGGTCGCGACCACGATTCCACCCCCAGAAATCACTGCGCAGGTAATCTCTGCTCCGTACTCTGCGCTTTTGCGGGCGGGCGGGACTTTTGCGGTGCGGGTTTTTGCCGCGCGGAAGGACGGGTTTGTCGGAGATATTGAACTGTCTGCGGAGGGCCTGCCGCTGGGAGTGAGCTGCGAACCCACTCGGATTTTAGCCGGTAAAAACGACGGGTACGTGATTTTATCGGCGCAGGAAAAGCTGCCCGCGTTTACGGGGGCGATCCGTATTGTGGGGAAGGCGAACGTTGGGGGGCAGGCGGTGTCGCGACAGGCGCGGTGCGCGGTGACGCGTTGGGCGTCCGCAAACGTGACGACGGCTCCCGTTGAGGATTATCTGGTGCAGGATCTGATCCTTGGGGTGCTTCCTAGCGAAGTTTCCCCCATCGCCCTCACTCCGAAAAGTGAGGGGGCGCGGGAGGTGGCGGCAGGGGGTAAATTGGAAGTGGCATTGAAAGTGGAGCGGAGAGGGGAGTTCAAGGAAGTGCTCAAACTTAAAACGGCAGGTGCGCCCGGGGTTGAGCAGGTAAAGGAGGTGGACGTGGATGCAAAGGCGGACTCCGCAAAAGTGGTGCTCGATACTGCCGCGCTCAAGCTGCCGGTGGGGCGGCACACAGTGTATTTCACGACCCTGGCCAAGGGAAAGTTTCGGGGTAAAGATCTAACGACGACGTTTTTCTCAACCCCCTTCACATTCGAGATCAAATGAGATGAGTGGCCCTTTGTCCAATGAGGCAGGGGGCTCTGTGCGCTCTTAGCTCTCAGGGTGAATCTCCTCGTCCATTCCATCGCCACTCTTCGAAGAACTTCAAATTATGATGCGACATCCTTTTTCGCCTGCGCGCCCTCCGGGGGCCTTCCTGGTTTTTGGCGTTCTGCCGTTTTCATTCCAGTGCCTGATCGCGGCGCTGCCCGTTTCCGAGGCGGCGCACCCTGGGGAGGTGCGCTTCGAGACGGAAATCGGCCCATTTCTCAATGACAACTGTCTGGCGTGTCACTGCAAAACAACCACCAAGGGCGGCCTGAATTTGGAGACGCGGGAGCTCATGCTCAAAGGGGGCGATTCAGGAGCGGTTCTTGTGCCGGGGGACGCGCTCAAGAGCCTGATCTTCAGCGCTGCCACCCACATCGATCCGGATACGGCCATGCCCCCCCGCGACAATAAAGCGAAGGCCAAAAACCTCTCCGCCCAGCAGTTGGGTCTCTTGAAGCTTTGGATTCAGCAGGGGGCAAAAATTCCACCTCGTTCTGAACGCACCGTGCGGTTTCAGGCGCTGCCGGCTCACTTGAAGGCGATTGTCGCCGTGGCTGTTTCCCCCGATGGACAGTATGCCGCGTGCGCCAGGGCGAACCGGTTGTTTGTATACCATTTACCCACCGGTGTGTGTGTGCTCGAGGATGGTGCGGAAAAGGATCAAATCAGTTCCCTGACGTTCAGTCCGGATGGAAAACGCCTGGCGGTTGGCGGCTTTCGGCAGGTCAAGATTTGGAGGCACGCTCCTGAGCTCAAAGTCGCAGCGGCCAAGCAGCCGGAAGACCTTGCCGCGCTCGCGCTCGCGGAATCCGGACGTCTGGTTGCCGCCCCCGATGGGACCGTGACGCAGCCTCCCGGCGCGGCGCAAACACCGCCTCTGCAGATTAAGCATGGGACGGCGGTTACAGCGTTTGCCGCGCGCAAGGACCTGAAACGTTTTGCCACCGCGGGGCCGGATGGTTCTCTCAAATTATGGGACGAGGCGGGTAAACTTCTTGGCACACAAAAGGGCAGTCGCTTGTTGAACGAGGCCGTTGGGGAGAAGGAGCGGGCCGTTCAGGTGGAGGCATCCAACGTGGTTCTGGCAAAGGCGGGGGTCACGGAGGCGGAGAAATTTTCTAAAGCGGCGGAAGAACGGGTGAAGAAAATGCAGGCCGACCTCGAGCCAAAGCGGAAGGAATCCGAAGCCAAGGAAGCTGCCGCAAAACCGCTTCGTGAGGCCAAGGCCGCTGGAGGTGCGAAAGCGCCCACGGATCAAGTTCTGGCCGCAGCCGAGGAGGCTGCCCAAAAAGCGTTGAAGGCTTTGACCGCCGCTGAGACGGAGGCTTCCCTTTCAAAGGGTGAAAGTGAGAAGGGGGTTGCGGATTTGGCGGAAGCGCGTGCCGCAGTGGTCAGGCAGGAGGAAGTCAAAAAGGGGGCTGATGTCGCGTTGGAAACCGCCCGCAAAGAGGCTGCCGCGGGTGCGCGACCCCTCCAACGCCTTGCGTTCTCTCCAGACGGCCTTCTTTTGGCCGGGCAGGATGCGGTTGGTGTGTGTTATTCTTGGTCCGCTCAAACAGGCGCCCCTATCGGTGTTTTCGGCGCACCGGCCCCCGAGGGCGTGAGCGGCACGTTGGTTTTCACCCCGGATGCCCGCCTTTGGATGGGAGCGCAGGGGACTGCGACTGCCGCCGCTTGGGACCTCTCCTGTAAATGGTCGCTGGAGCGGCAGATTGGAGAAAGCGCGGGGAAATCTCCCTTCTCCGACAGGGTTTATGCCGTGGCATTTTCACCCGATGGCAAGACCCTCGCCTCCGGGGGGGGCGAGCCTTCGCGTGAGGGCGAAATCCGTCTTTGGAATGCAGATTCAGGCGCCGCCATTCGGGAAATCTCGAAGGCTCACTCCGACACCGTTTTTGCATTGGAGTTTTCGCCCGATGGCAAAACGCTGGCCTCGGGAGGGGCGGACAAGATGGCCCGACTGCTGGATCCGAACGATGGCAAACTGGTCCGCACGATGGAGGGCCACACCGGACATGTTCTGGGTTTGAACTGGAGTCCGGATGGAAAACAGTTGGCAACCTCTGGGGCAGACAATGTCGTGAAGGTGTGGGATGCGGCCACCGGCCAGCGCAAACGCAATGTGGAAGGGTACGACAAGGAAGTGACCGGCGTGCGTTTTGTGGGGGCCAATGGCAACGTGGCGACCAGTTCGGGAGACAACCGGGTTCGCCTGATGGGGGCGGATGGCAAGGAGGTCAGGCTTTACCCGGAGACGGCGGATTTCGTGCAGTCGTTGGCGCTGCGTCGCGACGGCACCCAGATTGTCGCTGGCGGACAGGATGGGACGCTGCGGGTTTGGTCCACAGAGACGGGAAAGGTGGATGCCCGATTCGCTCCCTAGAAAGAGGTTTCTTCGTGTGTCAAAAGCAGGTCGAAACTTTTAAAAAAAACAGGGAAGTAGCGCGAGCCACTTCCCTGTTTTTGAAGAACTAGGAGTCCCAGCTTCCTGATTTAGGTAAAGGAGATTTTAGGAAGAATGCTTTCCAAGCGTTCCGGCTTGAACCATTCGATTCCGGAGGACGGCTCCCCCCAAAGCGCCTTGATTACGCCTTGAGCCGTTAGGTTTGTCTGGGCAAGGGCGGAGCTTCCGGACTGGTTCAGGAGCTGGGTCTTCGCCAGAGAGGCGACTTCGTGCGCAACATCCGTGCCGGTGATTTGGCTGCTCAGGGCTGTCATGCTCGCCCCGCGAGAGGTGACGGAGTCCAAGCTTGCCCGCAAGGCACCCTGCTGGATGTAATTATTCGCGATCATCATGGAGACACTGGAGTAAAGGGTCTCAAAGGAGGAAACTCCCCATTTTTCTCCGAGAATGTCTGCGGGTTTCTGTGTGACGCCGGCCGTGCCGATGCCTTCCGCGCTTTTAGCCGGGGTCGAGACAACGGCAACGGGGGGCGTGGAGGGGAACGTTTCGGATGATCCTCCAGTCGAATAGTTGTCCGGGTTTTCAGGAGGGGGCGTGTTGGCGGCCGCTTCTATCGCGTCCAGAGTCGCTTGGTCCGTGATCTCCAGATTGAGGTTCGAAGAGCCGATCAGCGTATCCCAAGCGCCGCCCCCGTTGGAGAGGAAGTCTGACTGGGTAAATGCAATTGATTGAGTGCCTTCATTGTTGAGGCTGACTCTGTAGGCGGAGCCCCCGCCGGATTTGTCGTGGAGACTTTGGTCTCCGTAGGAGGCGTTGCGTTCATCGGTCAACTGCAGGCGCAGTGAGTCGAACTGCTTCATGAAGTTGTCGAGGTCGTCCTTGGTCTTTGTGGCGTCCTGCATCTTGCTAGCCACTTCGCCCATCGCGCCCACAATCGATGCGATATGGTTCAGGCTGCTTGCCTGCGCATCCAAAAAGGACAGAGCGTTTCCCAGATTGCTGACGATCTTGGAGTCCACGGAGACAGTGGTCCGAGCCTGCAGGGAGAGGGAGTCGACTTGGCCGCCGTTGAGGCCGGCACCTGACGATGAACCGCTTGCGATTCTGGCAACAGCCTGATCCCTGGCGGCTGAGTTGTTCTTAAGCGAATAAGCAGCAAGGGAATATGAACTGCTGCTGACGATTGATGTAACCATAAATCAGTGGGGGGTGTTTCTTTCGCTGACAGACCTTAGCCCTTTTAGTTCTTTGGATTAGGGGATGCAATCTTGAAATGGAGGTGATCAAAATTAAATCCGAAACTTCCGCCGAAAAAGGGGCGCCACATCAACTTTCGACACCCAGAGGTTTAGGTATTTTGGGGAGATTCCACTTCGTGCGGTGGGTCAGGCGTCCCCTAAATAGAGTAGTCTGTTGCACTGTTCACAATGCACAATCGACTTTCCTGCCCGCGTGGCTGCCGCCGTGGATGCTGTCACCTTCATGTGGCACCCTGAGCAGACCTCGTGGTTTAGTGCGACGAGCGCCTCTGTTTTGCTGGTGAAAAGCCGCTTGTAAGTATCCAGCAGGTCTTCGTCCAGACCGCCCGCGTACTTCTCACGGCTTGCTTCAAGCTCCGCAAGTTGGGCTTCCAGGTTCTTGCACTTGGTGTCCAGGTCGGCTAACTGCCGCTGGACGAGCGATGCCGCTTCTGCGGCGGCTTTTTCAGATCGGGCCACCTCGGGTTTGAGGGATTCGAGGGTTTCCATCAGTTCGAGTTGACGGTCCTCGATCCCAGAAATTTCCTTCCGCACGTGCTCGATGGAGTGATTCAGCGCCTGAAATTCTTCGTTTTTACGGGTTTGAAGCTTTTGAGCTTCGTACTTGTTGATCTGATCGCGGCGGCTGCGGATTTCGGTTTCCAGGCGGGCCTGCTCAATCTCAGCGGTCCGTTGCCGAGTTTTCGCATCGCCGGCGAGGTGGCGGGCATCCGCGAGTTTTTGTTCGAGGTTTTTGCGTTCGATTGGCAGGTTTTTAAGCTCCGTGCGCAAGGCTCGGGCTTTTTTATCCCGGTCTTGAAGGACGAGAAGACGTTCGATTTCTGGGAGCATTTTTGGGAACTCTCTACTTGAGGGGATGGTGGTCGGGTTAGCGGCTCCCTAGAACAACATGGATTCCTCGGGCGGTTTGGTTTGTGTCACGGAAGTGGCCTGAATGATGGCCGTGCGTTTGCCGTTTTCGATCGGAAAAGTCGCCTTGCCTATGATCCGAACCCAGGTCATTTCGGGCAGTTCGGGCAGGGGATTGGTTTCCACCAGAGTGGCCACGGGGCGGGCGTCGGCGGCGCAGCAGGTCATAAACATGCGGACGGCTTTGAACCGGTTTTCAGGGCCGCCGCCGCCGGTTTTTGAAGGCATCATTTGCGCGATGAGTTGCACCGTGCGCCCCTCAAAGTCCTTGCGCAGTTGGGAGTCCTGGACGGCGTAGAGCATATCCAGAACCTCGACGATGACGTAGCCCTCGGCCGTCTTTTGTAGGTACTCGGGCATCGGCTCGGTGCCGGGGGCGGCGTCCTTCGCTGTTCCGGCGGCGGCGTCCTTAACTGGAGCGGTTCCCGTAACCGCGGCGGTTCCTGTAACCGCGGCGGTTCCTGTAACCGCGGTCGTTGCGGTAACCGCGGTCGTTGACGCCGCCGTCTGCGTTGAGGGGGCAGACTGGTCCTTAGAGGTTTCCGTGCTGGAGGCGGTGGGGGCGGGAGCCGTTTCCTTGGTGGCTTTTGTGGGAGCGGACTTCGTTGCCTTCCGCTCTCCAAGCCCGCTTACGTCGGTTACAACGCCGCGTTGTTCAAACGCTTGTTTGCTGAAGTGTTCGGGGGAGAGCCAGGCTGCGACGGTGACGGGCAACACGAGGATCAGGAAAGTCGCCCAGCGGCCTCCCTTGGAGCGCGCCAGAGGGTGAGTGCAGGAGGCGTCGGCGCAGCAATCCGCGGGAGTGGGGCGTGAGGCGATAAACAGGGCGATGGCGGCGAGCGCAAAGCCGGCGATGAGCACACCCGGACGGAAGGAGGGGTGAAGGAGATTGGTAAGCCGGCCCGTGTAGTAGGTGCCCAAAAGCACGGAGCTCCAGATTGCCAAAGTCAGTGAAGGAATCCAGCGAGTGAAGAGGGAGGTCATGCGGAGGTTTGTTTAGAAGCCGAGGGCATTGAGACGCCACGTAATGAAAGCGATTCCAAAAAACAGGCCCAAGGCCAAGAGCACGACGACCCGGCGTTTAAACAGCAGCCCATATAACCAGTATAGCTTGAGATCGAACATCGGTCCAAAAACAAGGAAGGCGAGTTTTGCCGTCATCGGAAACGAGGGAAAACTTGTGGCGGCGATAAAGGCGTCCGTGGTGCTGCAAAGAGCAAGAGCGACGGCCACAAGCATGAGTGAGACGATTGCCAGGAGGGGGTTGGCCGCCAGGGGTTCAAGCGCCGTCCGGTCTACCGCTGTTCCCAGAACGCTGGTGACGGCCGCGCCGATGATGAAGAACACGGCGACGTCCAGAAAGTCCGTGGAAGCTGAATACACCGCTTTTTGCAAACGGCCCGCGATGCTGGAGGGCATCTCACTGGCTTCTGCGGGAGTGGTTCCGATGCGCAAACCGCCCCGTGTGGGCGCTTGGGCGGGCTCCGGGCCGGCGACTCCAGGCTGGAGGATGGCGCTGGCCGGGAGGCGCTGGAAAACAAGCCCGACGCACACCGCGATCAGAAACCCCATTCCGAGGCGCAGGAGTGTGACTTCCAGGGGCTGCTGGCCGCGAAAGGCGGCAAACGTACTCAGCGCCACGATCGGGCTGACGATGGGGGCGCCCAGCATGTACGTCACCGCGCACCCCACGGGCAGGCCTTTGCGCAAGAAGCGGCGGATGACCACGACGCTTCCGCATTCGCACATTGGAAATACGAGCCCGAGTAGCCCGCTCATCACGACGGCGGCGATGGGATTTCGGGGCAGGATGCGGGCGAGGCGTTCGGGGGAGACGAAGGCGTCCACGAGGCCGGAAATGAGGGATCCCAGAAGCAGGAAGGGAATGCCTTCGAGGAGGACGCTCAGGAAAGCCACTGCAAAGTCGCCGGAGTTAAAGGAAAACCAATTCATGAAAAAGGGGGTGACTAGGCAAGGTGCCTTGGGCAGATGCAGGGTTTGCTAGAAGGGTGCTAACTGATGAACGGGATGTTGGCGAATTCTTAGTGAGAGCCGCCCGTTTGGACTCACCTTAGCCGGTACATTTGGGCGTCAATCGCGGTGTAGTGATTGAACCCTGAAACGTGCTGGGGGAACACCCATTCCTGCCGCGAAACCGTGATGGGGCGGTTTTCCTCGTAGACCTTGTCCGGTTCCCCGGGGTTGCCTCTCTGGCGCACCATGCGTTTTTGATAGTAGGTCTCCCATCGGGTTTCCCAATGGCCGGGAATGTCGTACGCGTAGGGTTCCGCCCACTCGTGAATATTGCGGATCCATACGGCGTCTGCGCCGACGCGGCGGCCGTTGTAGGCGGCGCTTTTGATGGCAAAATTACGGCCCAAATCCGTTTTGAACTGAAAAACCCCGATTGAGCGGCTTTTCTGGGGGGGCTGGGAAAGCATGGGAATGACGAACTCCGGCGGCTTGGGGGCGAATTGTTCTGGAGTGCTTGCCAGATAATACACCTCAGTGGGGCGCATCTGGGCGCGCTCAAGGGCGGCGCAGCCACTCAGGCTGAGGGCAGCCAAAGCCAGAGCGTAGAGCTTTGTTTTGCGAAGCCATTGCGCCGGTGTTGTTTGGGAAGGGGAACGTCGGGTGGGCTGCATTGGAGAAAAGCGTACGGAGAAGGGGCCTGGCGCCGGCAACTTTGTGGGAAGTCAGAAGGTTGCCTCCGTTATGAATATCGGTCTGAGAGACAACTCGCGAGGGCAAAAAAAACGCGTCCCCTTTTCAGGGGACGCGTTGATTGAGAAAGGCTGGAAGGGGTTACTTTACTTCTTCAGCGTGCTCCGCCGCTGGGGCGGGGGCTTCGGCTTCGGCATGGGCTTGGTCGACCCATTCCAAGTAAGCCATTTCGGAGGCGTCGCTGTGACGCTGGCCGAGCTTGATGATGCGGGTGTAGCCACCGTGGCGGCCACTGGTGCGAGGGGCTACCTTTTCAAACAAGTCGCGCACGGCGGTCTTGTTGTGCATGAGGTAGGCCAGCGCGATGCGGCGGGCGTGCAAGGTGTTCTTGCGGCCGATGGTGACGAGTTTTTCCGCGAAAGGACGCACGGCCTTGGCCTTGGCCAGGGTGGTCTTGATCCGGCTGTGTTCAATCAGGCTGATGACCTGGTTTGCCAGAAGCGCGTCGCGGTGGGCCTGCGAGCGGCCGAGTTTGACGGTATGTCGTTTGTGACGCATAAATGATAGAAGGTTAAGGGATTATCGTTGGATAAGTGCGGCGTCTGCCAAGGTGGCGTCGACCAAACCGGCCTCGAACTTCATTCCGAGGGACAGCCCCAACTGGTGCAGCTTGTCTTTGATTTCGTTCAGCGACTTTTTGCCGAAGTTGCGGTACTTGAGCATTTCACCTTCGGACTTCTGAGCCAGTTGGCCCACGGTCGTGATGTTGGCGTTGTTGAGGCAGTTCGCGGCGCGCACGGAGAGTTCGATCTCGTTCACGCTCATGTTCAGAAGCTTCTTGAGCTTCTGGTTTTCCTGGCTCTGCTGAGGCTGCTCTTCCGTGAATTCCACGGCGTTTTCATCGTAGCCGTAGAACGGTTCAAAGTGGCGCTTCAGGATGCTGGAGGACTGGACGAGGGCGTCTTCCGGAGAAATGCGTCCGTCGGTCCAGATTTCGAGCACCAGTTTGTCGTAATCGGTGCGCTGTCCGACGCGGGTTGCTTCAACGGCATACTTGACGCGGGTGACAGGCGAGAAGATGGAGTCGATCGCAATCACGCCGATGGGCTGTTCCTGGCGCTTGTTCTGGTCACCGGTGGCGAAGCCGCGTCCCACGCGCACTTCGATTTCAGCGTCAAACTTGACCTTCTTGTCCAGCGTACAGATGAGCTGGTCTTTGTTGACCACTTCACACTGCGCGGAGTCCTGAATGTCGCCCGCCGTGATCTGGCCTTCCTTGTTCACGGAAATGACCAAATTGCGGATTTCGTGGTCGTGCGCGGCAAATTTGACCTTTTTGAGGTTCAAAATGATGTCGGTGACGTCTTCCACCACGTGGGGAAGGGTCTGGAATTCGTGGCTGGCTCCGTTGATTTTAACGGCGGTGATTGCGGCTCCCTCCAGGGAGGACAGCAAAACGCGGCGGAGCGAGTTGCCCACGGTGTGGCCGTACCCAGCCTCAAAGGGCTCGGCGATGAACTTTCCGTAGGTATCCGTGCGCGAAGCCTCGTCTTTAACAAGGGAGGCAGGCATTTCAAAACGACCAAGACGTACTGGCATAGGATTAAGTCGCTGCAAACAAAGCAGCTTGGGATTCAGATTCACCGGGTTTCCCTTGGCGCACGCGGTGTTTTGACTTCAGTCTAACACCCAAGGACCAACGGTGAGGATTCAGGATTGCGCTAACTAAATTTTGGGGGGCGCAGAGAAGACACTCGCTCGCGTGGAAACGCAAGGCTAAAGACGGAAAATCTTCCCGGCGCCGGTAAACAGACTAGAAGGACTTGCAGAACTCGTCGATCCGGTCGAGCCCCTTCTTGATCACATCCAGCCCCGTAGCGTAGGAAAGCCGGATCGTGCGGTCGTCGCCAAAGGCAACGCCCGGAACAACCGCGACGTGGTGCTTGGTCAAAAGACGCTCTGCAAACTCGGTGGAGTTCAGTCCAAAGCCCGAAATGTTGGCCAAGACGTAGAAGGCCCCCTTTGGCTCTACCACGGTTACCCGATCGATCGCGCGGAGGCGTTCGACCATGTACTGGCGGCGGACGTCAAACTCCTGCCGCATTTCTTCGACCGCAGTCTGGTCCCCTTTGAGCGCTGCGAGTCCGCCTTTTTGGGCGAAAGAGCAGGGGTTCGAGGTGGAATGGCTCTGGATCGCGTCGATGGCCTTGGCGATGGCTTCGGGAGCGCCAAGATAGCCAAGCCTCCAGCCTGTCATTGCGTAGGCTTTGGAAAACCCGTTGATCGTGATCGTGAGATCGTACGCGGTCTTGGAAAGGGAGGCGATGGAGACGTGTTCGGCGCCGTCGTAAGTGAGTTTTTCGTAGATCTCGTCCGAAAGGATAAAGATGTCTTCCGTGGCGGCGATTTCGACCAGGGCTTCGAGCTCTTCCTTGGTGTAGACCGAGCCTGTCGGGTTGCCGGGGGAATTGACGATGACCATCTTGGTCCGGGGCGTCATGGCGCCTTCGAACTCCTCGGGCGTCATCTTCCAGTCGTTTTCTTGCTTGGTGTGGACGATGACGGGTTCTCCGCCGGCCAGTCGGACCATTTCCGGATAGGAGAGCCAGTAGGGCGCGGGGATGATGACTTCGTCTCCGGGTTCACAAACAGCCAGCACTGCATTGTAGCAGGAGTGTTTGGCGCCGTTGGAGACGATGATCTGGTTGGGTTTGTAGTCGATCCCGTTGTCTTTATGGAATTTTTCAGAGATCGCCTGGCGCAGCTCCGGAATCCCGCTGGAAGGGGTGTACTTGGTGAACCCGCCGTCGAGGGAGGCCATTGCAGCGGCCTTGATGTGCTCGGGTGTGTCGCAATCGGGTTCGCCTGCGCCGAAGCTGCAGACATCGATGCCTTCGGCTTTCATGGCTTTGGCCTTAGAGTCGATGGCAAGGGTCAGGGAAGGGGTGAGAATGGTGGCGCGGTGAGCAAGTTCCATGGCGAGCGTGGGTCAGTGGTCTGTTTGGGGCGGAGGTGCGGTTGCAGCGGCAAGGATTATAAAAACCAGCCGAGGAGATAGGATCCGGAGCAAGTCCGGAAGAGAAAAATCAAAAGTTTAACCTAACGGGAGTACCAATCTTCCAACAGGGATTTGAAGTTGTTTTCAGCAATTTGGATGATGGCCATTTCTCGGGCCGCGTTTTCGGCGGCATCCGAGGCGTGGGCCGCGTTGACCATGATCGTCTGCCCGAACTCGCGGCGGATCGATCCGGGAGGCGCTTTGGACGGGTCTGTTGGCCCGAGAACTTCGCGCGTTTTGCGCACCGCGTCTACCCCCTGATACACGAGGGCGATGCATTTTTCAGTGCCGGGCGCGTTCCGGAGTTCCTCCGGACAGTCGCTGGGTTTGCGGCCTGCCATGAACTTGACGATCTGCTCCCAGTTTTCGCGCCCGTGAATGGGGCCGAAGAGTTCCCCCAGTTTTTCTCTGGTGTCGGAGGAGATGGGGAGGCCGAACTCCGCTTCTAGAGCTTTGGCTGCCTGCTCTCCGGACCGGTCCTTGAGTTTTTCCATGAGCACTTCGAGCACAGGGCCGTAGAACTGCTCTGCCTGAGCAACGCTCATGCGGTGCACTTTGAAGCCGACAATGTAGAGGCCCGAACGCGAGAACACATCCATCACGCCGCCGGGGCGGGTGCTCGGAACCCGGAAGTTGTCGGGCTTGATAAGGACGAGGGTCTTTTCCACATGGGCCCCGGCAGGAAAATGGATGGTGGAATCCAGAATGCCGCCTTCTTTGTCAGAGTGCGCCGCCCAGAGGAGCAGGTCCTTCTTGGCGCTTGCGGCGCACGGCGGTGCCATTGCCGCCGGTTCAAAATACGTGACGGCGCCGCTTGCGTCCGTAATGTAGTCGCCGAAAGTATCGCGAATGGTCTGGCCCGTGGGGTCGCCGTGCAAGATGTGTCCCACGGCGTTTCGGATCTTTTCAACAGCGTCTTCGCCCTTGAAGACGAGCATGAGGATCCGGGGATGGTGGCCGTGGGAAGGGGCCACGTTGGTCAGCACGTACTGTCGGAGGAGTTCCTGAATGCTGCGGTCGGCGGGTTCCTCGGAAGTCACCAACGTGGAGGCAAAGGTATCCACCAGACCCTTGGAAGGAGCAAACATGCGGGCCGCGACCAAGTCGAGGGAGGTGCGCGATATGAGACGGGAGAGAATCGCGCCTGTGCGGGATTTCCGGATGGAATGAGGGGTGACTAGGACGTAGGAAAGTTCTTCTGACATACAAAAAAAGAGCCCGCGCCCAAGCTCGTCGGATAGATCCAGCGGCACTCAACGCAGGCGGAAACCGCCCCTCTCTGCACGGCAGAACGGGAATCGGGGGACAGACCCTAGTGCCCCTCGGTTTGGGGCGTCAACGGATTTTTCGCCCGCGGCCCGCGCAGTCCGGGCAAACGGACTGTTTTTTTGGGATTCCAAGCCAAGCGCACCTCAGAAATCCGCAAATTTGGATACGGAAGCTTGCTCTCGCGGCGGTCCCGAATCGGCGCCTTCCAATGAGGGGGCGCCGGCTCCAGTTCACACTGGGAGACTAAAAAACACGCTGCCCTTGCACAAACGTCATTTCCACTTCAAGGGCGTCGTCCAAAACAACGAGGTCGGCCTGAAGTCCCGCCGCCAAGGTGCCGATCTGGTCCTCCAAACCAAGGGCCCGGGCGGGGTTTGCCGTGGCCATCTGTACGGCCTCAAAAAGCGGCACATCCACCTGTTCGACCATCACACGCACCAGAGTGTTCATCCGGGCCACGCTCGAACAAAGCGCTTTGCGGTCTTCTGTGAGGGCCACGCCCCCGTCCACCACGCCTCGGATTTCGCCCAGAGTGAACGTTTCCCCCTGCGCGAGCCCCGCGCCCGCCCCCGCGTCGGTGACCAAGGCAATGCCCGCCCGCCCTTTGGCCCGGTAGAGCGCACGCATTAAGGTGGCGCTGACGTGGAAGCCGTCGGCAATGAGTTCGCAGAGGATATCCGGTTCGCCCATCGCGAATTCCAGTAAACCCGCGACGCGGAACGGCCCCCGCCGCCTTGCGCTCGACATACAATTGAAGGTGTGGGTGACCTGGCGCATTCCGTGGGCGAAGGCCGCCGCCGCGTCTTCGTCCCAGGCATCGCTGTGGCCGCCGCTCGCACGGATCCCGTGGGACTGGAGGGCCTCAATGAGTTGGAGCGCCCCGGGTAGTTCGGGCGCGACCGTCATTTGCGTGATGCGTTTGCTGTAGGAAAGCCATTTCTGATACTCCGCGGGCTGGGGCTCGCGAATGAGTTCGAGTGGGTGGGCACCGGGTTTTTCCTTTGAAAAATACGGACCCTCAATGTGGATTCCTAGCAGGCGGGCGCCTCCTGTGGCATTCGGATCGATTTTCCCCGCCGCTTCCAGCACCGCCGTAATGGCTGCCTCAGGAGCGGTTACTGTGGTGAGGGCAAGTGCGGTGGTGCCGCCGGTGGCGTGGAATTGGCAGATGGCCGAAAACGCCTCGGGTGTGGCCTCCATGCTGTCCCTGTGGATTGCTCCGTGGATGTGCATGTCGATGAAGCCGGGGGAGAGAAACTTGCCGGCCAGATCCAGCACGGCTTCATTCGGTTCGGGGGTGAGGTCCGTCCCGAGCGCCGCGATGTGGCCGTCTCTAACCCGGAGGGAGGCGCCGGACAAAATGCCGTCGGGTAGCAGGAGGCGTGCGTTGCGAAAAAGCATAAGAAGAGTGGGGGTTAGGCGTTTTTTAGCGTTCTCAGGAAGTGCTCGAAAAAGACCGCCCCTTTTTCGAGGTCCGCGAGCGAAATCCACTCGTCTTTGGTGTGTGCTTGCGCGATCGAACCCGGACCCATGGCTATGGCCGGACTGCCGTGTTTGGCAAAGACGGCGGCATCGCAAAACCACGGGGCTCCGACCGCGGCCGCTCCCTGGAGTTTGAGTTTTTCCAGTAGCGGGTGCGCGGGGTGCGTGTACAAGGGCAGGGCGCGGGAGACGGCGATTTCCAGCTCGGGGCAGACGCTGCGGAGTTTGGAAAAAAGCGCCTCTTCAAAATCGGCGTCCTGGCCGGGTACCAGTCGGATGTCCACCGTGGTCTGGCAAAAGTCGGGCACGACGTTGGTTTTGCTCCCGCCGCGGATGGTGCCAGCACTGATGGTGGAGTGGCCGAGCACGGGGTGGGTGAAGCCTTTGAGCCAGTCCGCGAGTTCGTCCCGGATGACCCTGAGCACGTCGGCCATCGGGTAGATCGCGTTGCGGCCCGCCTCCGGTTTTGCGCTGTGAACCGCAATGCCCCGGGTCGTGAGCGAGAGAAACATGCTGCCTTTATGGGTGTGCACAAAGTCCAGTTCGGTGGGTTCTCCGGCAATCACCAGGTCGAAGGTTTCGCTGGCGGCCAGGGCGTGGGCGCCGTGCTGCCCGGCTTCCTCACCGGCGAGTCCCGCGAACCATATTTCGTGCGAAAGATACGGCAGGACATCCCTCGCTGCGTGGAGCGCGGCAAGCATCGAGGCCATCGGACCCTTGGTGTCGCTCGCCCCGCGTCCGTACATTTTGCCGTCCCGGATTTCCCCGCCAAAAGGATCGATGGTCATCCCCGCAATCGACACCGTGTCTGTGTGTGGAGCAAAGAGCAACCGGGGTTTGTTCGGAGCGTTGCTCGGAAAACGGGCGATGACGTTGGGCCTGCCGGGAAGAACTTCCGGAGTGGTGACGGAGGCGTCCGGAAACTCCCTGCGGATCCAAGCCGCGATCCATTGGGCGCAGCGCTCTTCCCCTGTGTGTGCGGTTCCCGGGTTGTCGTCAGGATTGACGCTCGGAATGCGGATGAGTTCTTGGCAGAGCGCGGCGGCTGACGGCAGGGAGTGGGTCGCTTCCATAAACAAAAGGAGTCCTGATTAGGCGCGCGGCAGGGACTGGCGAAACCACTCGACGAATCGCGGAATGCCTTCCGCAATTTTGGTGTGTGGCCGGTAGTCGAGCTGCTCTCTGGCCTTGGAAATGTCAGCATACGTTAGGGGCACGTCGCCGGGTTGCTCGGGCAGAATTTCAACGACTGCTTTCCGTCCGAGCGCTGACTCGATACTCGAGATCAGGGTGCTCAGTGTGGTTGTTTCACTCTCGCCAAGGTTGAAGACGTCACACAAAGGGCCTTCGTAGTCGAGACAAGCCATCAGCCCCTGAATGATGTCGTCGATGTAGGTGTAATCACGTCTGGTCGAGCCGTCTCCAAACTGGCGGATGGAGCGGCCCTCATGAATGGCGCGCGTGAACGAATGAATCGCAAGGTCGGGTCTCTGCCGCGGGCCGTAGACGGTAAAGAAACGCAGGCTCAAGCAGCGCAACCCGTAAAGGTGGGAAAAATTGGAGCAAAGCTGCTCGGCTGCCAGCTTGGTTGCCGCGTAGGGAGAGATCGTCTGGTTGAGGCACATGTCCTCGCGAAAAGGCGCCGTCTTCAGGACGCCATACACTGACGAACTGGAGGCGGAGATGAAGCGGGAAACTCCGTTGAGGCGAGCGGCTTCCAGGAGGTTAAACGTGCCCTTGATATTGGTGTCGATGTAGAGCTCCGGTTCCTGAATGGAGGGACGCACCCCGGCGCGGGCGGCCAGATGGACGAGGGTGTCCGGCTTAACGTCTGCAACGACCTTCCTGACTTCTTGGGCGTTGCGAATATCCGTCTCGTAAACTCGGATTTTCTTCAGAACCTCTGAGAGGTTGGCCCGCTTGATGGCGGGGTCGTAAAAATTGTTGAACTCGTCCAGAACCGCAACTTCATGCCCCTGGGCCAAGGCGGTCTCCACAAAATGGGACCCAATAAAACCGGCCCCTCCAGTGACAAGAATCTTCATTTGGCAAGGCTAGTCGCAGCGCGAAGAAGCGGGCAAGGGGGAACTGGTCAGATCCGACAGAGCGTCGGTTTATGGTTGGTCCGAACATTTCAGGCAATAGGGGAGGATCCGGTTGACAATCTCCGGCCACGGGTGCCAAAGATGTGACCAGTCCACATCGTTCCCCAAAGAGTATGTCTGAGACACCTTCACAAGCTTCCGATTCCGCCGGTTCCAACCCTGAAACGATCAGGATCACTTTGCCCCCGAGGCCGGCGGCAATCTCCAGTGCACCTCAAGCGATAAAGGCGCCCGTGCGTTTGACGTCAGCCCAAGTGGTGCAAAGTGCACCTGACTCTGGAGTGGTGACCGCGCGCCGGGAGACCGTGCGTCTTGTGGCAAACACAGGCGCCCCGACCTCGGTGCTGCCCCCCGCACGGGTCGCTGTGGCGGCGCCCGCTGCGATTATGGCGGCCCCTGCTGCGATTATGGCGGCCCCTGCTGCGATAGTGGCGGCCCCTGCTGCGATAGTGGCGGCCCCTGCTGCGATAGTGGCGGCTCCTGCTGCGATAGTGGCGGCCCCTGCTGCGATAGTGGCGGCTCCTGCTGCGATAGTGGCGGCTCCTGCTGCGATAGTGGCGGCCCCTGCTCCGATAGTGGCGGCTCCTGCTGCGATAGTGGCGGCTCCTGCTCCGATTATGGCGGCGCCGGTGGCCCCGGCGGCTCCCTCGCTTCCAAAACTTTCGGCACCCTCCCTCCCGGGTGCGGCACCCTTGGCTCCTTCGGTTGCGTCTGCTGAGCCCGCATCTCTTGCGGCTACGAGCGTCAATCCTCCCCGCATGACCGCGACCCCAGGAGGCGCCCCACCACCGCCCCGGGCAGCGGTGGCAGTAGGCGGTCCGCCCGCGCCACCAAAGTCGCCTTCCCATGGCTCGGTCACGGCACCTCTGCAGCCCACGCCTCCCGCCCCAGTCCGGCCTACTGCTGTGACTCCTCCAACGGTTGCTGGAGGCAACGTAGCCTCTTCAGGCGTCCAAACCGTTCCCTTGAGGGCCACTGCCGTGTCTGTGGCGTCGCCCGTTGCACCTGCCGGACCAGCCACGAAAGTGGGAGGGACTGATGCTCAGGATCTGCCCAAGGCGACAGTGAAGTTGCAGGTTCCCGCCAGTGCCGCTTCGGGCGGTCCCCGGCCCGCTTCTGTTCCAGCTCCGAAGGCAACCGTGCCGCTGGCCAAGGCTCCGGCTCCGGGCCGAGGTGAGGCTGCCAGTGTGCCCGCCGCGATGGCCTCTTTTGAATTGGATGAAGTTGAAGATAGCGCGGAAAGTGGTTCCTCTGGCGGGGTTGACAAATGGCTGGCGATCGCGGCTTCCGTCGTGGCGCTTCTCTCAACCGTCAGTACTTTCCTGGCCTACTCGGTTGTTAAATAGCGGGAAATCAATTATTTATGGCAAGCTCAAACGTAGTTACAATCACAGAAGCAAATTTCGATTCCGAAGTCATCCACTCGACCGTCCCAGTCCTCGTGGATTTTTGGGCCCCTTGGTGCGGGCCCTGCCGGATGCTCGGCCCCGTCATCGATGAAATCGCCGATGCCAAGGTCGGACAGGCGAAGGTCGCCAAGGTCAACGTGGATGAAGCCCAGGCACTGGCCGCGCGCTACAAGATCAACTCGATTCCCGCTCTGCTCTTTTTCAAAAACGGGGAACCTGTCGAACAACTTGTGGGGGCGGTGCCCAAAGCCACTTTGATCGCCAAGCTTGACGGCCTCCTCTAGAAGTTCATCTTCTCAAGTTTCATCGTGGGCCTGTCTTCTGAAAAGAGGCAGGCCCTTTTGATTGTTTCTGCATCCCCCCTCTTATGTCATCCCTCGGTAAATCCTTATTCCTTTTTCTAACCTGCTCCTCCCTTTCCCTTCAGGGAGCGGATCCGGTGACTCTAAAACTCTGGGCCGAAGGCGCCCCGGAAAAACAGGGGGTCGTCATCGAGCCTGAGAAACGGATCGACCCGAAGGGGCCGAACGACGTCCTGCGCCTGACCAACGTCTCCGAGCCCACCTTGAGCGTGTACCGGCCTGAAACGCCCAATGGCACCTCCGTGCTGGTCTGCCCTGGAGGCGGATACGGAATCCTTGCCATCGAACACGAGGGAACCCGGGTGTGCGAGTGGCTCAACTCTCTGGGAGTGACCGCCATTCTTCTCAAATACCGCGTCCCCGTGCGCAACAAGGTTCCCGGTTTCGAACCCCTTCAGGACGCCCAGCGCGCCCTCGGGTTGGTGCGCCACCACGCTGCCGAATGGGGGCTGGATCCTCACCGTGTTGGGATCCTCGGCTTTTCCGCCGGCGGCCACCTTGCCGTGATGGCCTCGCTGTATCCCAACGAACGCTCCTACCGGACGGACCCGGCCTCCGACGTCGAAGATGCCACCCCCGATTTTCTGATCCCCATTTATCCCGCGTATCTGGTCTCCGCGGAGAACCCTTACACGCTGCTTTCCACCGTGAAGGTGACTCCGAAGTCGCCCCCAGTCTGCCTAGTGCATGCCCACGATGACAAAGGTGCCACCAGTTCCAGCGCCAGCGTTCTGCTATATTTGGAGTACAAAAAATTGGCTCTTCCCGCAGAGTTGCACGTTTACCACACGGGCGGACATGGCTTTGGAATGAGACCGGGCTCCAACCCCGTGGCAGGTTGGCCCAACCGGGTTGGCGAGTGGATGAAGGCCATGGGCTTGTTGGAATCCCGCGTCCCTGCCAAGTAGCGCGTACCACCGCTCTCGACAACGCCCCCAGCTTGCCGGATACTCAAAACGGATGGAATTTTCCTTATGCAACTGACCGACGAGCAGAAAACCAAGGTGGCCCAGTGGATAGCGGACGGGATGAAGCTCTCCGATATCCAATCGAGGATGGGGATGGAGTTTGACCTTCGCATGACCTATATGGAGGCGCGAATGCTGGTGGACGACCTGAAGCTGCTTCCCAAAGACCCCGAGGAGCCCGTCAAACCGGCTGTTCCGGAAGAGGATGCGGCCGCCCATGTGGCGGAACAACCCGTGGCGGAGCAGGCTCAGGCTGCGGCCGGGGGGCAGGTGACGCTCTCCTCAGACACACTCGCCCGGCCCGGTGCCATGGCCAGCGGCAAGGTCACTTTCTCCGACGGGGAGCAGGCGGTCTGGTACATCGACCAATTTAGCGGACAGCTGGGCATGGTTCCTCCTTTCCCAGGGTTCAAACCTTCGCCGGAAGATGTGCGTCAGTTCCAAGTGTTGCTGGAGAGTGAATTGGGTCGGTTGGGAATGTAGCCCATTGGCAGCATTGGCAGCATTGGCAGCATTGGCAGCATTGGCAGCATTGGCAGCATTGGCAGCATTGGCAGCATTGGCAGCATTGGCAGCATTGGCAGCATTGGCAGCATTGGACATCCCGGAAGCTCCCCTCCTATGAGCGCAAAACCCTCCGATCGGCTCCTTCAGATTATTTTAGGTTTGGTTGTGTTTCTTGCCAGCGGCCTTTACCTCTGGCGTGACACGATTTTGCCGATTTTAAACTCAAAGGGGAGCCTGGGCGGGTTTGCTGATTCCGCGCGGCTGGGCGCCCGGTATCTTTCATGGAAAGAACGCGCGGAGGAAACGCGCGCCAAGGCTTTGGAGGCGGACCGTGAATCTCGGTTGCGGGGAAAGGCGGACAGTTCGGAAACGCCTCAAAAAGTGGGTCCAGAGGGCTCCCGGTAAGGGGGCAGAAGGCGGTTGCGTGGGCAGGTGGCTTTTTTAAAGGGGCCCGTTCGCTGGGTGGGCGCTGGTTTTCCCATGGCGGCGGATGTTTTTTAAGGCTGAATCCGTTTCATCTCCGTAGCGAAGGGCGTTATGAAACTTAATTCTCTACACGAACTGTTGGTTTCGGAACTCCAAGACCTTTTGAGCGCCGAGAGGCAGTTGCTCAAAATCCTTCCCAAGATCATCAAGTGTGCCTCGCACGAGGAGCTGCGCGAGGCCCTTCAAGAGCACCTGCAGGAGACAACCAGGCAGGAACAACGTTTGGAACAGTGTTTCCAGAAGATGGGGATACCCGCCAAGGCTGGCCGCAGCCACGGCATGATCGGGCTGGTCTCGGCGTGGATGGAGGTGGAGGCTGCCGAGGCTCTTCCTGACGTGCGAGACGCGGCCATCATTGCCTCCGTGCAGCGCATGGAGCACTATGAAATCGCAGGCTACGGGTGCGCGCGGGCCTTCGCGCAGGTGCTGGAGGAAAACGAGGTGGCCGCCTTGCTGCTGGAGTCCCTCAAGGAGGAGGAGGAGTGTGACCGCAACCTCACCCACCTGGCGCAGACGGTCATCAACACCGAAGCCGAGCTTCACTCCCGCTGAGCGGGAGCGGCTGCCAGGGGAGTAGCGGCTGCCTGAGCGGGAGCGGCTGCC
>CANJZW010000025.1 GCA_947479475.1 Chthoniobacteraceae bacterium
ACTGCGTAGCGTCTGTCTTTTGATGTACTCGCGCATGGGATCTATAGACGGCTATCTACCCGCACGGCGTGAGGGGCTTTGCGCTTATCCGATGCTGGCAAAACAGCTCATCAACCAGAAAATCTGACTTCAAAACAAAAAGCCCTGGGGTTAGCCCTCTTTCCCTTAGAAAAATGGATCGGGCCTCAACGACACCAGGCTTTACGCTTAAAAAAGCCCGCCCGCTTCCTGTTTTTAGGACCGATCTAGAAGTACGAATCCAGCACCTCTGTCCGGGTCCATCTCCTGAACAATCCGGAACTATCGGCCGGATGAAATGGAAGGACATCCGAATAGCTTGGTATAATCACCTGAACCACCGGAAACCCGGCCGCCGGATCGGAAAGATCTACAACAATACAGTCCTTCCCGAGGGTTGTGCAAATCTCACAGACTTCCGCGATATCCTCGAGGCACTCCTCGCGACTTTCGCGATATGCCAGAGGAACTATTTCGCCCTCTTTGAAGAAGTCTGCATTCCGATAAGGCACAAAACCGAACATGAATGAGGACATAAAATTATCGCAGTCCTCCGGCTGGGTTCGAAGCTTGCGAAAGTCGTGGACCAGCACCGTGTCAACTTGAGACGCAAGATGACTTGAACCCGGAATCAAGAACTCGTCCTTGCGCCTGCCCTGAACGTATTCGGTAAACATCCGCAATAACGCCTCGGGAGTGTCGAAAGATGTGCCGATTTTAAAAAAGTGCCGGAACTGGTAATCTTCGGGAATGTTGTGGTCCACAAAGTAAGCCCCGATGCAGGGAAGAACCCCTCCAAAACTAAGATCTTTCAACACCACCTCAATGCCGTGCCCACGCAAAAACTCGATCTGCCGGTGAACCAAAGGTTCCGACACTGTTGAAACATCAATCGTTGGAACGACCATTCGATTCCGCAGCACCGCTATTTGGGCCCGTCTTTCGAACACCTCGAGAGCTGCATGCAAAATCGCCTCCTCAAGATGGTTGCCCGTGGCCTTTCCATTCGGCCCGCTGATAAGCCGAACATATTCGAGAGGCACCTTCACCGTCGTCTTATGGATGAGCGAGTAGCCATCCACCCAATGGCAAGAATCATCAAGGGCACGAATCCTATCCAAAACCGGCGGGGTCGCCGACGCAACATGGCCGAGCAGCGAAGCGAACGAAACCGCATCACACACGTCTTTCTCTCTTCCCACCATGTAACCGGGAAGCTCCTCCGTGGGGCGAGCAAGCAGCCATTCGGCTCCCTCAGCAAGCGCCCCAGCCTTGCTGCTATCCGCCGTGACTCCTTTTCCCATCGAACGAAACTCTAGGCCTTCGATGAACATGGCTGACCAATGCAGCTCTTCTGAAACAACTTCCTCGTGTAACCAATAATCATATCGCGGTCTGAGAATTCCTTCCAATCGTGCAATGGTCTGCGCAGGGGCGACGCACCGGTCATGCGCCATTTTTTTTCGGGACTCTAATTTCATCGTGAAAGATTCTTATGAATGGTTTCTGCAGCCATGTGTCCTTCGGCAACACATTGACCGACGGAAGCGCCGCCATTAACCATGGCTCCCGCCGTATAAAACCGGGTCGCATCACACGACCCATTCGGCACGATATTTTCGGCGCGTTCCAATCCCATCGCCTCGACCACGAGATCCACTGGCAGGGCTATTTCCAAACCAAATTCTGAATGCTTCATTCGGACCCCGCTGACTCGCCCACCGCTGTTAATATCGTACCCACTAGGCTGCCAGTTCATCATCGCGTGAACCCCGGGGCTCGCAAACCAACCCTCCCCCATATGCCAATGCATCTGAGATCGCGGGCCGCCAAAAACGACGTAAATCTCGCCGACGCCCTGCGCCCTAAGAAGCGCGCACGCATCCATTGCGCTGTCGCCCCCTGCAAGAACCGCCGCCCGCCGGGGTATGACGGCCAACCCATTTTCAAGAAGATCCAACGCACCAATCACTCCTTCCACCGCGCCTAGCGAACGTTCTTTCCACAATCCCACAGCAACCAACACCGCGTCGTATTCAACAAGCAGATCTGCAACAAACACATTCTTGCCGAGGGTTCGCCCAAACTCAACAGTGAGTCGTCCCGACCTGATTGCAGGGCGTAGTAGTGCCTCGATCTCTGCGCTAGGATCCGCAAGGGCTCGGTTTCTCGCAAGGACCCGAGAAGGAACACCTCCAAGAATCATTGCCGTTTCATAAATGTGGACGCAGTGTCCCAATTCAATCAAACGCTCAGTAGCGGCAATGCCTGTGGGCCCTCCTCCGACGACCGCCACGTTTTTACCGGTGCCTTCCAGCGGGATACGGACCCCAGCCATTCCCCGATCGCGAGCGCGCCACGCAATGGCATACCGCAGGTCGTTGATCGGCACAGGTTCCCCGGTCAACGTTAACTCAATACAAGCCCCCTCCTCCTCAAGCCATGCAGGGCCTGTTTGTGACACCAACTCGGGGAGAGGATTTCGAATTCTTAGCAATTCATATGCTTCCTGCTCCCGTCCTTCACGAAACGCCTTGATAAAAGAAGGTATGGCCGTCCGAGTGGGAGATTTTCCAGAACACGGCGCCGCCTCACAAAGGTGGCACCGCGCGGCGCCCGCTAAGAGTCGATCCGCATCAAGACGCCGCATATCGCGGAAGATTGCTCCGTAGTTCTCTGGGTCCCGCACCACACACCCCACAGCTCTTCCTGCCTGCTCTAATTGGGAGCAGGCGGAGCAAACCATGCACGTTGAATCCGCATTTAACTTGTCGCCTCTCAACAAACGAGCCGGCAGATCAGGACAAGCCAATGCTGCCCGCCCGAATCCCGCAATATCCATCCCCTTGGAACCCACGGCTCCCGCCGCTATTTGTGAACCAAAATGCCTAAGCCAACTCAGCCCGCTCCCAACCATTGGGAGCGTCGAAAAATTGGCCCGAAAAGCGCGGGCCAAGGTCAACTGCCGCTCCAGTGTCATCAAAGGGTGCTCATCTGGACCTTCGTAGTCTAACTTAGCTTGCTCGCCCCTCTTTACCCCAATCATCGCCGGACTCGACGAGGTCACATTGAGCATCTGAAGTCCGCTCTCCATCAAACGACGGACATACTCCAGCGGAGACGTTAGGTCGTACTTGCGGAAATCATGTGCGGATACGCCGAATCCGCCGCGAACCCCCTCGTAGACGCACAGACGCGTGGTGAGCAAAAGATCGGGCACTGCGGAACGCAAATGCGCAAATGTTTCAGGCAAAAGCTCGCGTTCCCTTTGAATATCCACGCCATCGAAACCCGCCTCCCGCGCAAAGCGAGCCGCAGACACCAGCGCTGCCAGCGGCGCCGGCGCGAGCTGAAGGACCACCACCGTCGGCTGCGCTGCCGCCGCGCGCATTTCCTCAAGCATTGAAGCAAACTGAGGAACAGTCAAAGCAGACAAACACAGACGCCCCGACTTTTCAGCTTCAAGCGCGCCGGTGCGTTCCAGCCAGATTAATCCAAAGCCACCCTTTGCATACGCCCTGTAGCGCCGCCGGGTCATCAAGCTAGGCGCCCCCCACTCCAGAGCGTCACCACTAGAGATCGGCTGAGCACAAAACCGGTTTGGAATCACTCTGCCCCCGACTTTCAGTGGCCGGGCTAGAGGAGAAATGTCCTCCTTCAATGGAATCTCGAGCCCAAGGCGCGCGATCTCGGAACGCAAACCGTCCATCGTCTCAATGTAGAAAGGTTGGTAATCCGGAATTTCCATGTCATCTACCGCCTTCTACGGACTTACCGACACAAGCGAGATAGATTGCAAATTCGTCCACCCCGTCCAACCCCAGCAACTCATCCAGCCGAGACTGATGGTAGGAAAGAAGCGCGCAAACTCCAATTCGACAGGACTCCGCCGCGACGTACAAATTTTCGCACACATGCCCCGCCTCCATTGCAATCATTCGGTGCGAGAGATAAGCATACTTCCATTCGGTACGATAGGGCGTCGCTGACCAGATGAAAGTGACCGCAGCCCCCTTAGCGGCGGCTGTCTCATAACAGGCGGCTCCTATATTTTGTGAAAGTCTGGGGTCTTCGCGAATTAACAGAAGCTGGTGTTCCTTTGGCAAATAGCGGTAAAGACCTTGGGCAAGACCTTGGACCCGCTGGATAGCCAGATATGTCTCAAGCGGGTAGCGCCCCCCCGCAGAGGGAGCCGCGCGGTGTTGCCGGAGAATCTTCCCATCCTCATCTTTTTCTGTGCCAGTGATCCCCTGCGTCGCCCATAAAAGATAACCAAGTTCTTCCAATGAAATCTGCACCTCGGAAAATTGCCGGACGCTTCTGCGCCTGCCAATGGCCTCGCGAACAGACATTACACCGAGGTTACTGAGTTCAGCCGCCTGAAGTGTGATTCGCTTCGCTCCCTGAGGGACCGCTTTTTCTGTAGGCGGCTCCTCCTCCCGGGTACTCACCTCGCTGGCAGAGCGCCAATCTCCTGGGTAGCCCTTGAGCATGACTCGCAGCTGCTCAATCGGAATCTCATTCAACTCACGAACGCTTGCCGTGACATTCGCCCTAGACCTCGAATCGCAACCACTGAAGGCCATTCCAAAAATCAGTCCCACCACCAATGCAGACTGGGCTGCGTTCATAAGGCACCATTTAGCGCCTTGTAATACTCAGCAACCTTACCCCGATATCTTGGTGGAGCGTGGTCCGGACCGCTTTCAATCATGCCGTTAAGGGCGCCAGTCGTGCCCTTCGCCTCCATAGCGCCGGACGGTACAGCCGAAAGATTCGTCACAGCCCGACTCAACGAGGAGATGGCCATCTTCCGAAATTCTCGCATCTGTTCGATATTCCCTTTCGCAACGGCATCAGAGGCCTGCCTCAACTCGTGAGCGGCAGCTTGGAGAGCGTCTACACGCACATTCTTCATGGACGCCTTCGCGTAAAGCGCATCGGCTTGGCGCGCCATGAGGGCAGCCATGCCCTCATTGGAACCGGCCTCCATCGAGTCCACGCGTTCTGAGCCCCCTCCCATGCCCATTGCATCTGCCTTGCCTGTTCCCAGCTTTCCTCCACCAGTCGCCTTCGTGTCAGCCTCGCCTGCGAGGTCCACTTTTCCACTCTGCATAGGCTCCTCAGTTCGCCGGGCTTCTATGTTTTTGTCCCCTTCGCCGATGGTTCCCGAACCCGCCGCAGTTTCACCGACAGACATCCCCTGACGACCCACATTTGATCTGCCATCCTGTTCCTTATGGTCGGGCGTCTGGTTGCCGCTTTTGCCCTGAGCCGCAAACGAGGCAATCTCACCTTCAGCAACTTCGCCTGCCGCGGCGAGATCAGGCATCGCGTGATTAGTCGCACTGTCGTTGGCCTCGTCCCCCATTTTTTTGTCCTCTTTGAGGAGATCGCCCAGAAGATCCTGAGCCGCCGCCGCAAGTTCCCCAAGGGCGATGCCCGACTCCGGCATTTCGGCCCTATCGTGCGCCTCCGCATTGATCTTGAGCGCATCTGGCTTCTCCGCCAGCCACATCTCCATAGCATCGAGACGCTTTTTTGCTTCCCCCATTTGGGCGAGGAGCTCGTCCTCCTTGGCGAAGCCCAGTTCCTTGACCTTGTCCGCTCCGTCTTGCTCAGATTCTTTCGCCTGTTCAATTTCCTGAAAGACTGAAAAAACATCTTCAACGAGGTCGTTGGCCACATTTAATTCAGTGAAAATGTGCAGATCATTGGGAATCTCCAGAAGCGCCTGTTTCATGTTTGCCTTCATTTCAGCAAAGTCCTCCTCCATTTCGTCCATCTTCTGATCGTCCTTGTTCTTCTGCCCCTTCACCTGCTCCATGGCCTCCTTCATCTTCTCGTTGAGCGCCTCGAGCTTATCGAGCTTCTCCTTCGCCTGCTTGACCACCTCGGTCAAAAGTTCCCGCTTTTCGACCTCTTCCTGCATTTTGATTTGATCCAACATCGCCTGCAGCGCTTTCAGACCGCTCATGACCCGCTCCTCAAGTGAAAAGGCTTCAGCGCCCTGATTCTGTTCAAGTCGCTCCGCAGCGATTACCATCTCACTGCGAATCTTGAGTTCAGCGGCCTTCGCCGTCATCCGTTCGATCGTGCCCGCGAGCGCGGTATCCGTCTGTGTCGCTTGCGCTGCCTCTTCTTTGCACGCAGTGAGAAAGCTCGCCATTTCAGCTCCGATTTTGTCCTGCATGTCAACGAGCTGCTTGGCGATCTTTGCTTTGCTTTCAACGAAAGCCAAGGTCTGCTTCAGCGCGGAACCCTGGTTGCGCAGGAGTGACTCTAACAGCACACTGAGCCCGCCGACACTCCGCTCTATCTTGGCTCCGTCCTGCGCCGTGACTGCCGAGGTCAGGTGCTTCAAAATTGTCGTCTCCAGGACGACGGCTTCTGCAGCCAGGACGACCTTCTTCTTTTCATCAGCCGCAGGAACGGACTGCAGAGCATCCACGACAATCACCATCTCGTTTACATAAAGTTTTTGCGCAGCCGCGCTGAGGTTGCCGAGCGGTTTAACCGGATTGGCCAAGAGATCACGCACAATACTGCGAATCTCCGTCTGCACGTCCGCTGCTTTTTTCCACTGTGCCTCCAGCGTGGACTTTAGCGCCTCCTTATATCGAGTGGTTTCGGCAAGATTTTGCTTCTGTAACTCAAGGACCCTTTCAATGTTCGTTCTCGCCTCTTTGTCGAGAGCTTCTTGCTGCTTTGCTGCCTCACCCGCAATCGGCGCGTTGAAGACCACGTTCGCCGAGACCGATTGATTCGGGCTGCGCGGTTTGTTATCAAAAGCCACCACTCGGTAAGCCACATCAGCTCCGCCCGCTGGTAGATTCTCGCTACGCCATACTTGCCGGAATTCCTGGAGACCATCAACCTTCCAGCGCTTCAACTCCGTTCCTTGATCTTCGCGCGTTGAATCCGGCTTCACCTCCTCCAAGACAATTTCAGAAATGCCGAAGTCGTCGGCTACACGAAATTCAATCTGTGGCCGTTCCCCCCTGGGAAGCGTTGCACGACTCCCAGGCGAAATAATTTCAATGCCCGCGGCCTTGTCCGGCTCGACCGAGAAAGGAATGGTCTCCTCAAATGCGAGCGCCGAGGTATCCTCTCCACGTAGGGCAAAGCAAGAACCGGTGGAGATCAACAAACTGGCCGTCCATACGTTCGAATTGCCGCCCACCATGGCAAACTGGAGTTGCTCGTTGGATGCAATGCCCGTTTTGACCCTTGAAAGTGGAACGTTAGCCGTAACGGTGAGACGCACAGCCGACCCCGCCGGTATAATCAACCGCCCTTCACGCGCATCAATCGTTCGCACGGGAATCCTCATGTAAGGCGGGGGCACGACCACAATCGAAATGCCCGTGAAAGCGGGCGGAGGACGCGTGCCTATGATAAACCACGCAGAGTCCTGCGCGTCGCCAGCCCTAAACCGATAACGAAACCCAGTGGTAACCTTGGGCAGCCGATAGCTGAAATCCTGCGCTTCACCACCGCGGATATAACCAATGGAGTATACGCTTTTGAAGGAGTCGTTGGGCTCCACTTCCACTCGCACCTCGTGCCCTTCAAAACCCTTTACCGTGCAACTGAGCGAGAGTGCCCCGCCTTGGACCACCGTCGAATGACCAGGCTCGATTTTTAAAATCTTGGTCAGACTGGGCGGGGCCATCGTCGTGAACGGATTCACGGTCCGCCACAGCGCCACGGACCAGGCTTGACCAAAAATAAAGAGTGGTAAAAGCAGAAGCACCGCGGCGAAACCGGCAGCAATCCAATTGCGACGATGCTTTGTGCGGTCTCGCATATTCCGCGGGTCGAGATTCTGAAAAGCCGGCACGCCAGCCTTTACGTAAGCGGCTTTAAACGGGTCACCCTCAGGGTTCCGCGAAAGCTGGAGATAGTTGATGAGACGATTGTCGAGCTGCGGGAATGCCTTTTCCAGCGTCGCAGCGACGCTCTCGAGCGTGAACACCGTCCTTAAAGCGCTACGCACGACCCAAAGCGTGGCGCCGATAAGCCCAAGCAAGACAACCCAGGTCGCGATCCGTGCCGAGCGCTCCATGCGCAACCACACGTCCAGCAACCCTAGAGCCCACACCCAACCACCAATCACTGCCAATCCAAGCGAGAGCTGAAGCTCAGCGCGCCAAAAATTGAGGCTCCGCCCAATCTGTTCGAGTCTGGCTACGGTTTGGGAAGACATGACGGATAATCTCCTTAAAACTTCATCGCCGGATCGGCCGTCTTCATGACGGTCACGTTGTCAACCATGCCGGGCTTCGCCATCCAAATATACACCGTGAGGTAGCGTACTTTCTTCAAATGGTCTATCGCCTGCTGAGAGAGCGTCACGCCAGGAAGCTCGAGTTTTTCCTGCTTCCATTCGGCGCTCGACCCGACAGTCGCCTTGCTCTGGTAAACCATCCGAAGCTCACCGAGATCGGGATTCTCATGCGGCCGCACTCCCGGCGAGAACTGATATCCCGCAAAGTAAATGCGATAGCCCCCGCCCTTGATATCCAGCGTGCAGGTATACTTAAACCCAGGCTCAAGCGCGAAGCTTCGACACTCCATCTTCACACCCGCATCTCCCGCGGAACCGAACTGCACCACATTTTTGCGGATGCCCTCGGTGGCGATGGACACATGAGATTTATTTCCGATGTAATTCGAGTTCCCGGTGAACGCGTAGTCCACAATCCATCCCTTCAGTGGGTCGGCCGGATCGTCAAAGCTGCCATTCTCAATGAGTGACTGTGCCGCAGAACCTAGCGGCGCCGCCTGGATCGCGAGAGAGGCGAACATGAAAACGGGGAGAAATAAACGCATGGGGTGCCCCTCTTTCTATTCGGAAGACGCATTCTAATCACGGCATATTTTGGCTTTTCCTCAAGCCCCAGCAGGCAGCAAGCAAAGTCATCAGCAAGATTACTGAGGGCCATTCGCGCCAGAGAGTTCGGTAATCCGAGAGCTTCTGCTCGCTGGTGTGAAACTGGAGCTTACTAAGATTGTCATTGAGCTCATCAATCGACTCGAAGAAACGGCCGCCGCTTGCCGCAGAAATCGCCTGTAAAACCTCGACCTTGGCGGGGCGCGGTACCGTCTCCGGTGAATGCGGTTTTACATAGAAGCTGAAAGGCTCGCAGGTATAAGTTTGCCCCTTCACATTCGCGGAGCCGCTCACATTATAGAGACCGGGCTGCGTTGCAGCGAATGAGACCGTAAAACCAGGGAAGCTCTTGCCAGAGGGCAGACTCACCAACTGCGGGGTCATCCGGTAAGGCACCTCGCGCTTATCAGGCAGAGTAATTTTCGCTTCGACGCCATCGGGCTTTGGCGCATTTTCGGTCCCAAAGCGCGCATTTAACTCGATCGATTCCCCAAGGCAAATCTGGTCGCGGTCAGCGAAAAACTCGAGCCGCATTCCGTCGAGGGCCTCTTGTCGAGGGAGCAGCCACGAAATCAACTGGGTCCAAAACCGTTCGTAAGGCCGCGCTCTGCCCGCCTCCGGTCCAAGCTGCCAACGCCAAAGCGAGTCGGTTAGAATAGCCGTTACTTTGCCTTGTCCAAAACGCTGCGTTGCGACCACCGGTTGAGATCCCAATGGGGTCTCCGCCGTAACTAGCGTCTCCGCGCCGGGAGACAGAGTGAAACCCGTAAAAAGAGACAGCACAGGAGGAATATTCTGCCAAAACGCGGCGTCGCCCGCAAATGCCGGATGCCCGCGCGCCGCCTCGCTGAGTTTCACCGGATAGGGCTTTTCTCCCTCAAGTGTCTTCACATCGACGCCACGAACCGGCAAGATCTTACCCAGATCGGTTTCCGCCACCCCCCCCGCGCTCCAACCTTTTGCGCCTCCAAGTAGAATGAGGCTTCCGCCCTCCTCCACAAACTTCACCAGGTTTTTTGCCCTCGCGGCGCCAAGCTCCTTGGCATCGATATTCCCAAGCATGATAATTTTGAAGTAGGCCAACTGCTGCGACGTCATATCTGCGGTGACGTTTCCCACAGGCGTGCCCCCGTGAGGCGCACCGTCAGGTCCCGTGAAAAAAATGATCGGCGAAATCTGGCGCTCAGCCAGGAGCATGCGCCGGACATATTTGTATTCCCAGCGGGGAACTCCCTCGAGATATAGCAGGCGGTTTTTTGCATCCACGACTTCGACACTCAGCATCTGCTCGTTGTCCTCCTTGTTTTTTTCGCCGCTCAGTGGCGGAACAAACACGCGATACTGAAACGTACCCATCTTCGGATGTTCCAACTCAAATGTGACTTCGCGTTCTCCTCCTTCATCGGGAATCTGTGTCGGGATCTCTTTCAGCAGCACTCCATTTTCGTAAAGCTGCACTGCCACCGATACACCGCGGGTCCCCTGCCCGGAGACCTTCACTTTTAATTCGGACTTCCATCCCAGCGTTACACGGCGCGACGTTGTCACCGCGTCGATCCGTACATCCGGATCCTGCTTCCATCCTCCCGGAGGCTCCAGCCTCAGGGTGTATACAGGAAAGGGCTGCGATATTCCCGCCCAATCATCCAGAGCCTCTCCAGTATCCATTCCATCGCTCAGCAACAACATCCCCGCCACATTCAAACCCGCAGAATGTTCAGCGATTTTCTTCAAAGCTTGGCGCAATCGCGTGGCAGCTCCGACGGGCTTGAGAGAACCCGCCTCCGAAATAGGAGTGTTCTCAGAAAGCTCAATATCAAACGGGAAAAACTCTACCTCACACCCACCCGCTAGCACGGAAAACCAGGGGCGCTTGAGGGCCTCCTGTGCAACCTTCCACCGACTCGGAACCTCCGGCGAGGAAGTCAACGCCATGCTTTGTGAAGTGTCGAGCGCAACGATAAAACGCGGCTTCCGCACCTGCGTGAAAGTGTTCCTGATCCCGGGCAGCAACATGCACCACGCCATCCCTGCGAGTACAAGAATGTAGAAAAACACCAGGACGAGATTGACGACCCGCCGTCGTAGAAACCGCCACGCCGTGAATAACCCAATCACGAGCGCCGTTGTGATGATCAGCACCAACGCCCAGAGCGGAAAAGTATGTTCTAAAACAATCATATCTTATTCGCGTTCCGCGCTCGCCGACATCGCCTATTCATTTTGTGAAAAGCGAGCCCCGCTGCTGATTCCAATGCTCCCCTGAGACCCTGTCAAATCGCGCCCTCCGCTCTTTGTTCGCCCAAGAACGTTTGCGCAAACAAACTCAACGGCAATCAAAACAAACGCCAGCCAAAGAAGATGCTCGCCAAAGGTGCGTCCAACGCGATGCTCCTCAATGAGACTTCGCAGCGTTTCAAGATCGTGCGCAAACGCTACATTTTCGTTCCCTAGCTGTTTTTGGATCTCTGTTTCTACAACCGGTGTAAGGTCAGATTCCTCACGCAGTATGTTCACTGCAATGACTGGCTTACCCTCGGGATTTTCAGGCGCTGTCATCGAGTAAAAGCCAGGCAGTACAAGGTTTTCTGCATTCAGCACCGTGCGCCCTTCCACCACCGAGGCTCGCACCGAGACTGGCTGGCTATCGGGAGCCCTGAGGTTTGGAGGCGTTTTCCATTCTGGAAACCGCTCGCTCAGCGAGAGCCAGTCTGTCGCCCATTCAAACGGTGTTCTCGATCCGACGCCCCCGCCATATTCAGCGCATTGCAGCAAAAGCGGCAGAAAAAAGGGTGAGAGCGGGAAATCGCTCCAAGTCCTATCCCCCGAGACCGCAAACAATAGAACCCGCCCAGTGCCGAATTGTCTCTCGAGAAGAAAGGGTTGTTTTGCTCCCATCGAAACGAGCCGCTGCGCCCCGTCGTGCAGCGTGTCGAAAGCCAGCCTGCGTCTGATAGAAATTGAGGGAATACCGATGCCCTCGCGCAGGTTGCGCACGAGGGCATGCTGGGGTTGATCCCAAGTAAGAATGCGGTTGCGCTGCGATAATGGCAGATCCTCTACGGCGTGGGGAATCCCTGGCAAGCAGGTCCATGACGCATAAGCCTCCGGTTTCGCTCCCATACCTGGAAAAACCACCAGCATTCCGCCGGCCTTTACATAGGCTTCGATCGCTGAAATTGCCTGGCCAAAAAGCGGGAGTGCGTTGCATAAAAACACGCTTGCATACTGGGCCAGCGGCTTGTCAATGATCTGCTCGGGAGTGATCGATTCGATCGCGTTTTTACCTCCAAGCCCAGTGCGCAGAGCAGTCCGCAAAAACAACGTCTCGTTTTCGGATCCAACGACAAGAGACGGCATCTGCTCCTGAACCTTCACCAGAAAATAAAACGCGTTGTCGGCCTGCAGATTGTCGTCTGGCGTCTGAATGCGCGCCGCGTGTACCCCAACATCAAGCATGGGCATCGTAAAGCTCGGCTCCGCGGAGTCTGCGTCAGCCGCATTCACATGCCTGCGACTGATTTCGCGGTCATCAATAATCAGCGAAAGGGCGGTGTCAGCAGGCGGTCCAGTGCGGCGCAGTTTGACTACCGCTTTCATTTCAGCCCCCTTTCGTGCCACCGGAGGTTGAAGATCAACGGAAACAATCGCCGTATTTTCGGGAGCAGAAACGCCAAGTAACGAAACGAACACGGCCGTCTTGGGTTCAATCTGCGCTTCCAGTCCCCCGGTGATTAGATTGCGCCACGGCAAAGCCTGGCTGTCGGTGATAATATGAATCTCGTGCTCACGCTGTGAGTCCGCCTTGAGCAGCGCTTTCATCGCGGCATTGACGGCCGGAACAACCCTCGAACTTGATTGCCTCGGTTGCAGCGTGCGGAGCCGCGCGATACCCTCCTGTTTGTTGGATACCGGCTCTGCGAAAACTGCCTCAGGCTGGTCGCTTGCGAGGAAAATGCAAAACCTATCGGGGTCACGCAGACCCTCAAGAATCGCCACCGCCGATTCGATCCCCTTGTCCCACACCGTTCCTTTTCCTACCCCGTAACCCATGCTGTAGGAATTATCGAGCACAATGGCGATATCTCGCGGCGCATCTCCCAACCAGCCCATCCCACCGCTGCGAATCATGGGCATGGCAAACGCAGTCCCCAACAGCGCCATGATCAGCGTGCGCAGCAGCCACAACAAAATGTTTTCCAATCGGATCCGCCGCGAAGTGTTTTTCTCCGCCTTTCTGAGAAAACGGACGGTCGGAAAAGGAAGACACAACCTCTTTCGATTCTGCATGAGATGCAGAAAAAAGGGCATCGTGGCGCCGACGATTGCTGCGATGAGAAAAAGTGGTGCGAGAAACATGGCCGGAAATCAGCGAGAAAGTCGGCGCCGTTCCGAAAGGTAAACGCGGACAAAAGATTCCAGCGACTGACTGGTCGGAATAATCCTGTAGTCGATGTTCATGCCTGCGCATGCTTTCTTGTAGTGCTCGAGAAACTTTCCAAACACCTCCTGATACTCCTGCGCAAGCACTCGCGGGTTCACTGGCAGTTTCTCACCAGTCTCCATATCTTGCAGTTCGCAGGGCTTGGCCAAACTCAAATCCAGCTCTGCCGGATCAAGCGTTTGAAACAGAATTACATCATGTCGTTGCTTGCGTAAATGAGCCAGCGCTTTGACTATTTCCTCTTCGTCGCCAAGAAGGTCGGAGATTACCACAACAAGTGCACCCCGCCGAATGGACCCTGCAATTTCGTGCAATGTCTTTGCCAAATCCGAGCCTCCTCCAGGCGGATGCAACTGCACGTGCTTGAGTAAATTGTTAAGGTGCTGGAATGAATTCCCCACATCCATTCTTACATCCACATTCTCTCCGTGCAGAAAAAGACCGATGGAGTCGCGTGCTTTGACAATCACGTAGCCCACGGCGGCGGCAAGACGACTGGCGAATTGGAACTTCGTGGGCCAATCACCTGACGTGTAACTCATCGACGCACTCCGATCCAAGACAAGATAAACGCGGAGGTTTGTTTCATCCTGATAGCGCTTGATAAAATACCGGTCGGTACGGGCGAATACCCGCCAATCAATGTGCCGTGTCTCATCTCCAATACCGTAGCTTTTGTGGTCAGCAAACTCCGAACTTGGGCCGCGCAACGGACTCCGATGTGCTCCGGCTAAATTACCCTCCACCTTGTTCCGTGAAAGCAACAGCAGGCGGCCAAGTTTGTGCATCTCAGCAGGATTCAAAAATGCTGCGATGCCCGCTTTCTCGGGTTCGTCCGCAACCTCTTTTGCTTGGGCCTGGGGTTTCGCGTCCATCAGGGGCGGGAGAAAAGTTTCCAATGCGTGTGATCGCAAACCACGATGATTTTGGCGCCAATGAAGGCAAGGTGGAGGTCTCCAGTGCCAGGTCCGAGCATGCTGAGAGAAGAGGTTGTTCCTGTGTTGAAACTTACGGCCGCTGTGTTGTCCGGCATAGCGATGACGCGTTGCGGCACCGCTGTAATCCGGGCTCCGTAAGGCAGCTTTTCAGCGACTTTCAGATCAGAGAGATCGCCGAGTACGGAACTGCGCAGTGAATATTTTTGATCTGTCAGTCCCTGGAACTTCTCCAAATTTGTGAGCGTATAACTCCATGGTTTGCCGAAACGATCCGTCTCTGGAGCCTTCGGTTCGTTCTTTAACCTTGGATGCATTGTGACCTGAGCCAGATTTTTGGGATAAGCAACCTCCTTGCGGTAAAACGCCTGGAGTGCAGCTGCGACTTTTTCTCTGTCGGCTCGAGTCATCCATCCGCTGGCGAGCCGGCGCGCGCATTCATTGATGGGCGAAGGGGGGAGGGCCAAATCGGCTTCATACATGGCGAACGCCTCTTCCCGCTTTCCCGCGCGTAGCGTCCGCCATTTTTCAATACCATGAGCGACAACTAGTAATGGATCGCTTGCATGGGTTGCTGAAAATGCGCGACAGGCGGCGATCACAGACTCGTGATCGTCACGCGCCGTCATATGCTGCTTCCATAGGTTGACCAACCCATCCTCATCCGCGGCGCGCGCTGGACCGACCAATAAGACCATTGACAGGGCGAATACGGACAAACAGGCATCCAAAAGGGATCCCCATCTGGCTAGCAGGCCGAAATTCACGGCTGCCCGCTTTCCTTGGTTGCCGCCACTCGCTGCTGTTTGCGCTTGGCTATTTCAGTCTCCAAGAATTCCACCCATGCCTTAGGCCCTCCCGCCGCCATGATGCGATCACGGTGCTGAAGCAGATCCCGGTCGCGCGCTTCAATTTTAATGGGCCGCGGCCCTTCGGTGTAACTGTAGAACGTCGCACCGGGATTAACTTCACTCAGAAGTTCTTTGCCGATCTTAGGGCTCAAACGATCCTTCTGTCGTACGATTGGCTCTCCAAGCAGAATTGCGTTTTTGTCCGAATCAATTCCTAAAACTTTTCCAGTGACGGCGATGGCATCGCCAATTTTTGTAACCGGATCGGTTTTAAGAATGGAAAGAGATACCGGCATGGAGACGGTAAAAACAACATCCAAATAGGACGCAGGTTCAAAAGCGGAGATCCTAAAGCCTGCCCGCCCGTCCTCCTTGACTTGTTGCATTTCAATAATTTGCAGGTACCTGAAGAAATGGGGACGCCCGCTTGCTCCTTCAACCAACGCCGCTCGTCCCGCAGTTGTCTTTGCCTCGCACAGCGCGAGCGCGAATTCGTTTCCGTTCGAGGTCGCCGCTTTTACCGGAACGGCCACGGCCAATACGAGGGCTGCGAGAAACAACGAAAGTCTGTTCATGGGATGGCTAGAGAAAATGAAACTGGCTTAATGCGTGACCGTATACATCATGACGTTCTGCCCGATCTGGGTTGCGCCCACATCGTTGACACCGCGCGCATAGGGTGACTGGCTCATCTCCCAGCCCCCTGAAAGACCAAAGGGACTGTAGATCACTCCAAGATTGCCGTTAAGTTGTATGCCAAAAAGCGTGGGTTCAGCACGCGCCTGGCCGCTCTCCTGCATCAGAGTGGGAGTGACACCCACAGCCGTTATCGTATTGGGTTCCTTGAAAAGTTGTGCAGTCAATGGAATGCGTTCCAGCGGTTTGTCCGGGAGCACGGAGCGGACCATGTCGCGAAAGGATTTGTCAAAACCCTTGCGCCCACAACAAGCCTCTCCAAAAAGAAATCCGCCATTCTCCAGAAATTTTTTGAGCATTACTTTTTCTTCCGGCTTCAACTCAAAAGATTCGTGGCCGGTCATGTAAATGACCGGAGAATTGAAGATAGCGGGATCCGTCAGGCGCAGTTCTTTTAAACCAAACTTCACAGGGATTCCCGTGCGCGCGTTGAAAGTCTGGAGCATGACCGCGAGTCCTGCGTGGCGCGTTTTCCATATGCCATCATACGAGATCTGCGCGACCGATACCGTGTCGGAATAGGATTTAAGCTTATCAACAAAACGCATGGCTTGCGCCGCGTTTTTGGACCAGGCCCGCATCGCGGAGGCATACGAGAGGATGTTAACCCCGAGCTTGAACGCCGAATCCGATTTGTAAGCCTGCCATTCCTCTTGCACTTCACCCTGCCAACCGACGGCCATACACCAACGCGAAACGAGGGCAACAACGCGGCAGTTGACCTCAATTCCGTCAAACCACGGCTCGTTTCCCCGAAAGCCGGAAGCACCGACAGCTTTCGTATATTCGACGAGGTCGAGATCATAGTGGGAATGGAAGATGGGATGATCTGGAGCAAGTTTTTGCAGGGATTGTTCCGGGAAGATTTGTTTGAGCTCTTCCACCACAGAATCGTAAAAGGGTTTTGATCCAAGGCCTGTGTTGTAAATCATCATGCCACCGTTGAGCATGTATTTGCGGAGTTTCTCCCGCTCTTGTGGGCTGTAGGAGAAGCGGTAGTGGCCGGATCGGAACAATACCGGGTTTTGCTCCGGATTTTCACTAATCTGCCCAAGTGTGCGCACCTCCATCTGAAAGTTTGCATCCGTCTGCGACTTCATCTTTCGCAGCAGATTGTTCACATCGTTCGGTGTGGCATTCCAATAGATGTCAGAACCGTACAGGTCCTTTCCTGACTCCGCGGACACCTCCACGGCACCCAAGAAGGCAGCGATTGTAACCAAAACGAATACTGCAAGGCGTTGGAGCGTAGAGACCTCTGCTGCGGTTTGGAAATGGCCGGAACGCAGGGGACATTCCGGATTATTCGTTTGCATAAATAACTGTATAATATTGGAAAAACAGCGTAAAGATATGCTTACAACATATTCTTCTTGCCTCGAAACCATATGAGGTTTTTGCCCAGTCGCGCATCCCCTCCCGGAGCAAACAGCCCTTGTTGAGTTACGAAAAATGAAATCTTCCACCACCAAAAAAGTGATGACCGCTGCGCTCGCGGCGACGCTCTGCACTGGCACGTTGATTTCTGGCGATGGAACCGGTGAGCCAGGCTTTGTCGCACCGCCCCGGGAAATGAAAAAACCTCCCGCGCCTCCACGCATGGCTTCTTCCGCCGAGTCTCTCACAGGCTGCTGCTGCTGTTGTGGCACGCCCATGTCGCGCACCGAAGCGAAGAAGCCCCCTCAGCCGCCTGTTCTTTTGATTAAACTTCGTGAGGACAATCCCGGAGCGGGCAAAAATTAAAGGGCCGCTCACCGGCTCACTTTCAATTTGCGAAGTTACTCCACCCTGCCCGTTTTATCCTCTCTAGGAGCGGTTCTCCTATCCTTAGGGCCTTGGGCAAACGCTGCGGACAAATGGCAGTTGGATGATGCGCCCCTGCGCTACAAGCTTGATCTTCTCCGCAAACCCACGCACGCCAGTGCGGGATACTTTGTTTCATTGCCTGATGGCGGCCTACTGCGTGGAAACAAACCGGCAACAACCGTTCTAACCGAGGACGGCAAGGTTCTTCCGAGCTATCTGTTATGGCAAAACGCAGAAACCGGGTTTGCGCTTGTTTTTGCAAAGCCCGAAACGGACGTAAAATCCGTCTATGTGTATATCCAGCCGAGTGCGGTCGCGAGAGTGTGGAATCCAGCGACCGGCCTGACTCCGAGCACTATTCTTTGCACCTTTCCTGGACGCGACAACATCGCTGCCTCGATGGCGCTGGCCAATTTCGGGCGCGTCGAGGCCGGCGTGCATTGGGTTGAGAACCCCGGCCACCCTTCAGCCGCTCTGAGTATCGGCGCAGACCTCACAGGGCGCCCGAAACCGGCGGCGTTTTATCAACTCTCGCACTTAGATGCGCCCGTCGCTGGAGAATATTGGATTGCACCGTTTATTCACACGGGCCAGGCAGAGGTACGGATCGACGGACAAAAAATTGAGCTAAAGGAAAAAAGCAAAAAATGGGGTGGCTCGGGTGCAGCTCTTAAACTTTCCAAAGGCTTGCACCGGGTTGAGATCCTGCAGACCGCCCCTGGCTCTGGGCCTTATTCGAGCGCCGGGGGCGGTCTCATGTACCTGACCTGGCGGACCCCCAATGAGAAGATTAAAAACTGGGAGGCACGCTCCATCAAAGCATCGGAGGTCCCTCGCTCTGGCGCCTGCAATCTGGCGGCCGTTGAATCCCGTGACGGTTCCCCCCTGGCAGCGACTAAAGTAACCCCGGGACTCATCTATTGGTTTGGAAACGAGGAGCCGCTGATCATTTTTGACTTCAATGCCCTCAACATGGGTTATCCAGCGGACTCAAAGGTGAGTTGGACTTTTCCCGACGGCGCTACCATTGAAGGCCCGCGTGTAAAATGGCTCGTTCCTGGGCTTCACGAGGGCAAGGTCAGGATGACTGTCAGATCCGGGCAATCCGTATCCTCGGCAATCGTTCCGTACTTCGGCTTCAGCGCACAAAAGACGACCTTGGAAAGCGCCGCGCACCGTGATGCGTTCCGCGACACGCTTGCAGGGATGCTCGCTGTTTTCCCAAAAAACCCTGACCCCGTTGCGACTTGGGGCGACGCCTGGTGGAACAACATTTTCCGCACCGTCGAAGGCGGCGAGGGCGAAAACCTGCTCCGCCGGCTTTTCGCCAACCACTTCGATGCGATGCAAAAACGCCTCGCACCCACTCAGATGTCTATTCTTGAGGATGTTTTTTTAGATGTCACACTCCGCGATCATCCCGAGGAAAACATTCAGTGGCTCAAAAGGTTCTTCCTCGGCACCGCCGACATAACACGCCAAAACGAACTTCGTTTCCGAGAAGGCGAGCTGCACATGTACTATCTCAACGACCGCAATAATGCGGAGAAGCTTTTCACCACGCTCTCTGCGGGCCGGAGTGAGGCCGCTGAAAGAGCCAAAATTCGCCTTGGGGATCTCGCTCTTCTAGCCGGTGATTTAAACAAGGCAACGAAGTTCTACGCCGATGTCCAAAACAGGGCGCGGACCGTGCGCAATACCGGCTCCGTTACCACCGGTGTTCTGGTATCCAAACAGCTGCTCGCCGGGGGCGCTAGTGGCTCTGCAATGCTTTCGCCAAAAGCGGTGCCCGACATGAAAGGGGGGGCCCTGCAAGAAGTGTCCTTATCAGAAAATGTCCGCACGCTGACTTCCGGAGGTTTTTTGCTCGAGGCGCGGCAGACGCTTGAGGCCTGGGAAACCGAGTTTCCCCTCAGCAAAATCAGTGGAGACTTAATTCTTCGTGAAGCCAGCCTCTACATAAAAATGAACGACTGGAAGCGAGCCAGACCCATGCTCGAAGCTTATTGCCGCGAGATTGATGCATCGAGTTACCTTCCAGATTCCGTAGCTGCCTTGATTCTTTGCGTTCAAGCCTCAAAGGCGGATCCAGCCTCCATCCGAGGTATTGTCGAAAAAGTCAGGGATCGCCTCAAATTTCATCCGATTGCCAGCCAGTTGGACAAGTTTCTTTTAACCGCGGCGCCCGCACCCAAATAGCCGCTTATGATCTCCCGAGTCCTTCTATTTCTTTTCAGTTTTGTAGGAATTGCATTCGCGCAGAACCCTCCAGAGCGTACGAGGCTCTACAAAAAGCCTGATGCCGCTAACACGGGTGGACTTAAGGGCAAGATCGCCTCTCCTTCTCTTCCGATTGAAGAAATCCTCGCGGTCTCAGCTGAGGACGTGGAGCAGGTATACGAGGGAGAAGTGGGTGGTGCGCAGCGCGACACTTTCCAATTCACTGGCCTTCCGGTTGGAAAATACGATCTTGTGGTGATTTTTGCCTCGGAGTTTTACGAGGGTCTGCTTCTTAGCCCTGAACCGAATACACTGACAGCCGAAGACTTGGTCAAAATTCATGGATCGCTCCAAAAGTCCGAACCGTTCTTCCCAAAAAAATTTATCCACCGCGTCGAGGGCGAAACTGGTCGGGGTCATGGCGCCCGCGCGCTCTGCACATACCTCCGGGACAAGGGGTCAGAACTATCACTCGAAAAGTTTGAAGGTAAGTCCTACCGCCCTGACTTTCGGCGAACCTTCAAACTGCTTTTGCTCAAAGATGTCGGTCCCGGCTGGCAAATCGTTCGTGCACGCGATCTTTATCCCGTTTGGATGAACCCGAAAAACGCATTGCCAGTACACAAGTACAGCCGCGCCCTCCATCAAGTGCGGGTGGCGGATCAAATCAAGGACGTCGGCGCCCTTCAGCTCTCCAGATAAAAAGGTTCTCCTAAAAACGTCCAGTTCCTATGCCTGAAATCAAATTTATCTCCGGACCGATGGAAGGTCGGATTCTGGACCTCAGCGCTCAAAAATACACCATCGGCCGGAAACCAAACCGCGATCTTTTCTTCAATGACGAGTCCTGTTCCGGCGAACATGCCGAGCTACGCCTAGAAAACAACGCATGGAGCATTGTTGATCTCCAAAGCTCTAATGGCACTTGGCTCAACCAAAAAAAAGTCTCCTCTGCGGTCCTCGCCTCAGGTGATTCCGTGAAGATTGGCGAATCGATTTTTGTTTATACCGGATTTGAAAAACGTGCAGAGGCAAATCCGAACGACCCACAATCTCCCCCTACAGCGAGCATTGACGAGCTTGCTCTTGTTGAAAAGATGCGCGCCCATGCCGACCGTATCCGCCAGGAAGTGGGCAAGGTTATCGTCGGACAGACAGAAGTTCTCGAGCAGATTCTGATGTGTATTCTCGCTGGCGGCCACGCATTACTCATCGGTCTCCCGGGCATGGCAAAGACGCTCACGGTGCGCACAATCGCTCAGGTGCTTAATTTGAAATTCAAACGCGTGCAGTTCACGCCGGACCTCATGCCTGGCGATATTATTGGCACCGATGTGCTTGAGACTAACGCGGCCACAGGCGAAAAGGAGTTCCGCTTCATCCGGGGTCCAATCTTCTGCAACCTTCTACTGGCGGACGAAATCAACCGGACGCCGCCTAAAACGCAAGCCGCCTTGCTCGAAGCCATGCAGGAGAAAATGGTCACTGCAGGGAACACTTCCTACACTCTGGAAGAGCCTTTTTTCGTCCTAGCCACGCAGAATCCAATTGAACAGGAGGGAACCTATCCTCTTCCCGAAGCCCAGTTAGACCGCTTCATGTTCAATATCTGGGTGGACTATCCGCTCCCTCACGAGGAAGAGGAAATCCTGCGCGCCACGACCGGCGGTGCGCGTATCGAGCCAAAGCCTGTGCTTTCGCAAGAGGAACTCCTCCAGCTTCAAGCAGTGGTCCGCAAAGTGCCCGTGTCCGATCATGTGATCAAATACGTGACGCGCTTGGTCGGAGCGACGCGTCGACAAAATGCGGATGCGCCCCAAGTCACCAAGTCCTATGTCAGTACTGGAGCCGGGCCGCGGGCCGGTCAGTACCTCATTCTAGCGGCGAAAGCCATGGCCATTCTGGACGGCCGCATCCACGTGAGCTGTGCTGATATACGCCGTGCAGCACCGCCGGTTCTGCGCCACCGCATTCTCACTAATTTCGCCGCGGATTCTGAGGGACTCACGTCCTTGGACATCGTAAAAAAGCTTCTCGAAGAGGTCCCAGAACCCGGCGCCGAGGCCTACACAAACAAGCCAAAACGCTGATATTAACAGCCAGTTTGAAGGCTTCCTTAAACCTGAGCCATCCCGGTTTTCCTGTTAAATTGTCTCGCGGTTTTTTGAAGGGTTTGTTCGTCCTCCATCGTCGAGCGGAAAGATAGGCCTCCGCACCTTGGAAAAGGGTAGGAACCGTAGACGACTGGAGCAGGGACCTGGCGTTTCCACTTTGAGCATTCGGATTGCGATCGGTTCGTAGGCGCGGCGGTGCGCCACTGCGGCTTTCACTCCAAGGTAAGAAAAAGCTGCTGGCGCGAGGCCCTGGCTGGTCCACTGAGCTAAGTCCATGGGAGGAGTCGGGCGGGTGGTGAGCAAAATGGTTATTCCTTCGTGGCGCACAACAGCGCTCGGTCCCATTTCAAAAAAGTCACCGCTGACAGATGCAAGATGACTGTTTTTATCGGCCAATTCAAAGTGCCCGTCTGAGAGCGAGACCAATTCCACATCCAACTCCACCGGCCCTGCATCCATCCGACTGCCCCGGCCCCCCACGCTGATTCGGGCGCGCACGGGACCGCTACGTGGAGGGTGACCGTTACTTAAAGCTTCAAGGTGGGCGACTGCGGCTGGATCTGCAATCGCAATGGCCGCGCTTTGGAGGTTGAGACTTAAAAAAACACGCAGTAACCCTGTGCCGTCACCTGGTGCCCCACCTCCAATGTTGTCGGAAGGTTCGGCAAATACAGTAAGGCCTGGAACCGGATTTTGCATTGCCCACGCCACTACGTCTTCAGCTGGCAAATCTACAACGTTGCCAACTTCACGATCCTCCCACGCCTTGAGCGAGATATCCTCAAGAATCTCGAGCGCCTCGGCCTGAGGGCCGGATGTAGTTACGGTGAAACTCACACCGGTATCTGGTGTGTCTGCGAAAGAGAAACCTGCAACCACATTAACGCACCAGATGTCTTCGTTCTCCTCCTCAAGAGATCGGGCGAGGGCGAGAAGAGAGTACATGGGCTCGTCTGCGGTGGCCGTCGCTGTGGGGGCCCAAAGAATTGAGGAGTGTGCCCAGAATGTTTTAGGAACCACCCCCGTCTGAAGGCAACGCTCCAAAAGGGATGCCGCCCGAACGGCCGCCTCACGCGCGTCTGTATGGGGATTCTCGCGGTAGGCCACGAGGCAGTCAGAACCACGTGCCATCGCTGCCGTAAAGTTGGCATGTAAGTCGAAAACACCGAAGACAGGAACTGTAGCAAAGCCCGGAAGCGCACGCAGCCGGTTGAGCAATTCGCCTTCGACGTCCTCAAGAGCATTGGTGACCATGGCGCCGTGCAGCACTAAAAAAACGGCGTCCACGCTATGTCCTTGCAACGACTCAATCGCACGGTTCAGCCCGATCCAAAAGAATTCAAAAACGGAGTCCTCGACTAGGCCTGAGGGCATGGCTCTCATGTCGAGAGCTGGGATCACGTGCCAACCGAACCCCTGAGCTGCAGCCAAAGCTCCGCCCATTGGCGAACTATCCCCCTGGCATCCTAGCATGGCGTCGCCTTCAAGCAGGCTGAAGGCGGATGGTCCGGTGGAGCCATCGACAAAGGAGTGGGTTTCGTGAAAAAGGCCCGCAAAAAGGACCCGTTTGGGGGGTTTCAAAGATGCTGTCATAAACGGCGCACGCAAATCATTGGACCGGCAATTCCTGCGAGGCAGATTTCAACGCACAAAATTCGATTAACGCCTCCACAACCTGCGGCATCAGCTCAGCCCATTCTTTGCGCCTGGGCTGCCTAAAGAGCCGGGCAGTGGGGTACCAAGGACTGTCGTTTCTTTTAAGCATCCATCGCCAGTCTGGCGCAAACGGTAATAATATCCATACTGGCTTCCCCATGGCACCCGCGAGATGCGCCACCGCCGTGTCGACCGAAATCACCAGATCGACACCTGCGATCACGGCAGCCGTGTCGTCGAAATTGGTTAAATGCGGAGTTGGGTCACGAAAGTTAGTGCAGCGCCCCAACAGATTCTTTTCCTCTGCTGTAGATGCCCACTGTAGGTTTACGAATTCGCAGTGACAGGATTCCAAAAGCGGTTGGAAGAAGTCCAAGGCACAGGACCGATTTTGGTCGTTATCATGTTCTGGATTACCCCTCCAAACCAATGCAACCCGCGGTTGATTCGCAAAGGTCCAAAACGGTCTCCATTTATCCAAAGCCATCAGGGAGGGTTTGATATAGGGAACACCTCTTGGGATCGCCTCAAGGGTTGTTCTGCATGCGAAGGGCAAGCTCAGAAAAGGGCAATGAAAATCAAAATGACCGACCTTCTCACCAAATTTCACAACCGACTCAACGCCATCCACTTGCTCTACGAGATTGACCAAGCAAGGGTGGACTTCAACATGGACAGTGGCCCCCATCTTGGCGAGGATTCCTGCGTAACGAAGAAATTGCATGGTGTCCCCAAAGCCCTGGTCGGCGTGGAGAAGTATGACCTTTCCTGCGAGAGGTTCGCTTCCCCTCCAAAATAGCAGCGCCCCATGCCGAGCGGGAGTCTGGCCAACAAGAAGCCAGCGGTACTCGTATTTCAAGGCGCCCAGTAACAAATTCCCTCTCAAAAGATGAGCAAGGCCCTCGTTTAAATGCGCGAGGTGATAGCTTCTGTCTAACTGAATGGCCTTTTGATAAGCGGCAATCGCTTCGTCCACTCTATTTTGTTCCTGCAAAAGGACGCCCATATTTGTCCAGTTGCCTGCATCAGCGCTCTGGATTTCGAGGGCTTTGCTGCAGGCTAAGATTGCCAACTCAATCTCTCCCATACTTCTCCGCGCCACAGCAAGGTTCTTCCAACCAGCGACAAAATCAGGTTTTGAATCAACGCTTTTTTCAAAGAGCGCGATGCACTCGGGAAATCTTTTTTGTGCCAACAAACACAGTCCCATTCGGTTCGAAACATCCACACTCATCGCGTCATAAGAGAGGGCGCGCTGGAGGCAAGCGAACGACTCTTGAAGTTTTCCCAAGCGGAGCAGGGTGTAGCCTATTCCGCTCCATGCCATAGCCTCTTCAGGCGCCAACTCTAACGCTTTTAAAAAACATTCATGGGCTTCTTTCGAACGCGCGCATCTCTCATAGGCTTCACCCAATGCGCAGAGCGAACGGACGTTTTTGGGATCCAATGCCAATGCCTTGGTGTGTAACTTTAAACTTTCGTGGCAGCGCCCCAGACCAGCGCTGGCCTCGCCAAAAGCAAAAAGTCTCTCCCACAAAGCTGGTACTTCCAACTCCTGTTCCCACTGGACAACCGTTGCCTCCAATTGCCCGGATCTGATTAGGGCCGCCGCTTCCTCGAACGTGCCTCTATTGTTCATACCTCAGTTCTAGTCGTGTCATTTGTCACGCCTTTGGCTTGTAGCGTTAAACCGCCCTCAGGGGCATTTCACCACCGACATACCGATGGGCATCAGTGAGGCAAGGGCGAGCTTGAGATGCTGCACGGCAAATGGAATTCCAATGATGGTCACCGCGCAACCCATGGCCAGAACAAGGTGGGCGAGTGCCAGATGCCATCCCGCGAAGAGCAGCCACAGAATGTTGCCCACGGTGCCCAAGCAACCGGTTCCAAAATCCATCCGCCCGGTCACCAACTCTCTCGAAATCATTTGGCGTCCAAAGGGCCACAGTGAAAATGTTCCCAGCGTGAAACAGGCACGGCTCCAAGGGAGACCTACGATGCTGATGGCCATCAACACACCGACGAGATACCAATGTATCGCGTTTAATGCCCCTCCGCATAACAACCAAAGGATGTTCAGCAGCGTTCTCATAGTCGCACGATATACTATACTATGACTGGTTGCATAGAGTATCAACCTGCTGGTTGCTTGGAGCGCTGGAGCGCGGGCTGCCCTTAGGAAAACCCCTGGAACGCGTGTCCTGAATTAATCGATCCCAAGCTTTACGCGCCCGGCAGGCGAGATCCGGTCTGGTCCCCAAGGCGGATCCCAAACAAGATGGACATCCGCTTCGGCTACGCCTGGTAACGCCGAAATGCGCTGGCGCGCCTCCGCTGCGAGGGAAGGCCCCATCCCGCACCCAGGCGCGGTTAACGTCATTTCAACCGTGACTTTCCGCGCCTCTTCATTCCCCTCCACGAGGTCCGCTTTCAGGCTATAGATCAAACCAAGGTCTACAATATTGACTGGGATTTCAGGGTCGTAGACCTCGCGCAAAGAGCCCCACACCAGTTCCTCGCTGAAGGGTCCTTCGACGATGGTGGGCGACTGGGCAACTTCCAAACCCAAGGCATCGGCATCTTGAGAAGTGATTCGGTACAATCCCCCGGTGGAGGCATGCACAGTGTAGGCGCTACCCAGGGATTGGGTGATCGTGACCACCGAACCTTCGGGCAGCATCACGACTTGACCGCTGGGAATTTGGGTAGCCTCGACGGCGCGTTTAAGTGGGATAAAGTCGTCCATAAAAAGTTCTGACCAAAAGAAGACAGTATCATTGTTTCAAGCGGGGCAGTGAAGCCAGCATGAAGCGCGATCAAATCCCGCCGAGCATTCTTCACCCGATTGGCCTAGGTCAAAGAAAGAGGGCCTTCGGCGCAAAGCTCCGCTTTGCCGAAGGTCTGCAACCCGTCATGCCCCATGGCGTGCGCAATCGAAAGCCAAAGGCGATTATGCGCCACATTGTCTAGTTTGAGCGACCGCCCCATTTTGAACCCAGCGCCCCCACCCACCATGACAATCGGAATGTTGTCGAGCGTGTGGGTGTTTCCCTTACCCAGCTCATTGGTCCACACGAGGAGCGTGTGATCCAGCATGGACCCTTCACCAAAGGGTTCGGGCGTCTCGGACAAGCGCTTCGCGAGATAGACAAATTGACTGCAAAACCAGGTGTTGATTTTTTGAAGTTTGGAAAAGGAATCCTTGTTGTCGTCCGGATCGTGCGAAAGCGAATGGTGACCTTCCTCGACACCGAGCCATCGCATTTGCGCCTGCCCAACGCTCCTCATGAATTGGAAAGTCGCTACCCTAACCATGTCGTTGGAGAGCGCATTGACCAGGAGGTTGATCTGCATCCGACTAATTTGCGGAGCGTTGTCGTTGACAAGCTCGATGCCCGGATCCAAATCAGGCATAGGGTGAGCCACCGTCTGTACCGGCGTCTTTAACTCTGTTTCCATGTTCCGAACTAACGCCATGTGCTCTTCCAACATCTGCTTGTCGCGGGCGCTCAGCTTTTTGGAGACGCGTTGCAAGTCCTCTTTGACATCGTCGAGAATGCTCACAAGGCTGTCCTTGTCCTTCATCTGCCCATACATCTTGGCGAACATTTGATAAGGATCGTCAACTGGGGCCACGGGTTGGTTGGGCCCCAAATAACTCATGCGCGTCCATGGATCTGCCCGGTTTGGAACAGCCACTCCGAACTCCAGTGATCCAAACCGGGTTTTTGTATGAGGCCGAGCCTGGAGAGCTTTTTTGATTTCCTGATCAATAGAAACACCGCTAGCCCAACCGGCGGGTGCCCCACCGCCGCCCATGATATTACCCGGAAGCAGATTGTCCGCGGTCAGCAGGCAGCTCATTCCCCGCATGTGATTATCGCCGTCGCCACGGATCTTGTTGAAGACCCCCTTTAACACAAGAGTTTGTTTCCGAAAGGGCTCCAGAGGCTGAAGAATCGATTTAAATTGGAAATCCTCCCCTTCTTCGTCAGGCCAAAATTCATTGGGGAGCGTTCCGTTCGGTGAAAACATAATCACCAAACGCCTGCATTTTTGGGCCTCCGCTGCGGCGGAGAGACTCGGTAGACCCCCAAGAAAGGGCAGGGCAGCGGCGGAGACTCCGAGATTCCGAAGAAATTGACGGCGGTTTAAATGATTCACAGGAAAAGGGATGAAGAGAGACTGGATAAAAACCGGCGAAGGTCAATGCCCAGCAACGGTGGACTCGTCTTTGGGAAGACCGGCGGTCGCATTCGTCAGGGCAATCTGGACAAGCAGTTTGCGAATATGGAAAGAGTCCGTCGTAAACTGCGTTTTCAATTGGGGAAGGAGTTCTGCGCCAAACGCGGCAGGAGGTTGCTTCACCGTATATAGAAACAACTGGCGAACAAAGGACTCGTGCGCGTGCGAGCTATTCACCGCATGTTTTGCCACATCAACCGGTCCTGAAAAATGAAGCATGCCCCCTTCCTCCGCCTCAAAATCTACGCCTACGTCTACCGCTTTATGATTATCCTCAGTTCGCCATCGTCCGAGAGCGTCAAAATTTTCAAGAGTGAATCCGAGCGGATTGATGATCCCATGGCATCCAGCACAGGAGGTGCTTTTGGTGAGTGAAGAAACCTTTTCTCTCATGGTGAGGCTTGGATCAAATTTTGCATCCTCGAAGGCAACTGCCACCGCTGGGTTTTTGAGGTTCACTCCCACAATACTGCGGCTTAAGAACACTCCGCGATGAATCGGCGATGTTGTACGGTTGTATGCAAGGGCTGACAACAAATAAGGATGCGTTAAAACTCCAGAGCGTTCCCCAGCGGGCGGCACGAAGCGCTCGAAGCCGCCGCTTTCTACTGATTTTCCATAAACGCGTCCTAATCTCGCGTTCAGCCACAGATGGTTGGCCTGAAGTAATTCCCGATAGTCTGAGTTTTCGCCCCAGACGATTTCATCGAGAAACAGGTGCAACGACTCCCGCAAATCAGCCCGGAAAGCCTCATCGAATTGAGGAAATAATTGGGCGTCTTTGGACGCATGTTCTGCGCGCTCCAGGTCGAGCCACTGTACGAAAAAACCGTTTAGTTTTGCCCTGGCCCTGGAGTCCGAAAGCATTCTCCATGCTTCTTTTTCAATCTGTTCGCGGGTGTGGAGCCTGTGCTCGAGCGCATTTTTTGCGAGCGTGGCGTCCGGGATGGAGTCCCACAACACAACGGCGAGCCTCGTAGAGGCAATCAAATCGGCGCTGGAATCTCCCTTGGAAAGTTCAGGATACAGAAATTGAGGGGACTTGAGAGTAAACAATACCAGACGCTTGACAGCCACGACAGGCGTCGGCGCGGCGCCGAAAACGCGCTCTATGAGAAAAAGTTTTTCCTCATCTTTGAGAGGCCGACGGAATGCCGCTTCCACAAAACGCTGTGTGAAGATTTTAAGTTTTTCAACCCGGTCTGGTGCGTTGGATTTACTCGCTGAGAGATTGTCGAGCGTTGCCTCGACATGAGCGACGACTTCCAGCGCCGCGGCCGTAATGGCTTGGTCCCATTCTTTGGAAACCGTCGTTCCCCGCTCGTATCCATCGCTCCTGTCGTCTGCGGGAAGCAGGGTCTTCACGATCATGTTTACAGGAACTTCCTGCGGCATAAGGCGAGCTGGCGGAATATGTTCATGGGTCCCGTGAGGAGGCTTCCAAAACACGTCAATCGAGGCGCTTTTGTCCTTAAACTTGAAAAAGGAAAGCGTCATTCGATACGTACGGCCCCCAAGCAGGAAGATTGTTTTTTTCTCTTCCCTGACCTGAGACCCGGGTGCCACCCATGAGTCTATGAGGGGTTCCTCTGGTTCGTTAATCCAGAGGCGAACACCGTTTTCTGTTTTTACGACAAACTCATAGGTGCCCGTCTCCGGAGCGTAAATAGAGCCTGTCCAGCGGACATTAAATTCTCCCGGGATCATCTTTTCGACGTTGGGGCTCTCGGCGCCAAAATTGAAAGTGAGGGCGGTATCGATACGCTCAAATTTCTCCTGCCTTCGGGCTTTGCGGTCGGTTTTCTTGGTGTTTTTAGCTTCCGCCTCTTCCTCCGGCGTGGGAATCGCAAAGCCCGAATAAAAACCCTTTAGTCCATGTTCATTGCCTATGGGTCGATCGAAGCCTGGTCGGAAGCGGCCCAACAAATCGACCACGGAATTTTGAAACTGGGCGACGGTCAAGCGGGACAGACTTTCCTGAACCGGACGCACGCGCGCCTGCGCGGGCGGAGAATAAAACGCGTCAAAGATATACTTCGCGACGGCCTCTGCATCTGGACCGATGCAGGAGCCTTCTTTACCCTCCGGCATTGTTTTAGAAATGAGGCGGGTTAGCGACGTCAGCGTACGGTTTCCTGCCAAAATTTCATCGTATTTTCCATGCACACCTTCTCCCTGCTTGCCGTGGCATTCCGCACACGTTTTTTCGTAGATGAGGGCGCCATTTGAGTTGTGCTGATCGGTGGTAACATCAGCTCGAACGGCTTGATATGTCCAAGCCAAGGCTAAAACACCGACGAAGAAAAAGTCGGTTTTAAAAACGGAAGAGAAGCGTGACCGCAAAAAGCTCACAAATTAAGGAGTCCGCTAGGGGCTGTTTCTTAGGGCCAACTGAGGCCTTTCGTAGCCCTTGGAGCTATTCAGAGTACTCTGCCCAGGAACTGGATGTTTCCCAAACACGGACCTTTTCCAAGCGCACATCCGGTCGCACTGGATAGCTGGCTGGAGGGCCTGCGACGTAGGCCGCCAGGCTCCCTTTGAGGTGTTCAAATAGGGTCTGGGCAATCAACTCGGTTGTCGGATCCAGATGAGGGAACCCGATCACTCTTTCCCCATAGACTTGTTTAAAATGCGCGAACTGGGGGTCGTCCGTGTTCATGCAAAGCGCATGATCGTACATTTCCAAAAATTCGCCGATGAGGCCTTTGACGACCTTAAAGTCGCACACCATTTGGTTTGCATCGAGGGTAGCCGCGGCGAGGATACACTCGACCTTGCGAGTGTGCCCATGGGGAAAGCGGCATTTATCGGGATGCTTCGAAAGCATGTGGCCGTTTTCAATTTCGAACGATTTGCAAACACGGAAGCCCATGAGAAAATTTGTTTTGAGCTCCTAAACTGAAGCACGGTTGAGGGCGCTCACGACCCCTTCGATCGACGCCAGTTGGATGTGGGTGTTGACTCCTGCGCCCCACACCAGTCGTCCATCGTTGGTGCGGATCCGGATGAAGGAGATGGCGCTGGCCTCTGTGCCGCTGCCAAGAGCCGCCTGACGGTAATCAACAACCTCGAACGGTGCCAAACCGGCGACCGTCAATGCATTCACGAAGGCAGCGATCGGACCGTTGCCTTCTCCCGTAATTTTTAATTCACCTCCATCCCGCACCAGACTGGCCCTGCAGCGGAAGATGCCGTCTACGCCGTCAGCGTGAAAATGGTGCAACTCCAAAGGGGTTCGACGCTCCACGTATTCGCGCCAGAACATCCCTTTGAGTTCGGTGCCCGTCACCTCGCGGCCAAGCGAGTCTACCGCGTCGTTGGCCAGCGGTCCGAACTCCCGCTGTAAATCCTTTGGCAACTCAATGCCAAACTGACTCTCCAAGAGGTACGCGACGCCGCCCTTGCCCGACTGGCTGTTGACGCGGATCACCTCCCGGTATTCGCGACCCAAATCAGAGGGGTCGATCGTAAGATAAGGAATGTCCCAAATCGCTCCTGCCCCTTTACCCTGCCATTCGGCAAGCCCCTTGCGAATTGCGTCCTGATGCGAGCCGGAAAAGGCCGTAAACACCAATTCCCCGGCGTAGGGATGTCGCGGCGGGACAGTCATCCCGGTGCAACGCTCATAAACCTCGCGCAGCGCGCTTATGTTTGAAAAGTTCAGCTTCGGGGCAATCCCGTGCATGTACAAATTGAGCGCGACTGTGATGAGATCTAAATTGCCGGTGCGCTCTCCGTTTCCAAAGAGTGTGCCCTCGACGCGATCCGCGCCGGCTAGCAGCCCAAGTTCGGTGGCGGCCGTGCCTGTACCGCGGTCATTGTGCGTGTGGAGGCTGATGATCAAGCAATCGCGCCGCCCGATTTGGCGGCAAAACCACTCGATCTGATCAGCGTAAACATTCGGCATCGCCACTTCTACGGTATCGGGTAGATTTAGGATGATTTTGCTCTCGGGCGTGGGCTGCCATTCGTCGATAACGCTCTGGCAGATCTCGACCGAGAATTCGATCTCGGTTGCTGAAAAGCTTTCCGGAGAGTATTCCAACCGAATGTCTGACCCCGCAAGCTGGGGGAGGCGCTCTTTGATCCAGCGGGTCCCCTTGCGCGCCATCTCCACGATCTGGGGTTTTTCGAGACCGAAAACGATTCTGCGCTGTGCAGGCGAGGTGGAATTATAGAGGTGGATGATGGCCTTGCGCACGCCCTTCAGAGACTCCACCGTGCGCTGAATAAGATCCTCCCGCGCCTGGACCAGAACCTGAACGGTAACCTCCTCAGGAATGCGGCCGTCTTCGATGAGGCGACGCATGAACGCAAACTCTGTGTTGGAGGCCGCAGGGAAGCCCACTTCGATCTCCTTGAACCCGCATCGAACAAGGGAGTCGAACAGTTCCAACTTCTGAGAGACATTCATCGGGACGGCCAGCGCCTGATTTCCGTCACGCAGGTCCACGCTGCACCAGACGGGTGCGTGCGTCAAAGTACGGCCTGGCCACTGACGGTCTGGTAAATCGACTGGCGGGAATGCGCGGTATTTGGAGCTAGGGTCCGGAATCATATGGGGCAGGGGACAAATATCGCCCCGAACAGGGTTGCTTTGCAACACGGACGGTGAACCCCGGTGTTTCTCACCAAAGAACCAGCAGGGGAACCCCAATCCTAAACCCAGTGTCACTGTCGCGGCCGAAGCCCTAGTACAGGGCCCTAGGCGCCGGCGCTTTGGCGGTAGAAGACCGCCACATTACCCACCTGCTGCACCAAGGTGCTGTGGGTGTCCTGGGCAAGTTGGGGAGCCAGCGTTTTACGCTCCTCTTTGAAGCCTGCGAAACGGACCTTAACCAAGGAATGCCGCTCAAGGGCGTCGGTAAGGCTTGCCACCACGGCTTCGGTAACGCCGGCTTGGCCGACCCGCACGACGGCGTCCAAGCGTTGCGCTTGCGATTTAAGGGCGCGTTTTTCGGCGCCTGTCAAAAGGTGACTCATTTGGCGGGCAATTCCTCAATCAAACCCTTATGCAAAAGTTTTTGAAGCTTTGGGGTGATAACCACGGAACAGTACCCGTTTTTTGCACCGTTCAGATTGTAGTAGTTTTGATGATAATCTTCGGCTTTGTAAAATTTGGGCAGAGGTGAAATCTCCGTCACGATGGGAGCCATGAACTCCTTTTGGGCAGCCGTCTTGGACTTTTCTGTGAGCTCTTTCTGCCGGGCATTTTCGTAGAAGACTACGGAACGGTACTGTGTTCCTGCGTCTGCGCCCTGACGGTTGAGTGTGGTAGGGTCGTGGGCGGCCCAGAACACCTCCATCAGCTTCTCGTAGGAGATGACGTTAGGTTGGAACTCAATTTGGACCACCTCCGCGTGGCCTGTTTCACCAGTGCAGACCTGCTTGTAAGTGGGGTTTTCTATTTTGCCCCCAGCGTATCCGCTCACAACGGCAGTGACACCTTTGAGCCGCTGGAATACGGCTTCAATGCACCAAAAACAGCCTCCACCAAAGGTGATGCGCTCGCTGGAAGGAACGCCCGTTTCCGCGGTAGAAGCTGTCATGGCAAAAAGTCCGAACATCAAAGAAGTAAGAAGCACTTTCATGGGGATCCCTTGTTTTTAGCCACAAATAGACTCGGAGAGAAGCCTCTTCATTGGGGTTGTAGATTGATTCGGTACGGCGCGGCTTTTTGGGCCCAGCCGAACGGATCAAAAAAGAGGGATGTACTCTTTACCAAAGCGTCTCCGCTGAGTACCCTGCGCAATTTGCTACCAAACGGTTTCATAAGCCGCTTGTTACGTGTGCGTCGGTTTGAAACGCTCTGGATTCTAAAATCGGGACTCTTTTGTGAATCGCACTTGCTTGCTAATAAAGAAGAGATTTTCGGCTCAACTTCCTGTCATGGCGTTACCTTTGATTCGCAATCTTTCAATATGGACCGTGTGCGGATCGCTTCTGTTGATGGCTGCAGAGTTGTTTGGCGCAACGTCTTCCTCTTCTGTGTCACCGCTGTTGCGTGAATATTGTTTTGACTGCCATGGCGAAGGTTCAAAAAAGGGGGGAGTAATGCTGGATCAAAAGCCTGCTGACCCGGAGGCCGAACGCAACCTGTGGTTCTCGGTGTGGCGTAATCTAGACTCCGAACTGATGCCCCCTTCCGACAAACCCCGGCCCTCGAAGGAGGACCGGCTCAAAATCCAAACCTGGGTGGTTCAAAACGCGCTAGGATTAGACCCTACTCGCCCAGATCCAGGTAAGGGCATCATTCGACGCCTTAACCGAGCCGAGTACCGCAATACCATCAAAGATCTCACCGGTGTCGACTATTTGGTTGAAGACTATTTTCCGCACGATGACACCGGTTATGGGTTCGACACGATTGGGGCTGTCTTGAATCTATCTCCCATCCATATGGAGAAATATCTGCGTGCTGCGGAATCCATCGTGGAACTTGCGGTAAAGCCCGCGAATCCCGGGGCCAAGATGTTGGCGCCCGAGGGTCCGCCACCGAGCACCGCGGAGGCTCGGAAAGCCTATATGAAGGAGCTGATCCGCAGCTTTGCCGACCGGGCATTCAGGCGCCCTGTCGATGCAGGAACCTTGGAGAAATTGACGGCGATTGGAATGCTTGAAAACAGCTTTGAGGAGGGCCTTAAACGTGCCTTTGGTGCGGTCCTCGCAGCACCGCGGTTTTTATTTCGCGCCGAGACCCAGCCACAGGAAGAGAGAAAAAGCGCAAGTGTTCCGATCGATGAATACGCTCTGGCATCGCGACTTTCATATTTTTTGTGGAACTCAACTCCCGACGATACTCTTTTGAAATTAGCCGAGAGCCATTCATTACGGCAGCAACTTCCGGCGCAGGTTGAGCGGATGTTGCGGGACCAAAAAAGCACGCGTTACGTGCGCAGCTTTGTGGGACAATGGTTGCAGTCGCGAGACGCCGAGACGGTTCCGATCCAGCCTAGGGCGGTTCTAGGTGTCCGCAAGGGAGACGAAGGGGAGAAGATGTTCAGCCACAAACTTCGGGAGGCGATGCGCCTTGAGACCGAGGGGCTTTTTCTTCACGTGCTGCGTGAAAATCTGCCCGCAGAGGAGTTACTCTCCGCCAGATACACTTTTTTGAACCAGACGCTTGCGACGTTTTATGGGATTCGCGGGGTCACTGGACAGGAGATGCGTAAGGTGGAACTACCTATGGATTCCCACAGGCTAGGCCTTCTGGGTCACGCCAGCTTTCTTGTAGTCACCTCAAACCCCACGCGCACGTCGCCCGTGAAAAGGGGTCAGTTCATTCTAGAGAATCTTCTGGGCAGCCCTGCGCCACCACCACCACCCAACATTCCACCACTTGAAAACATAAAAAAGGGCGCTCACATGGGAATGCGCGAACTTATGGCCTTGCACAGGAGCGACGCGCTTTGTGCGTCCTGCCACAAAAGGATGGATCCTCTGGGCCTTGCCTTGGAGGGGTTTAACGCGATGGGCATGTACCGTGAAGCGGGCGAAGAGAGCCCGACAGATGAATCTGGCGAGCTCGTCACAGGCGAAAAGTTTGCGTCTCTGGAGGAACTGATCGGGATTTTATCGACAGGGCGTAAGCGCGATTTCTACCGCTGTTTTATCGAGAAAACGCTCACCTATGCTTTAGGAAGAGGGCTGGAAGCGTCGGACATTCCGACTCTTTCAAACCTTGTTACCCATATGGAATCCACTCAGGGACGCATGGCCGACCTGGTACGCGCCGTTGTGCAATCTGAGCCCTTTCAAAACATGCGAGGCGATCTGTTCGACGATATCCAAAAGCGCGGTTCTCTGCCTCGGCCCCGGTGAGGGCTCTTCCGCCGGCCGCCCCTCAACGCCATTCGTGTCTTGGATACTTCCGCTGTAGTTCCTGCTTAATTTTTGGGTAACTTTCTTTCCAGAAGTTAGAAAGATTTTGCGTCACCTGGATCGGCCTTTGGTTGGGGGCAAGCACCTCGATGACCAGTGCAACGCGGCCGCCGCCAACCCGAAGCTCGCCTTCGACGCCGTAAAGATCCTGGATTCGAACAGCAACAGTCGGAGACGCTTTTGCCGCGTAGATCACTTTAAATTTTTTGCCGTTCGGCATCTCGACGCGCTCTGGTGCCACCTTCTCGACAAAAGCGGCCTGGGCGGCGGACAACCAACTTTTCACCACGGGCCACACCGGCCTTTCCTTGATGTCCTTATAACTCACAGCACCATGGCAAATTTGCTCCACCAACAGGCGCCGGTCTGAAGTCGCTATGGGTGGAATGTTCTGCTCTGGAAACCAATGGGCAACCATGTTGGCGCGGGCGATCCATTGTTCGACGGAGTCATCCCAATTCTTCAAGGGACAGCGACCGGCTTCGACCTCTATGGCGAGCAGTTCGGCGGCGGCGTCCAAGGGCACGCGTTCCGTATCCTTGGATCGCAGAAGCACGTCTCGAAAACGGACGATCTGTTTGGCAATCACACGCCTCTGGGTGGAGTCGAAGGAGACGTCGGTGCGCTCTTCAAAGCCCGCTGGGAAAAGTTCCCTGAGCCAGTCCTCGCGCACCGCCGTGGCGAGGGTCAAAAGGACTTGCCGCTCGGCTCCACGCGCCTCCACCTCTCGGACCTCGCAGGCCACAAGCAACGGTTCTTGCTGCACCACACTTTCCCTCGCCAAGACACCTCGGCGTCCGTGGACGAGGGCACAACGCAGCGTGCCTGCGTCCAATCGGATGGCAACTTGGTCAGGAAATCCAGCCAGCACGCAGCGCCGAACGGCCTCTGGATCAGGATTCGACTGGGAAACGTAAAGCCCCTCACTGGCTGCGATTTGCAAAAACTGTTTAACCAAGGCTGCTGCCTCCCGCGCCGCGCCCGCATGGATCCCAGCTGCCTCGCACCGCCTCACGTCAAAATGGGCCTTTTCCGCAAAACGGAGGGCCTTGAGCAGAAGGAAAAAATCTGAGCCCGTCTCCTCCTCAGAGAGCTCACCGGACTCCTTTTCGAGCAGGCTGCCACTTCCACGGCGCAATAGTGGGCGACCTTGGGTGAGGGCGGCGACTGCGGCGGCCTCTGGGACACATCCATATTCATCGGCTGCGAGGAGCATCCGTGCGTACCTAGGATGTACTGGAAAAGCCAGCATCCTACGTCCCAGTTCCGAGATGACGCCCACGGTGTCCAAGGCACCAAGATCCTGCAACAGCGCGAGGGCTCGTTCCAGAGAGCGTGGCTCTGGCTTCTCAAGCCATCTGAAAGCATCTATATCAATGACCCCGGCGGCTTTCAAGGTCAGCACGACTTCGGCTAGATCCATACGCCGCACTTCGGGCAGTTCTTGTGCGGCACGCTCTCCGTGATCACGCTCGGTCCATAATCTAAGGCAAAGGCCTGGAGCCGTCCTGCCGGCGCGACCTGCTCTCTGGTCCGCTGAGGCACGGCTGATTTTTGAAGTAAGAAGGGTGTTGATGCCCCTGTATGGGTCGAAGCGGGCGATTTTCGCAAGTCCTGCATCAATCACGACACGAACGCCATCAATGGTCAGAGAGGTTTCTGCAACGTTTGTGGACACCACGATCTTGCGCCGCGCCTGTTGGGCAATGGCGGCGTCCTGCTCAGCGGGCGGAAGATCGCCATGCAAGGGTAAGACAACGCAATCCCGGCCGGCGCGTGAGTTTCGCAGTGCCTCGATTGTGCGGTGAATTTCGTAGCTTCCTGGTAAAAACACCAGCACGTCGCCTTCTGTTTGTAAGGCGATCCTTTCAAACTCATCTACCACGAGTTCCCAGAGAGGTTTCTCACCGGGAGACCGTTGCAGGTAAGAAATGTCGACTGGGTAGGTTCTGCCTCGAGCGACGAGGAATTCGCAGGGGGCTAAATACTGGCGCAGTGCGGCGGTCTCGAGCGTTGCAGACATGACGAGCAAAAGAAGGTCCGGACGTGCTGTCTCCTGAATATCAAGAGCACGCGCCAGCGTGATGTCGCTGTAGAGATGGCGTTCGTGAAATTCGTCAAAACAGATCGCAGCGACGCCCCGCAGTTTTGGATCTGCCAACATCTGTCGCAGCAAAATTCCTTCCGTCACGTAGCGGATCCTGGTGAAGGAGGAACAAACGCGATCCAAACGGATCTGGTAACCGACCTCCTCGCCGGTGCGCCCGCCGCGTTCCGAGGCCACACGGTTGGCCAGCATGCGAGCTGGGAGCCGTCTGGGTTGGAGCACGACGATTTCACCATTTCCAAGCAGCCCGTGGTCCAAAAGAATTTGCGGCACCTGCGTGGATTTGCCCGAGCCTGTGGGCGCTTCCAACACAACGCGCGGGGTGCTGCGTAGTGCGTTAACCAGCTCATTTTCGAGTTCGAAAATAGGCAAATCTCTGCGGTTCATATTGATTGTGTCTTGCGTGGCGCGACGCGTCTTTGAGTGACCAACTGTTGCCGGGCAAAGGCGAAGACTAAGAGCGTGTGCCGTCCCAAAACAGGAAGTTACGGGGCGTTCCGAGCCAAGACACGAATACCTGTGTTACTTGAGGTTACGCTCTCGCGCGTACTCTGGGTAACGGCTCTGAAGTTTGTTCAGAATGGCAAGAGACTCCTTTGTCTTTCCTCCCGCCTTATAAGCGCCGTAAGCCTTTTCCATCGCTTTCGGGGAAATCTGATCGTCGTCAAAAGCGATGGAAACGCTTTCATACAATTTGGCGGCGGCCTCGAAATTTTTCTGCGCGAGTTGGAGATCGCCCGCCACTAACCGCGCCTCACCATTTATAAGTCCATCTGGCTGGAGTCTAATCGCTTCATCCACGGTTTTCTGGGTGGAACCATAATCCACAAGTCCCAGTTCGGCTTTCGCACGAAGCAACAGACCGCGCGCTTTCGCTGCGGGATGATTGACGAGGGGTAAATAGGAGTGGACCGCCTTCACCACGCCTTCGAAATTGTTCAAAGGCAAACGCACGCTGGCCAACTGGAGCCAGTCATTTTCAGTAAGTTCTTCCCCAGCGCAAAGAAGAGTGAGTACGGGCTCTGCTTTTGCAGGCTGTTTTGCATCCAGAAACATTTTTGCGCACCACCGCAACACGTCAGGAGCGACACTGCTTTTCCCCTTTGGAAGGTACTCCTGCACACGCACCCAAAACTGATCGGGGTCGTTTATGTAGTAAGCGCAGTACACCAAGAGCAGACTGTCCTCAAAATAGTCGCCGGGATTTAATTTTCGCGCCTCCACAAGAAAAGCGACTGCCTTTTTATAGTCCTTAGAATCGAAGGAAGCGCGGCCAATCCAGTGGTTGGCCTCCGCCTTGGAGGGACTCTCTGGAAATTCTTTGAGCAACTGCTCGTAATAGCGCGCCATCCCAGCTTTATCGTTCTGCTCACTCCTCAAAAGCGCCATCTGTTTGATGACGGTTTCGCGATCCGCAAATGTTGGGAACTTTTTAAGGAGTTCCTCGTAGTCTTTTTCCGCTGGCCCGTACTGCTTGGTCCTGCGCCGAATTTCAGCCCGCCAGTACAAGGCCGTGGAAGCCAGTGGATACCCGGGAGCCGCGGCGAGCAGTTCGGTTGTGGAAGCGAGGACCGCCTGGTTATCGCCAGTGGTCACAGAACATTCGGCCCACCGCATGAGGGCATCGGCCCTTCGGTCAGCATCCAGTTCTTTGGATCGGGCGACTTGGCTGTAAGCGCTTCCTGCGCCTGCAAAGTCTCCGCGGAGGCGAAGCACCTCTGCCTTCATCAACTGGGCTTTGTCGCGGTCCGCGGGTTTGGGATTGGTCCCGAGGAAGGCTTCGATTTGTTGCGGCAGATCCTTACGGTCCAAATTGTAAAAACACGTGAGCCGCTGGTAACGCGCAGCGGCAGCGGAAGGAGACTCGGGCGATGCGTCGATGAGCTTTGTATACATCAGCGCAGCCTCGGTGTACTGCTTGAGCTGCCTGTGCGCATTACCCACCAGCAGTTGAACTTCTGGAAGTTGCTGGGGCTCAATTGCTGCTTCGGCGGCGGCGTAGGCTCCGATCACGCGCTCGTTTTCTCCGACTGCGAAAGCGGCCTTTAAAATACCCAAGCGAAGTAAGCCGTGCCATTGTTCTGTGCCTTTCCAAGCGAGGGCTTTTTCAAGGTCGGGCAACGCGTTTTTAGCATCGGTTTCTAAACTAATCAGGGCTACGCGCGTGGCAGATTCGGCTTTGATTTCCTCGGAAACCGCCTGTGCCATGAGTTTCTCAAAGCGTGGTCGCGCTTCGGTGCCGTGGTTGGCTTCCAAAAGAAGAAGCGCAAGTTGGAACTGGCTGACTTCCCGGAAGGGATGGTTTTCCGCCAAGTCACCCAAAGCCTGGTAAGAGGCCCTGGCTTCCAGCTTGCGTCCGAGTTCCTGCAAACAACGGGCCGCAAAATACTGGGCACTCTGCTTTGCTTTTGGTTCGGGAAGTTGCTGCGCAGCAATTTTGTAATGCGCCACGGCATTGGCAAAGTCCCTCTCCTGAAACTCAAACTCCGCCAGACGGTAGGCTGCCGCACCCCCGAAAGGGCCGGACTGTGGAATGGCCACAACCTTCCCGAAATAAAGGCGCGCTGAATTTTCGCTTCCTAGGTTGAGATAACATTCCGCCAGGCGATAGAGGGCGGGAGCCAGTTGCCCACTTCGTGGAAAATCAGAATAAAAGCGCTGGTACTCAATGACTGCTCCGTCCCATTGCTTGCGGGAATAAAGGGCGTCTGCGAGTCCCATTTGGGCGTGCTCAGCGTTGGCTGCAGGTAGCCCCGAAGCGGGCGGACGGGCCGTGGGCGCAGTGGGGGCAGTGGAAAGAGGCACCTCCATACGCCCTGTGGGTTCGCCTTTGAACAGCGGCGTCTCTGAAGGGGCGGGCGTAGACGGCGCAGTCGCCGGAGGAACGGAGGGCGGAGGCGAAACGGGAACTACTTTGGGAACGTTTTCTTCCGGAGCGGAGGGCGCCGGGGGAGGTGTCGGTGCCCCCGGTACGATGGGAACAACCGGAACTGCCTTTGGTACTACAGGAACCACTTTGGGCGGCGACTCACCTTTGCACAGCCCCTCAGCCGTTTGCACTATCAAGAACAACAACCCGGCTACCGCGTGTTTTTTCATTCCGCTTTTGAAGTCGCAAAGGCCACATTCCAGATGCCTGCCATTCGGCAGGTATCAAGGACCTGCACAATGTGCTCGTAATCTGTTTTGACGTCGCCCCTCAAGATGATGGCGTAGTCGGGATAAAGCGCGGCGAGGCTCTTGAGTTTTTCCAACAGGACGGGCTTGGCGATCGTTTTGCGGTCCCACACCACGGTGCCGTCTGCCTTGACGTTGAGAACCGTCTGATTGACCACAGGGTTGCTTTCCTGTCCCGCGGAGGCCGCGGGCACGCGGACGTCGAGTTCGTTTTCCTTCCGCGCCATGCTCCAGGTGATCACAAAAAAGCACAATAACACCAAAAGGATGTCCACCATCGGCGCGATTTGAAATGCGACCGTTGTGGGTTCTCTGCGGCTGCGAAATTTCATAGAAGACGGTTGGGTGGCAGGACGCGTGGGGTTGAGCGTTAAAACTCGTCCTCAACCCTGCCTGGTTCGCGACGCTTCTGGTAACTGGCAGCGAGCAACCCCATGACGTGGCTCGAAGCGCCCTCCAATTCAGAGATCAAGGACTGCACGCGATTGCGGAAGAGCGCGTAGAAACTTGCGGAAATCACCGCCAAAACCAAGCCCGCGGCCGTGGCAATAAGGGCCTCCGAAACGCCGCTCGCAAGCAAGATATCCCGGGAAAGAGAGGAATTCCCTTTGCCGATAGCGGCGAAGGAATGAATGATTCCGATCACGGTGCCGAACAGACCCACCATCGGTGCTAAAATGCCGATGTCAGCGAGGTAGGCCACTCGGTGCTGGAGGGCGGACGCCTGGGCGCTGCCCTCGGCCTCCGCTACTTCCTTGAGGCTGTCGAAAGGAACGCCCGGATTTTTCGTCGCAAAATCCAAAGCCCTCTGTACAACACGCGCCAGTGCTTCATTGTGACGGTTGGAAACTGCGAGCACCCCGAGGTAGTCTTTTTTACGAATCAGAACCTCGACGGTACCAATGTACTGTCTCGAGGCGATGGTGCCCCTTCGGATGGTCAAAGCGAACCCGACCACGAGCATTCCCGCGAGCACGGACAACCCGGCCAAGGGAATCATTGCCCAGCCCCCTTTCTGGAGAAGCTCCCACAAATTGCCCTCGGCCGCTTCCGCGTTGCCCTTGCCATTGCCATTGTCCGCAGCGCTTGCGTTGCCGGTGGTCAATCGTGCCGTATCCGCTCCACGCGCGGCGTCGAGTTGGGTCACGGGTCCCGAAGATGAAGGACGAGCCGGGTTCCCGGACTTGGCGGACCCTTCTTGGGCGAAAGTGAATGCGACGCTGCAGAGCAGCGCCGCCAAAGTTGCAATGGCTTTCATGGGCAGAGTGAGAATTGGGAAGTGTACGCAGCCTCGGCGTAGATGCAACCCCACTTGCCATTCCAAACCCCGCTCCTCCCTGTGTCCTCCGCCTGCCGGGCTCCTCCGTTACGCAATTGGGCGGCGTTAGAACAAAAATAAGTAGCTTAAAAAAAGTAAGATGCGTTTATCCCTGCCGCTTTTTGCCGTTTTTTATCCTGCTATCAAAAGTACCCATTCTTTTCGCAGAAAGCTTGGTCACCTCTGAATTTCGAAGCCTTTTGACAGAAACGGGGCAATAATATGCCTTTCCTCTTTGCGAATATGCCCCTTGAGCTCGCTTTCTTGGATGGAAGTCACAAACAGCTCCAACTCCTCGGCCTCTCCGCAGGCCTGCAGCTCCACTCGGCCGTCAGACAAGTTTTTCACCCATCCTGTGACTTCGTAGCCGCAAGCCAACTGGCGCACACAATACCGAAATCCCACTCCTTGGACGCGCCCCTCATAAAACACCTGTATCCCTTTCATGAATCCTCTATAACCCCTCCTCACCAGTATCTACCCGCTAAAAAAGTTTTCCCCCTGCCCCAATTCCGCTACACCTCTCCGCTTCAACCTCACCTCAACGACCTCGTTACCCATGCCTCTTTACATTGAAATGCCCAAACTCGCCGACACGATGACAGAGGGCACCCTAGTCAAGTGGCGCAAAAACATCGGGGACAAAGTCTCGATGGGTGACATCGTTGCAGAGGTTGAGACAGATAAGGCCACCATGGAAATGGAGAGCTTTGACGACGGAATTTTGCACGAGTTCCTGGTCAAAGTCGGCGACAAAGTTCCCACGGGCTCCAGAATCGCAGTCCTACTTGCCAAGGGAGAAAAGGCACCCGCTCCGGGAACTACACCCGCGATTACCCCTGCGCCAGCAAAGGCGGCCTCCCCCTCGGACACACGCACCCCTGGGAGTGTTGCTGGCAAACCCACGGCGGCTAGCCCAGTCACTCTTTCAGCCGGTGGGCGGGTCAAGAGCTCCCCTCTAGCTCGCAAAATCGCTGGTGAACGCGGCGTAACCCTCGAATCCCTGGCAGGCTCCGGCCCAGGTGGACGCATCGTGGCCAAGGACGTTTTGCATGCGAACCCCGCCTCCGTTCCTGCCGCGCGCGGCGGCGCCCCCGCTCCATCGGTTGCTGCAGTGCCCGTGCCTCCCGCCGGCCCCAACGATACAATCATCCCCCTGAGCGGCATGCGGCGCATCATCGCCGACCGTCTTCTGGCCAGCAAAACTCAGATCCCGCACTTCTATCTACACATCGAAGTCGACGCCGGCCCGATGATGAAAATGCGCGCTGACCTCAACGCAGGCGCGGATCCCGCTTCAGGGGTCAAACTGACCGTAAACGACTTTGTTTTGAAGGCAGTTGTCGCTGCCGCGGTAAAGGTGCCGGCCACCAACTCGGCTTTCAACGGCGACTCCATCCTCCAGTTTGGTTCCGTCGGACTTTCTGTGGCGGTTGCTGTGGATGACGGCCTCGTCACTCCCGTAGTGCGCGATGCCCAGACGAAGTCACTCCGTGAAATTAGCGAAGCAATCAAAGATCTCGCCACGAGGGCGCGTGCCAAAAAACTCAAGCCTGATGAGTATCAGGGCGGCACCATCACGGTTTCCAACTTGGGCTCCTACGGGATTGAATTTTTCGACGCAATTATCAACCCGCCTCAGGCCGTGATTGTGAGCGTGGGGGCTATTCTTAAGAAGCCCGTAGTCGGTCCAAACGATACGATCGTCGTTGGCCAGCGCCTCGCTATTGGTCTGAGCGCCGATCATCGTGTCGTGGATGGCGCCGTGGCTGCGAATTACCTCAGTGAACTGCGCCGACTTCTTGAAAGCCCGGCGCTGCTGCTGGTTTAAAGACCTCAGGCGGTTTCAGTCCGAAGAGGGCGCCCGTGCAAACTGGGTGTGATTATTGCGTCGTCAGTGTGAAACGTGTTCTTCGCTTCGCTCCGATGTTACCGATTTGTTTTAAATCCATTCGCCTTGTTGCGGGAATAGGCCCTTCGCATCAGGGCGTAAGCCATCGCGCCAGGTACGGGCACCGCGGTCGCACAAAAGCGGTTCGTTTGCAACGCCCTGTGCCTCCTTGGAATTTGCGCTTCCCCTGCGCGTCTTCCATCCGCACTGTGGCTTTCTAACTCCCTCCTGTTTTGCATCCCTTACTTATTCTCGCCAGCGGCATGGCCGTTGTGATTGTCGGCATCCTGGTGTTGCGCATGCACGCGCTTCTCGCCCTGATTATCGGCGCCTTCTGCGTCGCTCTTTTGACTCCCACGGAAAACCTTCGGCTGTATGCAGACCAAAAGGTGGCGAAGAGCGAATGGACACAGAAGACCGCGGTGAAGTTCATCCAAAAGCCCGCCTCCATGAGAGTCGCTGAGGAATTTGGCCGTACAAGTGCAAATTTGGGCATTCTGATAGCGATGGCCACGGTTCTTGGAGAAGGCATGATGCTTTCGGGAGCGGCACAGACCATTGCCCGAGCGATGCTTCGCGTCACGGGTCCGAAGCGGGCGCACTGGGCGTTTTTTTCCTCCTCCTTCCTACTCTGTATTCCAGTGATGCTGGATACTGTGATGTATCTGGTAGCGCCCCTTTTTAAAGCGGTGGCGAGGCAAACGCGGAAGGACTATCTCCTGCTCGTGATGTGCACGGTCGCCGGCGGAACGATCACCCACTCCCTCGTGCCTCCAACCCCCGGACCGCTTTTTGTCGCCGGTGAACTGGGCGTCCCGCTTGGAACGATGATTTGGATGGGAAGCCTTATCGGGATGGGTGCGGCGCTGGTGGGTGTGGCCTTTGCGCACTTTTCTAACGGGCGCGAAGTTTTAGAGGTGCCCGATGAAGATCCAGCCCAGGCGGTATCTCCCGACAATCTGCCGCCGCTTTGGATAGCGCTTATCCCGGTGTTGCTGCCTTTGCTGCTCATTGGTTTGGACGCGTCGTTTTCCGACACGCTGCGCGCTGCGGGCAGTCCCTTGGCTCCGTGGGTCTCAAATCTTGGAGACAAAGACATGGCACTAACCCTCGGGGCTCTCTCGGCCTTGGCTCCCCTTTTCTTCGGCTTGGGCACTGGATCGGGAGCCTTTGCGGTGCAGAGCGCGGTGAATTCCGGGGCGGCCATTCTCTTGATTATTGGCGCGGGCGGAGCGTTTGGCGGTGTCTTGCAACAAACTGGCATTGCAGCGGATATCGCCCACCGGTTTGAGGGCCTTCACGCCATTGGCCTGCCGCTTGTATTTTTTGTGACGATGTTGGTGCGCACCGCCCAAGGCTCCGCCACCGTGGCGATGATCACCGCCGCACCCATCGCCAAAGCTCTCATCGCGGCGGGCGCGACAACCAATCCGGTTTATTTTGCGATAGCCATCGGATGCGGCTCCAAACCGTTTGCCTGGATGAATGATGCCGGGTTTTGGATCATCAGCAAATCCTCGGGCCTGCCCGAAAGCCGGATGCTGCGCACTGTGTCGCCGATGATGGCATTACAGGGATTTGCAGGGTTGATCATCACCATGGTTTTTGCGTGGCTTTTCCCCCTTAAATGACGCCCGTCTTTGGCGCAGACCCAAAAAACCTTGTCGTCTCGGGAGACCCGGAGGAGATGGTGCGCGGTGCAGGGTTCGAACCTGCGACTTCTTGCGTGTGAAGCAAGCGCTCTACCACTGAGCTAACCGCGCCTTTGTTGAAAAACGTGTTCGAAAATTACCAGCCCGCGCCGGGATGACCAGCAAAAAAGGCTCCCCTCTGGCCGCCACAGAAAGCACTTCCCCTGCAATTTGGGCTAGCCCCTGAGGCGCAGACGGGCAACATCGCCCCTATGGTGCTGCGTCCTGCAACGGTGATCATCGAAAATATCAGTCCTCTCGAACCGGGCGGCCGCTACCCGCTTAAACGGGTCGTGGGCGAGTCCCTCCATGTTGAGGCGGACATTTACAAAGACGGCCACGACCTTGTGAGCGCACGCCTCAAATGGCGGCGCGTCGGAGCCAAGGAATGGCAACATGCGCCCATGGCTCCCCTGGCAACGGGCAACGATCGCTGGCGAGGCGAATGCGCTTTTTTCGAAAACACGTTGTTTGAATTTACGATCCAAGCGTGGAGCGATGCCTATCGCACTTGGCAGCACGAGTTTCACGCAAAGTTAAAGGCGGCCCAACCCGACCTGCACACCGAAACTCTCGAAGGCGCGATCCTGGCCGAAGGCGCCGCCGCTCGCGCCGTCCAGCGCCAACGCCGGCCCGATGCGGCCCGATTGCTCCAATTCGCCGCGGAATTCCGGCAGGCGTCGCCTTCCGAGCTTCACGCTCTCTCCCATTTGCCCGAAGTTGAGGCACTCATGGCGACCTATCCGGACCTGGCCGAAGCCACGGAGTTCTGGATCGACACGCCCGCCGTCCGCGCCCTCGTTGAGGCACCACCGCTGCGCCATTCCGTGCCCCGCTACCCGCGCGTCACCGTGGACCGGCGCGCCGCACTCCACGCGGCCTGGTACGAATTTTTCCCACGCTCGGCGGAAGGCCGGGGGGACCGCGGTTCCACTTTCCGGGACTGTTTGGAACGGGTAGACGACGCACGCGCGATGGGTTTCGACGTCATCTATTTTCCACCCATTCATCCCATTGGCAGCACCGCCCGGAAGGGGCGCAACAATGCGGTGGCGTGTGAACCGGGGGAGCCCGGGGTGCCCTACGCAATTGGCAATCGCCACCAGGATTGTCCCAACGGGGGCGGCCACTGCGACGTGGCTCCGGAGCTTGGGACGCTTGAGGATTTTGACTGGCTTGTAGGCGAAATCCAGGCCCGCGACATGGAGATCGCATTGGACTACGCTATCAACTGTTCGCCCGACCACCCCTATGTGGAAGCGCACCCTGACTGGTTCTTCAGCCGCCCGGACGGCACCATCAAGTACGCTGAAAATCCGCCCAAAAAATACCAGGACGTCTACCCGCTCAACTATCACAACCCGGACTGGCGCAACCTTTGGCAGGAATTGACGCGCGTCGTCCTTTTCTGGGCAGCCCGCGGCGTGCGCATTTTCAGGGTCGATAATCCACACACCAAACCGCTCGCGTTTTGGGAGTTTCTCATCACGAAGGTGCAGGCCGAGTTTCCTGACACTGTCTTTCTTTCGGAAGCCTTCACAAAGCCGAAGATGATGCTCTCGCTAGCAAAGGCCGGGTTCACACAGAGCTACACGTATTTTACCTGGCGCAATTCCAAGCACGAGCTGACCGAATACTTCACACAACTCACAAGCCCCGAGATGGCAGATTTTTTCAGACCAAACCTCTGGCCAAACACGCCCGACATTCTTCCCGTCCTTCTCCAGCAGGGAGGCCGCGCCGCCTTTCTCCTGCGCGCCGTTCTCACCACGCTGCTCTCCCCTGTTTACGGCATCTACTCAGGGTTCGAGCTTTGTGAAAACGCGGCTCTGCCCCACAAGGAGGAGTACTTGGACAGCGAGAAGTACCAGTGGAAAGAACGCGACTGGAATGCCCCCGGCAACATCAAGGGTTTCATCACCGCGTTAAACCGGATACGCCAAGAAAACCGCGCCCTTCACACCCTCCGCAACCTGGCTTTTCACACTGCGGAAAATGAACAGATCCTGTTTTTTTCAAAGGTGACCGAGGCGCGGGATAACCTTCTGCTGGTGGCTGTTTCCCTGGATCCCTACCAATCTCAGAGCGGCATGGTGCACGTACCTCTGGAGCTTATCGGTTGCACTCCCGATGAACCCTACCAGGTCCACGACCTGCTCACCAACCAGCGCTATCTGTGGACAGGGTCTAGGAACTTTGTCCAGTTGCACCCCGACGAACGGATCGCCCACATCTTTCGCGTCAGACGCAAAGCGTTTCACGAAACGGATTTTGAGACCTATCTCTAAAAAAGCGGCCCCCCGTCCGGAACACGGACGGGGGGCCTGCCCAGGAGTGTCCGCCGAGATTAGGCCCTGATTTTCGCCAGCAAATCGCCGGCCTCCACTGCATCGCCGACGGCGACCAAAAGCTGGTCCACGACGCCGTCCGCGTGTGCATAGAGTGTCGTCTGCATCTTCATTGCTTCTAGCGTCGCGAGTTTGTCACCGGCCTTCACTTTGCTTCCCATCGTCACGTGCAGGGCCGTCACCATTCCGGGAATCGGCGCCCCGACATGCAGCGGGTTGGAGGCCTCCGCCTTGATCCGAGGCTTGGATTTGGGCGCGATCGATTTGTCCACGACCACAACTTCCCGCGGCATTCCGTTTAATTCAAACGCCACGACGCTGCGTCCATCCTTGTCCGGCGCGGTAACGTTGATGAGTTTCACGAAGAGCAGTTTTCCTTCCTCGATGGGGACTGAGATTTCCTCGCCCAGTTTCAGACCATAGAAAAAAGCGGGTGTGGGCAAAACGCTCGGGTCTGAATAGTCGCGTTGGAACTTCGCAAAGTCTGCGAAGACCTGCGGATACATCAGGTGCGAGTAGAGATCGTCGTCGTTGGCCGCGCGTCCGGTTTGCGTGGCAACGAGAGCGGCTGTTTCCTTCAAATGCACTGCTGCAGGTTTGACGTGTTTAGGTTTATCCTTGCCCAACACCGCCCGGACGACCTCCCTGGGCCAGCCTCCCATCGGCTCTCCCAGCCCGCCGGCGAGCATGTCACGCACGGATTCGGGATAGGCCGTGCCGGGGGGCAGGTTGACGACGTCGGCCGGCTTGATGCCGCGCGTGAACAAGAACAGCGCCATGTCGCCCACAACCTTGGAGGAGGGCGTCACCTTGACGATATCACCGAAGAGATCGTTGACCTCCGCGTACGTTCTGGCGATTTCGGGCCAGCGGTGGCCGATCCCCATCGAAGACGCCTGTTCCTTGAGGTTGGTGAACTGGCCGCCGGGCATCTCGTGGAGATACACTTCAGCGGAGCCGGTCTTGGGAGCCGTGTCGAAGGGCGCATAGAACTCGCGGACTTTTTCCCAGTAATCGGAGTATTCGTTGAGCGTGTCCAGATTCAGGCCGGTGTCGCGCGGGGTGTGCTGCAGGGCGGCCACGACGGAGTTGAGATTGGGCTGCGAAGTAGAGCCGCTCATTGAAGCAAGCGCCAGGTCGACGACGTCTACACCCGCGTCGCTGGCGCGCAGAATGGAAGCGGCGTTGATGCCGGAGGTGTCGTGGGTGTGGAAGTGGATCGGCAGATCGACGGCCTCGCGGAGGGCCTTCACCAGGGCCTGCGCGGCATAGGGACGGCAAAGCCCCGCCATGTCTTTGATCGCCAGGAAATGGGCGCCCATGCGCTCCAATTCCTTGGCAAGCTTCACGTAATACTTGAGCGTGTACTTGGACCGGGCCGGGTCCAAAATATCTCCGGTGTAGCAGAGAGCCCCCTCACAAATGCCGTGCGTCTTTTGGACCGCCTCCATCGCCGCCTTCATGTTGGAAAGGTCGTTAAGCGAATCAAAAACACGGAAGATATCCACGCCTGATTCCGCCGCGTGTTTGATGAACCCGGAAACCACATTGGGCGGATAACTCGTATATCCCACCGCATTGGCGCCGCGCAGCAGCATTTGGAAACAGATGTTCGGCACCTTTGCACGCAGCACCCTCAGACGGTCCCACGGGTCTTCGTTTAGAAAACGCATGGCTGTGTCGAAGGTCGCCCCGCCCCACATTTCCAACGAGAAAAGCTGCGGCGAGCGGTGCGCGACCACGGGCGCAATGGAGGCCATGTCGAAGGTGCGCACGCGGGTCGCCATCAGCGACTGATGTGCGTCGCGGAAGGTGGTGTCGGTGACGAGAAGCCGCTTTTGTTTGCGCGTCCAATCAGCGAAACCCTTCGGACCAAGCTTGAGCAGCAACTGGCGTGTGCCGGGCTCGGGCGGCTGCTTGCGGTCGTATCCAGGCAGGGTCGCTGGCGTCAACGGCACCGAAGGACGGTGGCCTTTGGAGTGCGGGTTGCCGTTGACGATCACGTTGCCAAGGAAGGAGAGCAGCTTGGTGGCGCGGTCACGGCGCGCTTTGAAGGTGAAGAGATCGGGCGACGTGTCGATCATCGTCGTGGTCGCATCGCCGTCCCGGAATTGTTTGGAGTGGATGACGTTTTCGAGAAACGGAATGTTCGTCTTCACCCCGCGGATGCGCATCTCACGCAACGAACGGTCCATGCGCTCCAGCGCCATCGGGAAGGTCGCTCCGGAGGCCGTGATTTTAACCAGGAGCGAATCGTAAAACGGCGTGATCACCGCCCCCGTATCTCCCATGCCGGCGTCCAGTCGCACCCCAAAACCGCCCGCGCTCCGATAGGTGATGATCTTTCCGTAGTTCGGCGTGAACTTGTTTTCGGGGTCCTCTGTGGTGACGCGGCACTGCACCGCGTATCCGAGCCGGGGGACATTCGCCTGGTCGGGCAGCATCAATTCGGGCCCGTGCAAGGCGGCGCCCTGGGCGATGAGAATCTGGGAGCGGACAAGGTCAATTCCAGTAATCTGCTCGGTGACCGTGTGTTCGACCTGAATGCGCGGGTTCATCTCGATGAAGAACCAGTCTTTCGTGTCCAGGTCGTAAAGAAACTCAACCGTGCCGGCGTTGTCGTATCCAATTTCCGTCGCGATGCGGACGGCGGCGTCGCAGAGCTCGCGGCGCACGCGTTCCTCCAGACACACGGAGGGCGCGATTTCCACGACCTTCTGGTGGCGGCGTTGCACAGAACAATCCCTCTCGTGCAGGTGGAGGACGTTTCCGTGGCCGTCGCCGAGGATCTGCACCTCGATGTGTTTGGCGCGGGGGATGTATTTTTCCAAGAACACCGCCGAGTTTCCGAACGCGCGTTCCGCCTCACCTTGCGCCTCGTCGAGCAGCGAGCCAAGGTCCTCGGCCTTGCGCACCACGCGCATGCCGCGACCGCCTCCACCGAAAGCGGCTTTGATAATCAGCGGGAACCCGATTTTCTTGGCAATGGAAAGGGCCTTGGTGCGGTCTCTGATAGGGTCTTCGGTTCCTGGAAGCGTGGGGACCTTCAGTTTTTGGGTGAGTGCCCGGGCGGCGACTTTGTCCCCCATGAGTTCGAGCAATTCCGGCTTGGGTCCGATAAAGGCGATGCCGGCCTCTGCGCAGGCGCGGGCGAAGTGTGCGTTTTCGGAGAGGAACCCGTAGCCGGGGTGGATCATGTCGACCCCCTTTTCCTTGGCGAGTGCCACAATGCCTTCGATGTCCAGGTAAGCCCCGACTGGTCCCTTGCCTTCGCCGACAACGTAGGCCTCGTCGGCCTTGAAGCGGTGCATAGAAAACCGGTCTTCCTGGGCGTAGATCGCCACCGTACGCAGTCCGAGTTCGGTGGCCGCGCGCATGATACGGATCGCGATTTCAGAGCGGTTCGCCACCAGGAGCTTTTTGGGAGCGTTGGGTGTGCGAACGGGAGCCTGTTTTGGGGATGTCTTGCGTGCCATAGAGAAAGGAGTGTCTATTAAAAGACAGATAAGAGCCTTTTGCCCAGTCTGAAGGTAGAACAGACAAGAATGCGAGCGAATGCGGGCGGCGTCCCCAGTGACAGGCACTTCGGCCTAAAAACTAGCGATCACGCACCATCTCAAAAGCCTATGGCTTGAAAGGTAACGCAACGTTAGAGGTTTCTTTCTAGCTGGATTTCTTCGCTTTCGAAAGAAAGACTCTGGCTAGTTGCCTCCTTGTGTCTGAAGCCACCCCGTTTCCGGTCCCTGCAAACCCTAACCCAAGATGGGTTTTGTTTAGCTCGCGGATCCTTCCATTCAAGGCCCCCAATCCAGCAAGCATCCCTATGCAGAATCCCCCCTCCCATCCACTGCCCGGACGGCTTCTCGCTCTTGCCGTTTTGGCGGGGCATCTGCTGCTTTTGCCGTCACAGTCTGCCGACGCCTCCTCCGTTCAACTTGAAAAAGCTTATCAACAGTCCTTAAAGGATCCGGAATTTAAGGACGCCGATTCTGTTTTGCGTGCCACATACGGCGATCTCATGCGCCTCCTGCCGGTTAGAGAGAGGGCATCTCTACGGGATGCTGAACGGCTCTGGATAAAGGAGAACGCTACCATTCTTGCAAGCGATCCCCAGGGTGAAGCGCGAATTCTCAAAGAGCGCTTTCTCAAAAGGCGCGATGAGCTGCTGCAATTGAAAAAAGAGGGCCGCCCAGTCACCCCCCAACCAAAGCCGGTTCCATCGTCATCTCCGGTTCCGGTGCCCTCTCCAGTTGCAGACGCCCCCGACGGCGCCGCCAAAGCGGTTAAGAGCCAGACGCCCGCGGAAAATCTGGAACGTGCTTATCAGAAAGCTCTCAAGGACTCCGAATTTGAAAACGCCGATGCGACCCTGCGTTCCGTCTTCAACCAAGCACTGGGCGTGCTGAATGCAGAGGACAGACTAAAGCTGCGTTCTGCAGAAAAGGCGTGGGTGAAAGAAAATGGCGAACTCATCCGGTCCTCGCAGGGCACTGAGCTTGAGTTGATGAAAGAACGAACCATGAGGAGAACGGAGCAGCTTTCCCAAATGCTTCGCGGCCGCCGCTTCATCGCTTCGCCAGCGTCTTCGGCCGCGCCGTCTTTGCCCGCACCCGCACCCGCAACCATACTCCGGGCGGTGCGCGAGGAGCCCGTGCCGGACCCTGCCCCTCCCGCTGAGGCCCCGGTCGCGGACGAGTCCGCGGAAGTGTTCGCTACACCACGTGCGCAAATAGGTGCGGGGTGGGTTTTTCTTCTTTGGTGTGCAGGCTTCGTGCTTTCTCACTACTGGGCGTTTAAGAGTGTCGGAAAAGCCTCGGCCAACCGGTTTTTGCGGCTGCCCAACTCCAAAAAGCTTTATCTCGGGGCCTCCGCGGGATTTCTTTTCTCCCTGCTATGCACGGGTGCCGAGGGCGGTTCCGCATGGATTCTTTCGTGCGGCGTTTTATTCACGCTCCTTGGGCTGCTCTTTTTATGGGCGGCTGCCGTTGATGCAGCGGGCCTCGCGTACGACGCGGCTTCTCACAGCTTTGAAATTCCAAACGGTTTTCTGAGGGTGAAAGTTCCGATAAAGGACATTCGAAGAATCGAAGACTCTGCGTTCCGGGGCAAGGGAGGCAACGGCGTTCATCTTTATACCGTTGAAGACACGTGGGCTCTCAGCTTTGAGTCGAAGGAAAAACAGGTGGCCGCTTATTTAATGCTCCAAGAACTGGGAGGCTTCACAGACCGAAAAAAGCCATCTGCGACTCCCCGCGGGGATCGCAAGCGCGCTCGCCGCTAGGTGTTTTGCTGGGGAATGCCTTCTGCGGAGGGGCTGCAATGATGGCGACAGTAATCAAAAGGTCCCACGCAACGCCGCCGAGGGACGCCGTGCCTTTGTCCCTTGGTGCGGATTGGCAGCCGAGACACGTTGAGAAGTGGTGAGACAGATGGACTCAGAAGAGCCGCCGTTTCTTCCGGAGCGCGGCCGGGTTGTCAGTGGGCCAGCTGGATTGCCTTAGGAAAGAACTTGCGAAGCGTGCTGGAATTTGAGGACATGGAGTTGCACTTTTGAACGATATGAAAGAAGGTTTGAAACTCTCAGTATGTTCGAGAGGCCGGATTCTTTTTTGGCTGTTATAATTTTGTGATTTGGAGGGATGGTAGAGTGGTTTATTGCACCGGTCTTGAAAACCGGAGAACTGAAAGGTTCCGCGGGTTCGAATCCCGCTCCCTCCGCCACTTGCTGGGAATAAAGGGGTTAACGGCAGTTTTGATGCCGAAATCCGGGAAGTCATAATCAAAGTCATAAATCGGCACCGACGTTTTGGGTGTCCACCG
>CANJZW010000026.1 GCA_947479475.1 Chthoniobacteraceae bacterium
GAGAGTTATCGCGGCCCCAGGCCGAAGTAGAGACGCCAGGCGGGCATCCATCGGAGTGCGGCGGCGGGAGAAAACGCCCGCCCCGTACTCCGGCGGCCCTCCACTTTCACACCGGCAGGACCCATCCGCTTTCACACCGGCCCTCGCAGGGGTTGGACTGTGTCGCAGAATCTGCACTGGTGTGTTTGTCCTTCGTTGCCGAAAACAGAAGGAGAGCCGAAGCAGAACAGCAGGGAGAAAAGGAGGGTGAGGGGGAACGCAGCAGATTTTTCGCGCATCCTGAAGTCTAGTCCAAAACTTCTGTTCAACGCAATGACCCGCACGCGTGTGGTAAATGAGCAGCCCGAAAGCAGCCTCCAAAAATCGAGACCATCTATGCTTCTGTCAGTGCTTTAAAGATAAAGCGAGGTAGAGAGCGGAGATCGCCGTAATCCAGGAACCAAGAACCCGGAACGCGATTTTCAGCCACTGTTTTGCAGGAACCATTGCCGCATAGTTGGCAAGGTTGAGCAACAAAACAGCGAGACCCGCCCACACTCCCACAAGGATCTTGAGGACAACCCAGACTGCCGTTTCGTCCGGTGCGGAGTCCCAACCCAACACAAAGCCGCAAGCCGCGAACAAAAGGTTTTCCGCGACGGAAGGCAAGGGCCTCCTGAGCACGACCAAAACCCCGGTCAGGGCTGAAAGCAGACAGGGCAATGAGGCACGGGGCTCCGGCACACCCGGGATCCTGGTGCAGGCAAGACCCAGCGCCGCCGCAAAAAGGAAAACAAGGACCGGCTGTTTAAAACGTTTTCTCTGGCCTGCAAAGAGTCCCAGGCCCACCAGAACGAGGATCTGCGCGGGGGAGCGCAGCGGGTGAAGTAGGCCATTCCAAAGATCTCCGACGCCTTCAATGGAGCCGTGGGCAAGCGTGATTAAAAAATTCAAGGAGGGATGGCGGTGGGGCTCTGTCGGCCTAGAGCCAATGCATTAAAAACCCAAAGCCGACGCAGGCGATAGCCCCGCCACCGGTACGGATAACCACCTGGCCCCAAGGCCAGCGGGCAAGCAGTCCGAGGGAGACCCCGCCCAGATGCAGCAAACCAGTGGATGTCACAAATCCGATGGAGTACGTGAGCGGACTTGCCGCCGCCGGCAGTTCAGTCCCGTGCGCATGCCCGTGAAATACCGCAAAAAATCCAACAGTCATTGCCGCCACCCAAAGAGGGGGGCGCGAGGCGAGAAGCACCAAAAGGCCAAGGACAATGCCGGAGAGAGCGATGCCAGTCTCAATTGCAGGGATCGGCACTCCCAGAACCCCCATCGCGCCGCCCACCGCCATGACCATTGGAAAAATAACGGGCAACAGCCACACCGCTGGATTGCCCAAGAACGCACCCCAGAGGCCCACCGCGACCATTGCCACGATGTGGTCCAGGCCGAAAAAAGGATGAGTGAACCCGCTGATAAATCCCGCTGCAGTTTCGCCGCCGGAATGAGCGTGAGCGTCTACGGCTCCAGCGCCAAGCAGAAGGCAGGAGAGCAGAAGGTAAATGAGGGGGGATGTTTTGCGCGGCCCAAGACAGGGGCAGGGGCGGGCCTGAGAGAAGGAGAGGGGTGTCATAAAAAGGGACTTGAGGGAGTGGTATCACCCGCCGCCCTGATTTCAAGCGCCGGAATTATTTTTGATAATTTGAGTGAGCATAAAATGTTTCGAACAAGGCAGAAGCAGGGCGAAATGCGGATCTGTGGATGCACAAAATTTGACGCCGTTGGAAAACTGGGTCTGGTGCGTCATCCACCTCGGCGCCCCTGATCGGCCCTGGTGCTCACCACCCTAAATGAAACCATACCCAAGCCGTCCACCAAACCTGTCTGATCCAGCACAAGCCCCCCGCAGTTTGCCACCACCCTTGTGGCGCAGCCTGTTTGCGACGCTTCTGTTTCTGGCGACCCTTCTCATTCCCCAGCTTCAAAACACAAGAGTGTTCGGCAGTTGGCAGGGGCAGGGGCCTGCCACGTTAGTGAACATTTCATCCTCACGCCGCGGCCATATCTTTTACAAGGGAGAAGCCATCGCGCTAAAATTGAGCGGGCCTGGTGCCGCGCGATATATCATCCGCGACTACTACGGCAACACCGTTGAACAAGGTCTCGTCAGCGGGACCGTCCTTGCTCCCTCAGTGCGGGAAACGGGATGGTACAAGGTGGACCTGTATGGCGGTGATCAAGGGATGCCCTTCGGCACCTCCGTTGGCAGTGGAATGTTTTCGATCATCCGTGATGATCCGAACTTTCCAAAAATGCCTGCCCCCGGGACATCCGGAGGCGCTGGGCTCATCGACGAGGTGACCCGTGGTGTTTTTGGCTACGGTCCACAACGGCACAAAATTGACAACGCAAGCAATGCAGATGCCGAGATCCCTCGCCTGGCTGCAGAGATTGCCCTCGATCAGCAGTACTATCTGCCCTTCGATTCGTACCGGAAGCGGGATCTGTTGATCGCGTTTCCAAACGGAACCTCGGACTTGGCGGGAGTGCGCAAAGTCGTGGAGTACTTCAAAGGAGTCGTCCGGTATTGGGAGCCGCGTAACGAGCCGAATTTCGGCAGCGGTGCCACCGCGTTCGTTCAGAAAGAGCTGGCGCCGTTTTATCAAACGGTGAAGAGCGTGGATCCTACCCTGAAAGTGATGGCGCCCGGCGCGGTGACCGTCGGGCCTCCGATGGCTGGCTGGAACGATGAGTTCTTCATCGCTGGGGGCGGGAAGTACATCGATGTGTTTTCGTTCCACGCCTACAACTGCGTAAACGGAGATCTTGGTCTGATCCGCACGTCTCTGGACCAGGTCGACGGCTGGTTGAAAAAGTACAACCTCGCCGGTCTCGAAAAATGGCAGACGGAGCAGGGCTACCTTGGTCCTGTTTATGGAGCCTACCAGCCCCGCATGCAGGGCCGCTGGACGATGCTCCAAATGATGGTCTACGAGCAGTACGGTATTCCTAAGGAGCACAATCATTACTGGTACGACCGTAATGGCGGGTTCTGGGATGAGCCGCGCTGGGTACAAAATGAAGACGGTTCCATCAACCCAGTCGGCCCGCTTCTGCGTGTCTGGTCGGAAGAACTTTATGGAACTCGGTTCGCAAGCTCGCTGAATTTCGGCAACCCAGGAAACAAGATGTTTGTGGGGAGCCTTTTCAACGGGCCAGGAAAACAGGTTGCAACGATCATGACCTCTGGCGACACGCGGGGTCAGGTCGTGCTAAACGTCGTTGGGGCGACAAGCGTCAAAGTAATCTCGGCCTTCGGGACGGAACGCGTTCTGCCTATCGTTAACGGTGCCGCCGTGTTGCCCGTCAGCGAACTGCCAACCTACGTGGAGTACGCGGGCACCCTGACGGTAACGCCCTCGGATTGGGGAACCAATTTGGCTTTCCAAACTGGGGTGACCGCAGCCGCTTCGGGTTCGGCGGTTCATCCGATTGATGCCTCCATCAGCAATCTGCCTTCGAAGGTGATCAACGGCAAGATCGATACCTGGTATTGGGCTCAGGTGAACAGCGACCGCATCTGGGAAGCCAACAACACCACGTACCCCGCGTGGTTCGAGGTGAGGCTCCCCGCGGCAACGCAGATCGATCGCGTGGTCATCTACGCAGGCATTCCCTGGCAATGGGATGGCTCGATGCTCGACTACGAACTACAGGTCGACCAGGCCGGGACGTGGGTCTCTATCGAGCACGTCGTGGAGCCCGTGAAGGCGGTCCGCTCCTACACACAGACGAATCGCACGACGATGGATAGTTACTACAGCGAACGCTGCGTCTTCGTGCACGGCTTCGCTCCAGTGACTACCAGCAAGATCCGACTGCTCGTGAATGACGTGACCTATGGAGGCGCCTCAAACAAGGACCTCCAGGATGCGGGTTCGCAGAGCGGGCTCCATCAGTTGACCCTTCGCGAGATCGAGGTGTACCGCTCGGGGGTTCCTGTCGCCGTAAACCAGCCGCCCGTGGCAGCTGCGGATTCTGCGGACTGTTCGCTCGCCGGTACCGTAACGATCCCCGTGCTGGCCAACGATACAAACCCCTCCGGTGGCCCGTACCCGTTATCGCTGGTGAGTGTGAGTGCGCCAACGCTCGGCACCGTAGCGATCTCGGGAGACAAGCTTGTCTACACCGCCTCGCGGACCCTCAGTGGAGCTGACAAGTTCACCTACACGGTGACTAACGGCGCCACCACGGCCACGGGTTCTGTGACAGTCAATGTCTCCAATGTGATCCAGCCGCCCGGACCAGACACGAACGGGCTCATGGGTGAGTACTACAACAACATCGATTTCACCGCACTGGCCTTAACGCGGATCGATCCGTACATCGACGCAAACTGGGGGCTCGGCTCTCCGGACCCGTCAATGCAGAGCGACTCCTTTTCGATCCGGTGGACCGGGAAGGTAAAAGCCAAGTACAGCGAGTTGTACACCTTCACAACCCTCGCGGATGATGGCGTCCGTTTGTGGGTGGGCGGCAAGCTGTTGATCGACAACTGGGCGACGCAGGCTGCGACGATAAAGACGGCGGCAATCCAGCTGGTGGCCGGTCAACAGTACGACCTGAAGGTGGAATACTTTCAGGGCGGCGGGGGATCGCAGATCACGCTCCAGTGGAGCAGCCCGAGCCAACTGTTGGAGGTCGTGCCGTACAACGCTCTCACCCTCGGTGGAAGTGTAACGGTCGTGCCTGCCGCGAACAAAGCCCCCGTGGCCAGCAATGACACAGCATGGACAACGGTCGGCGTCGCCACACTCGTCAACGTTCTTGCGAACGATGTCGATGCGGACGCAGGACCCTCCCCGCTGACAATCACGGCGATCACGACACCCGCGCATGGGAGTGCCGCGCTTGCCGGCAGCAGTATTCAGTACTCACCCGCAGCAGGGTTCAGTGGTACTGATACGTTCAACTACACGATCAGCGATGGGAATTTGAGCGCCTCAGCAACGGTTACGGTGACGGTCGCGGCGCCCGATACAACGCGCTTGTCGGGTCTGAAAGGCGAGTACTTCGGCAAGATGGATCTAACCGTCCCGCTGATGACCCGTTTGGATGCAACCGTCGACTTCGACTGGCTGACCGGCTCCCCAGCCTCGGTGATCCCCGTGGACGGGTTCTCTGTGCGTTGGTCGGGCGCTGTGACGGCGAGGTACACAGAAAACTACACGTTCTACGCCAACACGGATGATGGCGTACGGGTGTGGGTAAACGGCGTTAAAGTTATCGACAACTGGACGGACCACGCGGCCACCGAAGTTTCAGGTAGCGTCAACCTGGTTGCGGGACAGTCGAACGACCTCAAGGTGGAATACTACGAAAACGGGGGAGGCGCGGTCGCTCAGTTGCGCTGGTCGAGCTCGAAGCAGGCGAAGGAAATTGTTCCCTCGACCCTGCTGAGCACGCCGACGTTCACGGAAACCGTCACTCAGCCAGTAATCGCCAACAAGGCTCCCCTTGCTGTCGACGATGCCGCTGCAACCAACGAAAGCGTTGCCGTTAAGGTGAATGTGCTTGCCAACGATTCGGACCCTGATTCCGGTCCGTCTCCGCTCGCAGTCAGCGCCGTGACGGCCCCCGCTCACGGAACGGCTGCGCTCGTGGCTGGCGGTATTTCGTACCAGCCGGCGACCGGCTTCTACGGTATCGACCGGTTCGGATACACCATTACAGACGGGTCTGCCACGGCGACAGCCAACGTGGCGGTCACGGTGAACAGCACAGCCAAGGCCTACGACCTCGTGTCGGCGGGTTTTACTGGGCAGCTCATCGGCGCCTCCACGGGCTCTTCGCGGATTCTGGCCGATGGCAGTTGGGAGCTCAACGGCACCGGAGTCGGCGTCGCCGGTGTTTCGGACGCTGTGCGTTTCGAATCAGCTCCCGCCACAGGGAACTTCCTCGCGACCCTGCGGGTGCGCAGTGTGACCGGAAACGCGGCCGCGCGCTCAGGCGTGCTTTTGCGCGAAGGTGCCCTCGTCGGTGACCGGTGCGTGCTGGCCGCAGTCACGTCCGCCGCGCAGTATCGGACCGGTGCCCGCCTCACGGCTGGCGGCGTGTTTGCGGAAACAACCCCTACCGGGACGGACGCGCAGGTTGTGTTGCCAGAGGGTTGGGTGCAGGTCGAGCGCATCGGTGATGGCGTTCGTGTGCTGGTTTCCAACGACGGTATCACGTACAGGCCCGTGGCGTCCTATACGCTCAAGGGTCTGGCAAGCACGGTCCAGGTCGGGGTTTTCGCCGCCAGCGGATCAACCACGGAGACTGCAACCGGTGTGGTGGACCGGTGGTCCCGCGTGGCTGTGAACGCGGTTGGCGTACCACCCCAGCGTGGTTTGTTGGCGGTCTATTTTCCCACGACCACCCTGGCTACGCCAGTCGTCGCACGGGTGGAGGACACCGTAAACTACGACTGGGTAAACAGCTCGCCGCATCCGAGCATCGTCGGAGACAACTTCTCCGTGCGCTGGACGGGGCGGTTGGTGCCGCCCGCTACTGGGACCTACACGTTCTTCACTCAGGCGGACGACGGCGTGCGCTTATGGGTGAACGGGCTGCAGGTCGTCAACGACTGGAACCAGCACGCGCTCACAGAATCGTCGGGCACGGCAGTTCTGCAGGCAGGCGTCCCGGTGGATGTGAGGCTTGAGTACTTCGAGGCGGGAGGCCAGGCGACGTGCAAGTGGCTCTGGGCGGGTCCCGGAATCGCGAAGCAAGTCGTCCCAGTGGACGTGCTGCGGCCCGCAGTCGTCGCAAATGCGCTAGGCTCCGCCGCAGTGCCGACAGTCAATGTGTTGGCGGACGGAGTGCGCGAGCTTGCGGCTACAGGTGCCGGGTTGAAAGCCGGAAGCGTCGAGCAGGGAGGGTTCTTGAACCAGCCCCACTCGGGTGACTTCCAGATGGCAGTGCGCGTCCGCTCCCTCACGGGGGCGCCCGCAGCCGCGATCATGCTGCGTGAAGGCTTCGGTGCCGGAGACCGGTTCGTCGCGTTGCAGCTTGCCGCCGACGGCTCGCTCTCGGTGTGGAGCCGGACGACGCTGGGTGGCGCTGTCACAAGTGCTGTAGCAACCGGTTCCCTCGTGATGCCCAACGCCTGGCTGCTGGTGGAAAGGCGCGCGGATCGCTTGGCTCTGGCCATCTCAGCCGACGATGCGACGTACTCCAACGTCGCTAGAATCCAACTGCCAGGGTTGTCTCAGATGACCTATGCAGGGGCGTTCCTGGGCGGAGGCTCTGGAACCATCGTGGGCAAAGCAGTTCTGGGAGACTGCGAAGTCACGCCCATCACGACTCCGGGCCTCACAGGCGAATACTTCGGAGGAATCATCTTGTCCGGCCAGCGCCTGACACGGGTGGATCCCACCGTCGACTTCAACTGGGGAACCCTCAGTCCCGACCCAAGCCTGACCGCCGATAACTTCTCGGCACGCTGGACAAGCCGCGTCAAAACCCGCGTCGCCGGAACCTACACGTTCGCCGTGCAGTCCGATGACGGCGTGCGTTTGTGGCTCAACGGCCAGTTGGTGATCAACAACTGGACGGACCATGCCACAACGGAAAACACGGTTTCCCTCGCGTTGGGGGCCGGAGCCTGGGTGGACGTCCGCATGGAGTACTATGAGCGTGCCGGGGGTGCGGTGGCCCGCTTGCTCTGGACCACGCCGGGCCAGCCAAAGCAGGTGATCCCCGTGGAACAGCTGCAGACTCCTTGATTAAACGCGGGCATCCTATGGCCTGCTAGGTGTTAAAGAAAAGGGGCGGGGTAACTCCCGCCTCTTTTTTCGCGTCTCGGCCCAAACGCCGGGAAAAGTTCAAAAAAACGCACTTCGCCCCATCCGGGCCCCACCTGGACGGCGAATCTGTAGCATGCCAAATGTACGCGCTGCCAACAAAGTCAAAATCGGAGCCTGGGTCGATCGGATGGATGCCGCCAACCTCAGGCAATTTGCTGCCAGTCAGGGGCTTCACGTTTCCACACTCATCGAGGCTGCCGTGATTAAGAGCCTGCCGATGCTTTTCGCAGAGGCTCTTCGCGGTCTGCCGCCGGAACAGGGCCAGTTTACAGCCGCCTCAAAATAACGGGCAGCTCCGCCAGACTATGGATGAAAGCGTCCGCCCCCGCTTTCACCCTCTCCCGGACGGCGTATCCGCCGAATCCGACGACTAAGTCCACGTCGCCCTTCACTTCAAGGTCGCTGGCACCGTCTCCGACCATCACCGAGAGGCTCGCTCCAAAACTTGTCCGGAGGCGCCGGGCCACGGCGTTTTTCCCCAGGGTCCGCGCCGTCTCGCAGGATGGGTTGAATCCCGCGTACTCACCGAGCGCGTCGAATTCCAAAACCACCGCCTCCACGGTCTCCACCCCCAGGTAGGCTGCCAGCGGCTGGATCGCCTGCGTAAAGCCTCCGCTGACAATCGCAACAGTCCACCCCTCGGCTTGTAACAGCCGGATCGTTTCCTTCGCCGTCGGCTCCACATGGGCAATATACTGTGCGCCGATCTCGGAGAGCTCCGCCAATGTCGGCCGGATCAGCTCCAACCGGCGGGCAAAGATGGATTCCATCGACGTGCCCCCTTCCATCGCGTCACGCGTCATCCGCTCGACGGCAGAAAACGTCCCGGCCCCGCGCAGGCGGCCCAGCTCGTCGATTCCCTCGATGGCGCTAAGGGTCGAGTCGCAATCCAAAAGTACTAGCTTGGTAGAGGTCACGCTTCACTCAAGGCAAAGCCCGCGGATGGGTCAAGGTTCCGGGGCAAGACTTCCGCAATCCCGCCAGGCAGCGCCCTATGCCCCTTGCGCCGCCAGCGTGAGACAAGTTGGCGCAGTTTTGGCCGCGCATGTGCGCCAGTCACACACCGTGGCGCACACGCCAGGACTCCCGTAATTGCATAAATTATTGAACCCAAACGATCTAGCGGCACTCCGCCGGGCTGGCCCGCCGCCTGCTCCAAGTCTTCACCGTCAGACCAACGTCTAAGCACCAATCTTCTTATGGCAAAAATTTTAGGCATCGATCTCGGTACAACTAACTCCTGCATGGCCGTCATGGAAGGGGGAGAACCCGTTGTTCTTGAAAACAGCGAAGGCGCCCGCACCACACCTTCTGTGGTCGCCTTTACGAAAACTGGCGAACGTGTGGTAGGCCAGGCCGCAAAGCGCCAGGCGATCACGAACCCGCAAAACACAATTTTCTCAGTCAAACGCTTCATGGGACGCAAGTTTGACGAAGTCCAAGGTGAGTTGCACCGGGTGCCTTACAAGGTGGTGAAGGCGCCCAATGGCGACGCCCACATTCAGGTCACAGTCAACGGCGAGACCAAGACGTATTCTCCGCCGGAAATCAGCGCGATGATTCTGAGCAAGCTGAAGGCAGACGCCGAAGCGAAGATGGGTGAGAAAATCACGCAGGCTGTCATCACGGTCCCCGCCTATTTCAACGACTCCCAGCGCAACGCAACCAAGGACGCCGGCAAGATCGCGGGTCTGGAAGTGCTGCGTATCATCAACGAGCCGACGGCGGCTTCTCTCGCTTACGGCCTTGATAAGAAGAAGGACGAAAAAATCGCAGTTTACGATCTGGGTGGCGGTACGTTCGATATTTCGGTGCTGGAAATCGGCGACGGCGTGTTCGAGGTGAAGGCCACCAACGGCGACACCCACCTGGGTGGAGACGACTGGGACAACACTCTGATGGACTGGATCTTCAAAGAGTTCAAGACGGACTCGGGAATCGATCTCACCAAGCAGCCGGACGCCGTACAGCGCGTGAAGGAAGAAGCTGAAAAAGCCAAGATCGCGCTCTCCTCTTCTCAGCAGTACGACATCAATCTGCCTTTCATCACGGCGGACCAGACCGGGCCCAAGCACATTCAGAAGGCGCTCACGCGCTCAAAGCTCGAGCAGCTTACGGATTCGTTGTTTGAGCGCACGATGAAGCCGGTGCGCGCCTGTTTGTCGGATGCGAAACTTTCGGAAAAGGATGTCGACGAGCTCGTGCTTGTCGGCGGGATGACGCGTATGCCCAAGGTCGTGGAGACGGCCCGCGCAATCATCGGCAAAGAGCCGCACAAGGGTGTGAACCCGGACGAAGTCGTTGCGGTGGGCGCTGCCATTCAGGGCGGAGTTTTGCGCGGAGACGTGAAGGACGTCCTTTTGCTGGACGTCACGCCGCTGACCTTGGCGATTGAAACGGCCGGCGGTGTCGCCACGCCGATGATCCCCCGGAATACGACGATCCCGACTCGCAAGACCAACACGTTTTCGACGTACGCAGACAGCCAGCCTGGAGTGGAAATTGTCGTGCTGCAGGGTGAGCGCGCAATGAGCCGCGACAACAAGCAGCTCGGCACCTTCAAGTTGGACGGCCTGCCTCCGGCGCCGCGTGGAGTTCCGCAGATCGAGGTCACCTTTGACATCGACGTGAACGGGATTTTGCACGTGTCCGCGAAGGACCTTGGCACTGGGAAGGAGCAGAAGATTTCCATCACCGGTTCGAGCGGCTTGAGCAAGGAAGAGGTGGAACGGATGCAGCACGAAGCCGAGGCGCATGCCGAGGAAGACCGCTCCGCACGTGAGACCGCAGAGGTGCGCAACAACGCGGACAACCTGGCCTACCAGTGCGAGAAGCAGCTCAAGGAATTGGGCGACAAACTGGCTGAGGACAAGCGCACTGAAATTGAGAAGGCCGTGGAAAAAGTCCGCGAGATGCTCAAGGGCAGCGACGTGGAGGCGATCAAGACCGCTTACACCGACCTCCAGAACAAGTTCCAGGCTGTGAGCGAAGAGCTCTACAAGCATGCGGCTGCCGCCGGCGCGGCTGGCGGTGAGCATGCGGAACATGGCCACGACGAACCGGCTCCTGCAGGCAAAAAAGCCGACAAGGGAGACGTCGTGGACGCAGATTTCGAAGTCATCGACGACGATAAGAAGAAGCACTAGGCGGCAAGAGCTTCTCTAAAACTTTACCCTGCTGAGCGATGGGTTTCGCTTGTTCGAAATCCGCCCGCCGGCTGGTAAACCTGAAAACCAAACCAACAGAACAACCAGAAAGACCACCATGAGTGTTAAAATTCGGCCCCTCGGTGATCGGGTTCTCGTAAAACCGATCGAGGAAACAGAAGTTAAAAAAGGCGGGATCATTATCCCAGACACCGCGAAGGAAAAACCCCAGGAAGCTGAAGTCATTGCCATCGGCACAGGCAAACACGACGAACACGGCAAGAAGATCGAGTTCACCGTGAAAAAAGGCGACAAGGTTATTATCTCCAAGTACGGCGGCACGGAAGTGAAGCTCAACGGCGAATCCTACCTCATCCTCCGCGAAGACGACATTCTCGGAATTCTCGGCTAATTGCTAGAGACAAACCTTTTCAATCTAAACCACTAAGACCCCAAGACAATGGCAGCAAAACAACTCTTGTTTGACGAAGCAGCACGGCACGCCCTGCTGCGTGGCGTCGAGAAACTCGCAAAAACCGTCAAGGCAACCCTCGGGCCAGCCGGACGCAACGTGATCCTCGACAAAAAATTCGGTTCCCCCACGATCACCAAAGACGGTGTGACTGTGGCGAAGGAAATCGAGCTGGAATGCCCCTATGAAAACATGGGCGCACAGCTTGTGCGTGAAGTCGCCTCCAAGACGAGCGACATGGCCGGAGACGGCACCACGACGGCAACCGTTTTGGCCGAAGCGATCTACCGCGAAGGTCTCAAGAACGTGACGGCCGGCGCAAACCCGACCTCCCTCCAGCGCGGCATCCAGAAGGCTGTGGAAGCCATCGTGGCCGAACTCGGCAAGATCTCCAAGAAGGTCAAGGACCGCACGGAAATCGCCCAGGTCGCAACCGTTTCCGCCAACTGGGATTCCGCCATCGGCGAAATCATCGCTGACGCAATGGACAAGGTCGGCAAGGACGGCACCATCACGGTGGAAGAAGCGAAGTCGATCGAAACCACGCTCGACGTGGTCGAAGGGATGCAGTTCGACAAGGGCTACATCTCGCCCTACTTCGTGACCAACTCCGAAAGCATGGAAGCGGTTCTCGAAACCCCTTACATCCTTCTTCACGAAAAGAAGATCTCCAGCCTCAAGGATATCCTTCCGCTGCTTGAGAAGGTTGCCAAGACCGGCAAACCCCTTCTCATCATCTCCGAAGACGTCGAAGGCGAAGCGCTTGCAACCCTCGTGGTGAACAAGCTCCGCGGCACTCTGCAGATCGCTGCAGTGAAGGCCCCCGGCTTCGGCGACCGTCGCAAGGCTATGATGGAAGACATCGCTGTGCTTACAGGCGGCCGTCTCATCACCGAAGACCTCGGCTTGAAGCTCGAAAACCTCGGTCTCGAAGACCTCGGCCGCGCCAAGCGCATCACCATCGACAAGGAAAACACCACCATCGTCGAAGGCAGTGGCAAGCAGGCTGAAATCCAGGGCCGCGTTTCCCAGATCCGTCATCAGATCGAAGAAACCACCTCCGACTACGATCGTGAGAAGCTCCAGGAGCGTCTCGCCAAGCTCGCAGGCGGCGTTGCCGTCATCCACGTCGGTGCCGCCACCGAAACTGAGATGAAGGAAAAGAAGGCCCGCGTTGAAGACGCCCTGCACGCCACCCGCGCTGCAGTCGAAGAAGGGATCGTTCCCGGAGGCGGTGTGGCTCTTATCCGCGCCCAGAAGGCGTTGGACAAGATCTCCCTCGAAGGTGACGAACTCATCGGAGCCGGCATCGTTCGCCGCGCCATTGAAGCACCGCTGCGTCAGCTCGCTGACAATGCAGGGCTCGAAGGCGCGCTCATCGTGAGCGAAGCCAAGCGTCGCAAGGGTGCCGAAGGGTTGAACATCGCCACCGGCGAATGGATCGACCTCGTCAAGGCCGGCGTCGTTGATCCGACCAAGGTGACCCGCAGCGCTCTCCAGCACGCAGCTTCCATCTCCGGACTCCTCCTCACAACGGAAGCGATTGTGACGGAATTGCCCGAGAAGAAGTCCGCACCCGCAGGTGACCCGCACCACGGGCACGGCGGAATGGACTACTAAGTCGCCAGATAGGTTTAAAAAAAAGCGCCGGGTCTCTGAAAGGAGTCCGGCGCTCTTTTTTTGCCTCCCCGGCCGGTTGGCACGTGGAACGTGAAACGTGAAACGTGAAACGTGAACGCCCTGCGGGCGCGTGTCTGCGGCTCAGGCGCGGGGGTGGGCCTCGTCGTAGGCGGTGCGCAGGCGTTCGATGCTGACGTGTGTGTAGATTTGGGTGGTTGAAAGACTGGCGTGGCCCAAAAGAGCCTGGACGCTGCGGAGGTCCGCTCCCGCATCCAGGAGATGGGTCGCGAAGGAATGCCGAAGTTTGTGCGGGCTCACCTCCAACGGGATGGTCGTGTGCCGCAGATAGCGTTTTAAAAGAGACCAGACCGCCGTGGCGCTCAAACGTTTCCGAGCCTTGTTTAAAAAAAGAGGGCCGGCGTCCACCTTCGCCGCCTGTCTGTATTGCTGGATCGCAACGAGTGCGGGGGCACCCACGGGAACAACGCGTTCCTTGCGGCCCTTTCCGAGCACACGCACGGATTCGGAATACGGGTCGATATCTGCGGCATTGAGGCTGGTAAGTTCCGCCAAACGCAGGCCGCTTGAATAAAAAAGCTCCAGGATCGCGGCATCCCGCTGCGGCATCCACACTGGGGCCTGCTTTTCTTTTGGAATCCGCATCGGCGCGCCTAGCAGTTCGTCGATCTGTGCCGCGGTGAGCACAAAGGGAAGCTTCCGGCCAAGTTTCGGCAGCTGGACTTGTTTGAGCGGGTTATCTTTGAGTGCGAATCGCTCGGAAAGAAAACGGTAGAAGGTGCGGAGCGCTGCAAAATGAAGGCGCACCGTGGGTTTCGCAAACCCCTCGGCGGCAAGCTTCATCAGGTAACGCCGGAAATCGCCGGGTTTGAGATCGGTCCAGCCGGGAAGATCCTCTCTGGAGGCGCGGAATTTGGTGAGGGCGTGCCGATAGTTGAGGAGGGTGCGAGGCGACACCCCTCGCTCGACTTCTAAGCAACGGAAAAACTCGGTGGAGTAACGGTCTGGACGGGCTCGGATTTTCACAAAGGGTGCGCTGGAGGTAAAAATGTGGATTTCGGCGGCTCAGCTTCGGAGAAACAAGTTGCGGGGACTTCCCCTGAGCTTCTACCTTAACACGCTTACATCGGCGCTGACGCCACCCTTTTTCCCCAACCCAGTTCCAGCCATGGTTAATATTTTCCGCCGCTTTCAGCAACCGCTGCTGATCATCCTCACGGTTTTCGTCATCATCGCTTTCGTCGTCTTGTACGGAGGCCCGGGCACGCGCCTGGACAAGTTGGGATCGGACCGGGTTGCAACCATCTACGACCGGGGAGTCCAGCCCGCCGAGTACAGCAGCATCGGCCGCCAGTTCGAAATTTGCCGGATGCTTGGGATGTTCGACCTCGTCATTCCATTAGCGCAAAACGCCCGTTCCATGGCGGACGTGACAGACAACTACATCTGGAACACTTTTGTGCTGCGCCACGAGGCTCTGAAAATGGGGATTCAACCCACTGAACTGCAGGTCACGGAGGCCATCCAGCGGATGCCAGCCTTTCAAACCGCCGGCCAATACGATCATTCGCGCTATGCGCAGGCCCTTCAGACCGTGTTTGCACCGCGCGGGATGAACTCCTCCCATCTCGAAGAACTTGTGCGTGATTCCATTCGCATGCAGGCGATTCGGGACATGCTTTCGGCAGGCTACGGGCCCTCGCCGGACGAGCTGGAGAAGGCTTATTCCAAACAGTTTCAAAAGGTGGAGGCGGCCGTCGTTCGCATCCCGAAGGAAGAGGTCGCCAAGCAGGTGAAGGTTTCAGACGAGGACCTCAAGGGCGCTTATGAATCTCGCAAAGACAATCTCAAGACCCCCGAAAAGAGGAAGGTCCAGTTCGCGGCGTTCGTTCTTCCAAAGAAAGAAAAAGACGGTCCGGCCTTGAATGCGTCTGACATGCAGAAGGTCGCGGACAAGGCCGATGATTTCGCTTCGGCACTTCTGGCCGAGGGAGCCAAGTTCGAGGAGGTCGCAAAGCGCCTTGGAGTGGAAGTGAAAACGCTTCCCGCCTTTGGTTTGGGAGAGCGCCTCGCCGAGCTTGGCAGCAACCCGCGGAACACCGCCGCCGCCTTCCAGCTCACGCCTGAAAAACCGTTTTCGGACACTCTGCAGACCCAGGAAGGTTACGTGGTGTTGAACCTTCTCGAAGTCCAGCCCTCCAAGCCGCTGACAATGGCTGAAGCCAAGGAGCAGTTGCTGGAGAGCTTGAAGCAGGACAAAGTCAGGGAAACCCTCTCCTTGAAAGCCGCGGAGGTGCGCAAGCAGCTCGAAGAAGGCCTTAAGGCGGGAAAACCCTTCGCGCAGGCAGCCGTGGCCACCGGATTCAAGGCCGAGGTGCTGGAACCTTTTTCACGTTCCGACAGCAAACTGAAGGGCGACGATGCCACTCTGATTCAAAACAGCGCGACAGAACTCAAGCCAGGTCAGATCAGTGCGCCGCTTGATGGTCCTGCAGGGCCTGTCCTCGTCTATGTGACGAAGCGCCAACCCGTGGACCCCGCAGACCTCGAAAAGCAAAAGGAGACACTTCTTCCCATGCTCGAAACTCAGCGCGTCGACGGCCTGCTTTCCGAATGGATCGACAGGCAGCGCACCGCAGCCGGCTTGCAGATGAACCAGAGTCGCTAGAACGAGGCCTGCCGTTTTCCTCTGGAGCACAGCATGGACGCCGCCATTGAAGAGTTGTTCGACGATGCCAACGGTGACCTTGCCCTTGGAGAACTGGATTCGGCGGTGATCAAGTACGGCCGCTGCACCGAATTGGCTCCGGACTTTTTCGAGGCGTGGCACGCTCTTGGCATGGCCCAAATGAAAACGGGCCACTTTCCCGAGGCCATCGCCGCCGGTTTACGGGCGGTGGAACTGCATCCCAAAGACCAGCTTGCCTGGTCGAGTCTCTCCCTCTTTTATGTACGGAACGGGCAGATTCCCGAGGCCGAGGCCGCTGGGGCCAAGGCGAGAGTCCTTGGTTGGGGCGAACAGTTGAAGGGGAAGCCGACGCAATGAAGACAGGTGTCATCGACGCGGAAAGTGACATCCGTGTGCACGCCGCGCCGCCCGCCATCGGCCGCGTCGGTGAGATGATTCGGCGTTGCACCCGCGCGCTGTGTGTGAGCGCCTGCCTCGTTGTCTTCCCTCTCACCCACGGCTTTGGCCAGGGCACAGAGCCCGGGTACAATTTTGACATCGGCAGGATTGCCGAGCAGGGAGCCGCCGCCCAGGTGGCCGTCGAAGAGGTTGTGCATCCGGAAAAAAAAGGACGGCTTCTGCGGCTTCCAAAGGCGGTGCTTCCCATTGTCCGAGGCATTTCCGTGCGCTTTGAACGAATTCACGCGGCGGCACTCGATGAAATTCCAGCGGCCGTTCAGGCGCTTGCAAAAACAACTCGCGTCCAAATGCAACGGGTCGCTTTTTTTGCGCCTGGCGATCCCGTGCCGCGTCTGATGGCGGACGAGGCCGTGGTGCGCTCGCCGGGAGAGTGGATCCTGAAGGGCGTTTTGCTGGAGGGTCGGCCGAGTGTTCCGGAGTGCCGGCTCGTTTGGAACAAGGGTGAGGCGCGGCTCGCATTTTCAAAAGGGAAAACACTCGGGTTTGGGGAGTTGCTGGCTGCGAAAGAAGTTCAATAGGCGAGGCTGGAGCTTTAAGCGGCAAACAAACAAAACAGGGAAACCTTCAAAATATGCTTAACATTTTCTTTGGACGAATGCTTGCCGGTGTTGTCTGGATCGTGGGTGTTTCAGGGAGTGTCTATGCTCTCCCTCCAAAACAGGGGAACGCTAAAAAGCCGGAGGTCCAGGGCGTGCGTTCTTTGGAGGTGATCGCAGATGGCAACCGTCTGCACATGCTTTTGGGTGAGTCAGCGGATCCCGCGGCAATCCCCGTTCTGAGTCATTCCACATCCATGGACGGAGGTGAAACGTGGTCTACGCCGGTGCCAGTGGGTAGCCTCGCCTCGCCGCCCCACGGCCTGCACCGCGGCTCGGACGCACGCATCGCGGCGCATGGAGACAACGTGGTCGCCGCATGGACTAGCGCAGGCACCGACTCCTGGGGTAGCGGGCCGATCACAGTGGTCACCTCCGCGGATCGTGGAGCCCACTGGAAACCCGCCGCAAACCCCGCGGACGACGGGCTCACCGACGGCCATAATTTCCTCGCTTTGAATTCGGACGCAACCGGCCGGTTCCACCTCGCCTGGCTCGATAAACGGGATGGCGAACGCGGCTTGCGTTATTCCTATTCGAAGGACGGAGGCCAGCACTGGGAAGCCAACCACACGGCGGCGCCAAAAACATGCGAGTGTTGCTGGAACTCCATCGCGCCACTCTCCAATGGCGGCGTTGCGATCTTGTTTCGGGACCGTTCCCCGCGCGATATGAAGGTGGTGACCTCCCGCGGCGGCGAGGGCTGGAACACGCCGGTGCCTGTGGGCGACTTTCAATGGCAGTTCAACGCCTGTCCCCATGTGGGAGGCGCTCTGGTGCGCCGCCCCACCGCCTCCGGGGACCAGTTGCATGCGGCCGTTTGGACGGGTGCGGCGGGAGCTTCGGGGCTCTACCATCTGCGCTCTGAGGACGGGGGCGGCACTTGGACGAAGCCGCACAAAATGAATGTACCGCTTGCCTGGCATCCCGCCCTTGCGGTCCACGCCGGCGGCCGTTTGGTGGCGGTGTGGGATACGATGGCAGCCGTGGCCCCCGAAACATGGGGCGCCCTATCCTCGGACGGTGGTTCGACGTGGGAGGCGCCGGTCCGCTTGTCGGCTCCGGAGGCTCCTGCAGCGCATCCCCGGGTGGTGGCGGTTCAAGATGGGTTCCGCGTGTTTTGGACGGAGGAAATTCCGGCTCAGCCCGCCCGCCTGCGCAGCGTCGTTTTTGGTGCGGGGGCGAAATTGCAGGCGTCTCGATAAAAGGCGGTACGCGCCTATTTGGCGTTTAAATAAACGTCCATTTGTTGGCCGGCGTAGACGGGAACGTTGCCACGTTCGAACTGGAAGATGACCTGTAGCACCCGGGTATCGACGCGCTCTCCGCTTTCTCCGGTCAAAGAGCGTTTTGGTAAAATGTAAGGTTCGATCCGAACGAACCGCAGAGGGATCGGGGCGTGGCGGGAGCCCTTGATAAAAGCAACCCCTTCGCAGCCCGCCTTGACCCGCGGAGCGTTGTCTTCGTCCACGTCGGTCCGCAGTTGGAAGCTGTCCGTGCGCCCCAGAAGCAGGCTTACCTCGGCGGCGCTGGGAACGGCGTATTCACCGGCGTGGATATTGACCTGAAGAACCGTGCCGCTTCTCGGAGCGCGGATAAGAAGAAGATCTCGCTGAACCCCGGCCCGGGTCAGTTGCGCGCGTGCTGCGGCAAGTTCGCTTTTGCGGGACTCCACGCGGCTGGCCGCCGCGCGCAGGGCGAATTGGGTTCGTTGTTTTTCATCAATGCTCACAACCCGGTTTTCTCCCAGTTGGACGACGCGGTTCCACTGGTCCTGCTTATCGGCTAGGGCGATGTCCGCTTCCGTGATGGACGCTTGAATTGCCAGGACGTTCGCCTCCTGCACTCCAATCAAGGCTTCCGCATCCCGGGTGTCCTGTTCGAAGAGCACGTCCCCTGCGGAAACCCCGTCGCCCACTTTCACTTTTACAGATGCCACAAGCCCTGCAATGGCTGGCGCGATCCGCACATTTTCCTCGATCCCTTCGACGATGCCTCGCGCCCCGATCGAGTCGGCATACGGCGCGGAGGCCGGTTCCGCCAGCGGAGGAACCGGAGGCTCCACTACATTTTGTTTGCGCACGAGGTTGGCAGCGAGGCCAATGCCAGCGAGCGCTATGAAGAACGAAACACGCTTAAACATAAAGGGATTGGCATGCATCAGGACCATGCACCGCTTTGATGTGGCCATCCTCCATTTCTGCGATGCGGTCGGCAAAAGAAAAAATCCGGCTGTCGTGGGTGACGACAATCACGCAGCGGTCTGGTCGGCAGGCGCGTTCTTTGAGCAGCTCCAAAACGCGTCTACCGGAGGCGGCATCAAGCGCCGCCGTAGGTTCGTCACAAATAAGCAGCCGCGGCTCGTGTACGAGCGCGCGGGCGATTGCCACGCGTTGTTGCTGGCCGCCGGAAAGCTGGGTGGGTAAGGCCTGCAGCTTCTCGCCAATCCCCACTTCTTTCAACAGAGCGGCGGCGGCTTTTTCGGCCTCGGAGCGTGAACTGCCATTCAGAAGCATTGGAACGGTTACGTTTTCCAACGCGGTCCACGTGGGGATTAGATTAAATTGCTGAAAGACGAAACCAACGTTTTTCCCGCGAAAGGCCGTCAGCTTTCCCTGGCTAAGTTTGGAGAGGTCCTGGCCGAAAACGGTGACGGCGCCGGCGTTGTAGTGCAGCGTGCCGCAGATGACGCTGAGCAGGGTGGTTTTACCACAGCCCGAAGGTCCTACAATCATGAGAAGCTCGCCGCAACGAGCCTCAAAATCGACGCTCTTGAGGGCGTGGACTACAGAGTCCCCGTTGCTGTAGGTCTTGCCGAGGCCAGCCGTTTTGACCGCGAAATCCGGAACAGGAGGCGCACTCATTTGAAGACCATCGCCGCCTCGGTGCGCGCGATTTTAATCAGGCCGACCAACGCGGACAAAAGACAGATGAAGACGATCACCACGCCGGTGAATGCCAGAATCTGCCACGGCATGTAGAAAGGGGGCTGTCCTTTTTGGAGGACCGCGTTCCCAAACAGCGCAGCCAGGCCGACGCCCAGACCGTACCCAATGAATCCCACGGTGAAGGCTTGGAGAACGACCATTTGGGCGAGTACACCGAAACTGGCGCCCATGGCTTTGAGCGCGGCAAGGTAGCGCATGTTTTCATGGACGAAGAGGTAGAAGGTCTGCCCTGCAATGGCTATTCCGACAACGATACCGAGGAGCACGACCGTACCGAAGGATATGGGGATGCCTGTGTTGCGGATGTACCAGACGAGCGTGTCCCAGGCGACTTGATCCGAACTGAAGGCGCGCAACCCACTCAGCGCGGAAATGCGCCGCAAAAGCTCTGGGACGGGCACGCCGGGCTTGGGCTGGACGAGAATAAAGGAAAGAAGTTTGCGCTGAAGAGGGGCATATTCGAGGGCTCGCGAGTAGGTGGTGAACACGTAGGGCTGCCCCAAAAAAGAACGCTCGGTTTCACAGATGCCCACCACGCGGGCTTCCTTGTCATTGATTTCGAAAACAGCCCCGACCTTGAGGCTGATACCCCGCTTCCTGAATTTTTCAAGCGCCACCTGGTCAACAATGACTGCGTTGGGGAGGCGTAGATCTTCGATCCGCCCCTCACGCATCTTTGCGGGGCGCCCCACAAGGCTGGCGCTATCGAGCCCCGTCAGCTGCACGCCCTGAAAGGTTCCGTCCGGGAGCCGTGCCTGGAGGATGTTCCAGAAAAGGGGTACCGCCCACTCTACACCAACCACGGAACGCACGCGCTGCACTTCCACTTCGCGCATCGGGACCACTTCGTTGACTTGCTCGACTTTGGAATCCGCCACCCAAATCGGGACGCGGATGTTTCGCACCGTCGCCGTGGTCCAAAGAAGGAGCCCGCAGAAGACTGAGGTTTGCTGCGACATGAGGAGGGCGCAGAAGCTCAGTCCGCAGACCAGCATTGCGTATTTTGCGCGGTCGCCAAACAGCATTTTAAGCGCCAGTCGAAGCATGTGCCTTGATCCAACCAGTGAGGAGCCCTAGCGTCAATGCCCCGGGCTGGATCACTGGATGGCTGTCGTATTTAGGGAAGGCTTTGAAAAAAGGCGCAATTTTTGAGCGTCCCGCGGGTTGTCTTACTACCAAATATTGTGCAAGCCGCTAAAGAACACACTCCAAACGCAGAGCTCCAGGAAACCTCCGGGCTCGGATTTTACAGCCTTTTGCTGTTGGTCTCTGCGTTGGGCATTGGAGCCTTTTATTTGGGCCTGCTGCCCAAGTTCAAACAGCGAGAGGTCGTGCTCGCGGACACGCGGGATTTGGCTGTCGTTCGGGTGAAAGTGGCAAAGCCGCTTTCCGCACCGGCCGCGGCTGTCCTTTCCCTTTCGGGAGAACTGAAGCCGGCTACCGAAGCGTCGATTCTTGCACGCGTGCCGGGCTACGTCCGCAGCTGGAGTGTAGACATGGGCGACCAAGTCGTGGCAGGACAGGTTCTTGCAGAACTAGACACGCCGGAGCTTCAGCGGGAGAGCGCCCGCGCCGAGGCGCAGTTGGCACTCGCCGAAGCGGGCAAACATCTCGCGGCCACAACCGCCCACCGGTGGGAGGAATTGTTGCAAGCGCGCACGGCCTCCAAGCAGGAAACAGATGAAAAACTGGCGGATTTGCAGCTCAAGTCGGCTGCGGTGGACGCGGCCCGTGCGGAGGTTCAGAGGCTGCAACAAATCGGAAAATTCGCCACGATCACGGCCCCGTTTGCCGGGACCATTACAGCTCGCCGTCTCGATGTCGGCCAACTGGTGGAAGCTGGAGGCTCCAAGGAGTTGTTCCGCTTGTCTGAAACCAAACGGTTGCGGCTTTTCGTCCGCATTCCGCAGGCTTACGCGCGCAGCGTCAAAACCGGACAGGAAGCGGAGATCGTTCTGCCTGAGCTACACGGGCAGCGGTTCAAGGCCAGGATTGTGCGCACCGCCGGTTCGATCGACCCTGGTTCGCGCACCCTTTTGACGGAACTGGAAGTAGACAACACCGGGGGAGAGCTTTTGGCGGGCAGTTACGCGCAGGTGCTTTTGCCAGGCGCCCAGGCGGAGGCACCCCTGACGGTGGCGGCTAACACGCTTATTTTCCGCTCTGAAGGCGCCCAAGTGGCTCTGGTTGACGCAGGCGGTGTGGTCGCATTCGTGAAGGTGACCCTTGGAAGGGACTTTGGCAGCTCGGTGGAATTGGTGGAGGGGGTCACGCTTGAATCGCGTGTCGTCATCAACCCGCCGGATTCCCTCAGCGCGGGGATTCGGGTGGAAGTGGTGGAATAAGCCCGCACTGCCGCAAGGCTGCGAGTGCGGTTGGCGGGCAGATAAAAAACTTAGGCACATTTTACGGGTGCGCCGAATCTCTTTGAAAAAGAGAGGTGTGTCATTGACAGTCGATTGGGGACGGGGAAAGCATGGGAAATGGACTCCACCTCAGAACTATCTCCCCTCACACGTCGTGATTTTGTCAGAGCTTCCGGCCTCACCCTGGGTGCCTCCGCTCTGGCTGGAATTTCGATCCCCTACGTACACGCTCAAGGCAGTGACCAACTCCGCATCGCCCTCATCGGCTGCGGTGGCCGCGGTACAGGCGCCGCAGTCAACGCGATGGCGCAGATCGGCTCCCCGAAACTCGTCGCCATGGCCGATGTCTTTCAGCAAAAGCTCGACAACAGCTTCAAATCCCTCAGCGCCAAATTTGAGAGCCAGGTGGACGTGGGAGATCGCAAGTTCATCGGCTTCGATGGCTACAAACACGCAATGGACGCGCTTCGTCCTGGTGATATTGCGATTTTCACGACGCCGCTGGCTTTCCGCTGGGTTCATTTCAAATACGCGATTGAAAAGGGTCTCAATGTTTTCATGGAAAAGCCGCTGACTGCGGACGGCCCGACCTCCCGCCGCATGCTGGATCTTGCCAAACAGGCCTCGGCTAAAAATCTGAAGGTGGGTGTCGGTTTGATGTCGCGCCACAGTCATGCGATGCAGGAGCTTCACGCTCGCATTCAGGACGGTGAAATCGGTGATATCAATTTCATGCGGGGCTACCGGATGCAGGGTGTTATTGGGTCCGCCTTTTCGGAGCCCTGGCCCGGCCAGCCCAGTGAACTGCTCTGGCAGATTTCGCGTTTTCACAGCTTCTTATGGGCTAGCGGCGGCGGCTTCAGCGACTTTTATGTCCATCACGTGGACCACCTTTGCTGGCTCAAAAATGCATGGCCCGTGAAGTGCCAGGGCGTGGGCGGGCGCACCTCGCGCATCGCCCCCGGAGGGAAGACCTACGTCGACCAGAATTTCGACTCGTACTCGGTCGAATACACATTCCAGGACGGTGCGAAGTTGTTTATGGACGGCCGCTGCATGAACGGTGCGGTCCCGCTTTACTCCAGTTATGCACACGGCAGCAAAGGGATGGCGGTTGTCTCCAAGAACGGCGACTGTGGCCGCCCCTCCAGCACCTACAAGGGCCAGTCGCCCGTGAAGGAAAACATGCTGTGGACGTCGCCCGATCCGAAAATCGCCGATGATCCCTATTTCAACGAGTGGCAGGACCTTACCGCGGCGATCCGCAACAATACCCCCTACAACGAAGTGGAACGTGGCGTGATGGCCAGTCTGGTCACGTCAATGGGCCGTTACGCTACCCACACTGCCCAGGAGGTTACCCTCGACGAAATGCTCAACCACGAGCACGAGTACGCTCCCGATGCGGACAAATTCACGATGGACTCGCCCGCCCCCGTCCAGGCCAACGCCAACGGCCTCTATCCCGTGCCGGAGCCCGGTATCAAAACCAAGCGCGAATACTAAAAGCGCTGTTTTCAGACCGATGACGTGCGCCTTGGGATCTGCTCCCGGGGCGCACGTTTTTTTTGGCGGCCGGGCCTGAGTTGCTGGCGTCTCTCAAACGGTTTACTCGAAAGGCACCAGCTTGCCGTCCGTCCCGTTCCAGATAAAAACTCTTCCGTCTGCAGCGCCCGCCGCGATGCGTGTGCCGTCCTTGTTGGAGCTCACGCATTGGAGGACGGCGGTGACCTTGTCGAGCTTCTGGATTTTTGCGGTATCCGAGCGTTGCTCGCCCGTGTGTTTTTGAATTGCCGAAAAGACGGAGCCGCCGCCCCGGTCGGTGACGGTCGCCAAACGGCTGCCGTCGGCTGACCAATGCAGGGCGGAGGTCACCTGTTTTTTATCCCCTAGCACGGCGTCCTGTTCGCGGCTGTCCCGGTCCCAGATTTTGATTTCACGGTCGGCCCCCGTGGTGGCAAGGCGTGGATTGAGCGGGTCAAAAGCGACGCTCAGAACCTGGTTCGTGTGGCCCTCGTACGTGCCTTTCAGGGCGCCCGAGAGCGGCTCCCAGCGGCGCATGAGACGGTCCGCCCCGGCGCTGGCCAGCCAGACGCCGTCTTTGGAAAGTGCGAGGCCGTAGATGGAGTCTTCGTGGGCCTTCCAAGTTTGGAGAATTTTGCGTTCCGCCGAGGCGATCCGGTGGATGAACCCGCCCCGGCTGGCCAGAGAATCAGCCGCCCAGAGGGTTCCGCCGTTTGTACACAGTGCAGTGACGTCTCCGCTGAGGCCTTCGGTGATGGCTCCTGCGGCGCTGCCATCGGCGGCATTCCAGAACCTGATCTGGCGGAAGCCGCCTGTGACGAGAGTTTTGCCATCGGTGGACCAGAGTAGGGACGCCACGGTGTCCACTTCCGCAGCGATGGTACTTTTGAGGGGAAACCGTTCTGCGGTGGCATCGTGCAACTCGACGGCACTGCCGCGAGCCACCGCCAGCGTTGAGCCGTCGGGAGAAAAGGCGAGAGCAAACACCGGTTTCACGATGGAAGGCAGGGGCCTGAGTTTCACCGGTTTGCCGCGGGGAGGGCGGTTCATGACGGCCGCATCCCACGGAGCCCCCGCTTCCAGCCAGGCGCGCACTGCCGCGATTTGTGGCTCGGAGAGCTGTTTTTTGGGCGGCATATGTGGGTCGCCTTCCTTGGATAGCACCGAATAAAGGAGGCTCTCTGTGGCCTTCCCTGGCACCAGCACCGGGCCTGATTCCCCGCCCGCCTTGAGGCCAAGCTCCGTACCAAGTTTGAGCCCGCCCTTGTTCTTGCCCGTCCGGTGGCAGGCGACACACTCGTCGCGCAGAACCTCCAAGGCGGCGGCCGCTGTCGGATGTGTTTGCGTGGCCGCTGGTGCTGGCGTGGCTGCTGGCGTGGCTGCTGGTGTTGGTGTTTGCGCGGGCGCGCCTCCGCTGAAGAAACTCAGGAGCGCTGGGAGCAGAAATAAAAGAGGGAGCCGCATACGGTGCTATTTCTTTTTGGCAGGTGCCGGTGCCGGTGCGGCGGCCGCCGGACCAACGGTCACCCAAAGGTCGCGTGCCACGTCGGAAGCAGAATCGCCGCGCTTGAGTTCGGCGCGCAAGGAGTAGGCCATCCCCACAAAAACCGGGGGTGTTGCCTTGGTCCAAACCGAGAGGCTTGCCGGAGCGGTTGCGGAAGGCGCGTTGGATGCGGAATGAAGCGTCACTTCAAAATCGCCCCCTTTTTCCGGGACCGCGACTTCCGGCGCGAACACACCCTCCGGCAAACCGCCAACACGCAGGACAAGGGGCTCCTTCCAGCCGTTTGTGAACGCAGCCTTCAACTTGATTGCCAACGTCTTCCCAGTATCGACACGGACAGGTTTGCCCTCCACTAAATCAACCGTAAATGTCGGGACCGGCGCCGCGATCTCCACCACAAATTCGCACCCTGCGCCGCCGCGTTGGAAAAGATCCCGCACTAAAAGTGTATATTCGCCATCTACCGTCGCCGTCCATGTGACGTTCGGTTCGGTGGTGATGTCGGAGGGATTTGCGTTGGCTGCGACCTGCTGTGCCGTCGGGCCCTGCACTACCAAATCCCCCTCGATGCCCAAGCCCAGGCTGCGCGACCAGAAGCGCGCCGTCAGACGATCCCCCTTTTTCATCGCAACCTTGTACGCCGCCACGGCACCCGCTTTTTCGAGGCTTCCCCCGACCAGCGCTGGCGCCGTTACGATGGCCGGTGTCTCCACCGTCGCGATGGGAGGTGTAGAAATCGGGTGGCGTGCACGGACGACGGGAATGGGGGCGTTCGCACTCTTTGGAAAAAGCGTCGCCACTTCGCCAGGCCCGCTCAACTGGGCCGCTGTGACCTCCAAACGGGCCGGGGCCGCCTCCGCCGTTGCAGCCGCCCCGCGCAGTTCCACGCTTCCTTTTCCCACTGCGGGAACTGCCGCTGGGAAAACTCGATTCACCGTCGGTCCCAGCGTTGCCGCAATCTGGTATACACACGCCGCGGACCCGGTGAAATTCACGTCCGCCACCGGGGGATGTCCAAATCCCGCGATCTGGAGGATGTAGACGCCGTCTTCAGGCGGGAGGAAGACCCCTTCGGGATCGAGGTTGCGACCGTCGCTGAAGGTGGCCACCTTGCCACCTTTGGAGTCGAGGACGTGGAGGATCAAATCCACCGGCGACCCCAGCGAATAGCCGTCCACCTTGAGGAAAAGCGGCGACCCCTTTTTCAAGGAGAGCGCATAGCCGTCGACGTCGCCGGCCTTTTCGAGTTTGCCCTGAATCCAGGCGGGAAGCTTTGGAATCGTCTGGGGTGCAGTGAGTTCGTCATTGGGTTCCTTTTCCTCCACCAACGGCAGCGGGCCCACGGCGAAACGGAGGGGAAGCGTCGCCCCCTCGGCGTTCACGAACCGCACGAGGCGGATCCCCGGCAGGGCGCCGGCGGCGATCGTCGCCGTGGCGCTGCCGGAGGCGTCTGGGAGTGTGAAAACGAGCCCTGAATCATCGCTCCAGACCTGCCTCGCCTCGCCCTCCAGTTTGCCGGCGAACTTCACGGGAAAGCTGGTGCCCGGGTTCCCCGCAAACGGGGTCACACCGGTAAGCGTGGGCGGGGCCGCCATCGCAAAAGCGCTATGCATTAAAAGCAAACCCGCCGCACCGCTCAATACACGCCGCCGTCCCACCGCTGCCCCAGGGCTCATACAAAGAGCTCTTTGATCTGGCGGCCGCCGTTGACCAACTGCACGGGCCGGCCCGAGGTGGTGTGCAAAACCTGGTGAGGGTCGATGCCCAGTTTGGAGTACAGCGACACGGCAAAATCCTCCGGCGAATAGATGTTGTCCGAGGCGTAGTAACCCTTCGGATCCGTCGATCCGATGATCGCCCCGCCGGGAATGCCAGCCCCCGCCATAAAGACGGACATAGCGCCGGGCCAGTGGTCGCGTCCGCCGTCTTTGTTGACTTTGGGCGTGCGTCCGAACTCTCCCAAACACACCACCAAAGTGGAGTCGAGCATGCCGCGTTGCTCCAGGTCGATGATGAGTCCGCTGAGGCCCTGATCGAGTTTTTGTCCGTACCCGTCGCGGAAAGTTTTGAAGAGGGTGCGGTGGTGGTCCCATCCGCCCCAGTAGGCGACCGTGAAGGAGACGCCCACCTCGGTGAGCCTGCGTGCGAGCAAAAGGCGCTGGCCGAAGTCTGTTTCGCCGTATAACTTGCGGATGGCCTCCGGCTCTTTTGAAAGGTCGAAAGCGGCCTGCGCTTCCTTGGAGCCCAAAAGATTAAAGCCCTGTTTGTAAGACTGGTCAAAGCCGAGGACGGGGTCTTCCGCTGCGGCTTCCTGGATGCGTTTCATGCGGTCCAAAGACGTGAGAAGGGAGTTGCGGGATTGCGCCCGGCCTTCGCTAATGTCGGCGGGAAGTGTGACGTCCCGCACGCGGAAAGACGCCTGACTTGGATCGCCTGAAATGACGAAGGGAGAGTGCTGGGCGCCCAGAAAATTCGGGCCGCCGGAGCGCGCCATGGACGGGAGGCTCACGTAAGCAGGCAGCCCGTTGCGCACGCCGCGCTCGTGCGAGACCATGGAGCCCAGCGAGGGATGGAAGCTCACAAACGCGCCGCAACCCACCGGCACGGGCGTGGGTGAACCGGTCATCAAATAATGGTTGCCGCCGCCGTGGTTGGGGTCCTTGTGGCAGATGGAGCGGACGACGGCGAACTTGTCCGCGATTTTGGCGAGAGTTGGGAGCGTCTCGCTGAAATGCACGCCAGGAATGGCGGTTTGAATGGATTTAAACTCGCCCCGGATGTCCGCCGGCGCCTCCGGCTTCGGGTCGAAGGTTTCGTAATGGGAAGGTCCACCGTCCAGCCAAATGAGGATGCAGTTGACGTTGCTTGTCGCACCGGACTTGGCCTTGGCCGCCTCGGCCCGGCGCTGCAACAGTTCCGTGAAACCCAGCCCGCCCAAGGCTCCAAAGCCGAGCTGTAGGAAATTACGGCGGCCGATGCCGTTGCAGTTTAGGGAGGTGTTCATGGCATTAGTGGTTAAAAACGAATTCCGCGGTGTTGACCAGCGCCCAGACGAGATCCTGCACCGCCTCGGGTTTCGAAGCCCCCTCCCGGCTCAGGTGTGCCAGAGCGGCTTCCTGCTCCGCAGCCTCGGGCGGGCGCGCGTACGCCGCCAGGTAGATTTCTCGAACCACCTCCGCGGGAGCCTTGCTGGAGGCCACCCACGCAGCCACGCGACTCTTGGGCGAGGTGAGTTTGGTCTGCAAGGTGGGCGAATTCATGAGGTGCAGCGACTGCACTACCGTCGGCTTGCGTTCCCTCTCGCAAGGGCACTCCAGGCTGGCGTTGGGCCGACCAAAGGCGTCCATAAAGTCCGAGCCCAGCTTGTGGTTCCACGTCTGCACGGCGCGGGAGCTCGCGGGCAGGCCGCCCAAGGTGTCCCGGCTGCCCGTCAAATCCCCCACCGCGTCCAGCAGCACTTCCGCGGGCAGGCGCCTGCGCAGGGCGTGGGCGAAGTTGCGTTGGTCGGCCAGGTTGGTGGCGTTTGGAAGGCTGCTGCGCTGGTAGGCCGCTGTTTCCATGATGGTGCGCATCAGGTGCTTGAGGTCGTAGTGGTGGGCCGTGAAGTCCGCCGCCAGCCAGTCCAGAAGCTCCGGATTGGAGGGCGGGTTGGAGGCCCGGAAGTCGTCGACCGGCTCCACGATGCCCTTCCCCAAAAACTCCCCCCACACCCGGTTCACCAGCGCCCTCGCAAAAAACGGGTTCTCCGGCCGCACCATCCAGTCCACAAGTTGCTTGCGGGGATCAACTCCCGCGGTGTACGGAAGTTCCGGGCCGTCGGGTGCTTTCGGCGTCATGACCGCCTCGGTGATCGGGTGCGTCACCCCTTTGCCTGCTGGGTCGTACCACCACATTTCCGCCTCCCCTGAAATGGGGGCGGAGATACCCTGTCCGCGGGAGCGCATTTTGCCGAAAAATGCCGCCAACTGGAAGTAATCCTCCTGCGTCCACTTCTCGCTGGGGTGATGGTGGCATTTGGCGCACTCCATGCGCACGCCCAGAAAGATCTGGCTCACAAAACCACTGGCGTCCACCGGATCCCGTTTGTCGCGCGCGATGGCGACGGGTCCGCTCTGGTGCGAGCTGCCCTGGGCCGTCAGCAGTTCGCGCACAAGGCTGTCATAGGGCACGTTGCGCCGGAACGCGTCCCGCAGCCAGAGGTCCAGAAGGTAGACCGGTTTGACCCCCACGCGCGAGGGGTTCGGCCGCACGAGATCCCCCCATTTGACGGCCCAGTGGTCCGCGTAATTGGGGTCGGCCAGGATTTTCGCAAGCCATTTGGAGCGTTTGTCCGGCGCAGGATCCGCCAGAAACGCGGCCGCCTCTTCGGCCGTGGGCAGGCGCCCGACCGAGTCCAGGGCGCTGCGGCGGATGAATTCGGCGTCCGAACACAGCGCGGAGGGCAAAATGCCGAGGGCTTCCAGGCGTTTGTAAACGAGGCGGTCGGGCTCGGTCTGGACCGGGAAGTCCTTGAAATCGCCGGCCGCCAGGCGCTTGGCGGGCGGAATCACGGGCCGCACGACATCCACCACCCCCATGTAGTTGGCCACCACCACCGCCTCGCCCCTCGTGTTGCCCGCCTTCAAAACGCCCAACTCGCTGACGGCCACCAGCTCCTTGTCGTTGGACGTGTAAACCGTCAGCGCCGAGACGTCTTTGTGGCTGCCATCGCTAAAAGAGGCCGTCACCTTGATCGCCGCGCTGCCCCCAGGCTCGAGCACCAACTGTTTGGGAGACACGGCGATGCCAGTGAGGTGCGGCGTTTCAGGGCCGTCAAACGGCGCGCCCTGCTGGAGCCAGGCGAGCACCTTCTTGTAAGTCTCTGAGTCCTCGCCAAACCGGCTGCCGCCCTCGTGCGGCACCTTGCCCGTCGCCTTCTGCAGCAGCAGGCTTTCTTCAGGGGCCGCAAAAAACACGCGCCGGCCGCGGCCGTCGGTCACAATCTCGTTAAAATCCAGCTGCGGGTCGTATCCGAAGACGGAGAGCTTAAAGTTGTTTTGCCCCTCCGGTTTGGCGTGGCACGCGCCCGCATTGCAGCCTGCCTTGGTGAGCAGTGGCATGATTTCATTTAGGAAACTCACCGGGGCCGCCACCGTTTCAGCCGCTTCAACGCCGTTGCTGGCGCAGGCCCAGACCCCAAGTATTCGCAGGCCCGTGGCAATAAGGCCGGTGCATAGCAACTTTCGCTTTGGGGGAGAACGGAACATTAGATTAAGAACTACCCTAACTGCGGCTAAAGCTTTGCCCTAAAAAAGGGCCCCGTCCGCCGAGGCAGAAAACGATCCGCCGCACTTCTGCAAGAAGCTCTATGCGCAAGATAATAAAAGGTTCATTTTTCATTTTAGACCGCCGCTTGACCCCGGTTCTTGCGCGCTTTTTTGACGCTGCTGGTCTCCCGGAAAAAGGGCTGAAGAAGTCCTTATTGACTCTAACGGAGGACGCCCAGCCGGGCCGTCTTGATAAAAAGTCCTGGGGGCGGTGGAACGCTCGCGGGCTGGTGTTAAGTTTTTGGTTTAATGAAATATTTGCATTGGCGGTTGCCGGGCGTGTCGGATGGATGGCGGCGGGGTGTTTTTTTGGCAATATTTAAGCACTCCGAACAGGGGGCACGGGAGTTGCTTTGTTAGATGGCCTGCGAAGGTCTAAAGCCTTCGCATTCGTCCTTTCGATGAATTCCCCCTTCAACGGCCGTTGCTTTTCGCGCGCAGCCAGCTACCAGGATTTGCCCTGGATCTGGCTCGCATGGCTGTTTCCATGTGGGATGCATTACGGGCAGCATGCCTTCCTTGCCATATTGCGGTCCCGTCTAGCCGCGTCAGGCTTCAGCGCTGGCTCTGTCAATTTTGACCGCTTCCCTCAAAAGTCAGCCCCCGAAAACGGGCAATTTTTTCTGACGAACCTGCCTGGCCGCTCAAAAACGGGGGGTGAAGCGTGAAATTCCCCGACGGTCGGAATTTTTCTTCCCGAGTGACGCGTTTGACCCCCAAGCGCCGCCGGCGTCTGGGTGAGGCGTCCCGCCTTTCGCGTTTTCTGGCCGGGGTCAGGGAGTCCGAGGTGGCCACGGCGTGGCGGGAGCAGGGACCGCAGCAGGTGTTCCGCATTTCCCCTTGGCTCACGCGGTTTGTGAGTTTTCTCTCGCTGCTTTCGTTTTTTGCGGCGGAGTTCCCCGTGCGCGCGGCTACGTGGACCGGGACCGACGACCTGCTTTGGACAAACCCCGCCAACTGGGTGTCATCGGCGGCACCCAGCGCGACGAACGGGGGGACCTTTAGCCTAGCGACAGGCACCACGGCGTACCTGAACTCTGGCACCACGGCTCTTGGGTTGAATTTCGTCGGCGCCGGGACGGTGACGCTACTCGGTGGCACCAGCGGGACCGCAGGCACCGGGACGCTGACCCTGGGCGCGTCTGGGATTTCCATGACGGCCGGGGCCGGAGCCGTTGTCCTTGGGGATGCCACTCCTTCCCCGACGCGCTTGTTGAACCTCGTTCTCGCGGCGAACCAAACCTTCGCGAACAACTCCTCCAGCTCCCTCACGATCGCCAACACCATTTCCGGCGCCTTCAACCTGACCTTGGATGGCTCCGGAACGGGGCTGAGCACGATCATGGGCACTATCGCCACCGGCGCCGGGACGATTGCCAAAAGCGGACAGGGCACCTGGCTGCTGGCCGGGTCCAACACCTACACCGGCGTCACAACCATTGGACAGGGCGTCCTGCGTATCTCCAATGCCAGCGCCCTCGGAGGCACGGCTGCCGCAACAACGGTTTCAGCCACGGGGGCGGCGCTGCAACTTGCCGGTGGAACCGCCACGCTTTCGATCGCCGAACCCCTCACGCTCAACGGGACGGGGATTAATTCGGCCGGCGCCCTGCAAGCCCTCTCCGGAGTGGATACGGTCACGGGAACCATCACGCTCGCTAGCGCAACGATGATCGGGGCGGATGCCGGGGCGACGCTGAATATTTCGGGTTCCTTGGCGGGGTCCCAGGCGCTCACCCTGAACGCAGCGGGGATTATCAATCTTAATGGAACCCTTTACGGAACAGCCCCGAGCGCCATCACAAAGATGGGCGGAGGACAGTTCAATATGCTTTCATCCAGCGGTTCCTATACAGGAAACCTCACCCTGAATGCCGGTAATACGGTCTTCTCTGGTTCAGGTTTGGTGGGTGGTCCAAGCGCGACCCTTACCGTCCAGCCCGGCGCGGCGTTGAGTTTGGACAATACCGCCTTCAATCAGATCAACCGTTTGTCCACCAGGGCGCTTACCCTGTCCGGCGTTTTGTCTCTGACGGGTTCGGCCAACGCCACCTCCTCTGAATCCCTGGGCGCGTTGAGCCTGACTTCTGGAAACAGCGTCATCACCCTCTCCACCTCCGGCACGGGGCAGGACAATCTCACCGTCGCCTCCGTGGCCGCTCCCGCCACGGGGGCCTCCCTTCTGTTGCGCGGCACTAATCTCGGCTCCGGCACGCTCACTGCAGGAACAGCGACTTTCATCAGCACGGCGGCCGTCACATTCCTGGGCGCGGGGACGGGCGCCACCGGCACCGGCACCAAGGGCATCCTGCCGTGGGCCATTATTGACAACACGGCCACGGGATTCGGTTCCTCCTTTGCCACAGTCAACAGTGCGGCTGGTTTTTCTGGAACGGCGGGAGCAGGGTTCCGCCCGCTTGCCGCCTCGGAATACACCACGCTTCTGTCTTCCGGAAGTAACGTGGTGCTGTCCGCAGGAACGGTCGTCGTGTCGGCGACCACGATCAACTCCCTGAATCTTGCCGCCGCCGGCTCCGTGACGATGGCTCCCATGCAAACGCTGACCGTCGCCAGCGGCGGGGTGCTCCTCCAGACGGGCAACGCAGGGATCAGCGGTGGCGTTTTGACCTCGGGCACAAGCTCCCTTTGGTTATTCACCCCGACCAGCACCACCTCCATCCAGACCATCACCAGCGTGATCGCGGGAGCGTTTAGCGGGGGCCTCACCAAGGCGGGCGCGGGCACCGTCGAACTGGGCGGCTCCATCACTCCGGCGTACTCAGGATTCTCCGCCAACTCCTTCACCGGAACCGTCACCGTCAATGAAGGCACCCTGCGGATGGCCTCGGGCAACGCGCTTGGCATCACGACAACGATTCCCAACCTAGTCCTCAACGCCGGAGGGGTCAACGGATCCGGCGGCGCGGTGGACCTCAATGGAAACGTGCTTTTGGTCGGCGCTCTCAGCAGCCAGGGTGCTACAAGCGGCGCCGGGGTCGGCGGCGGCTCCATTTTCTCGAGCACGGGTGGTGGGAATTTCGTGAGCTCCACCGCTACGAGTTCTGCCTTTGCCGGCGCCATCTCAGGGGCCTCTTTGAACTTTGCCAAGTCCGGCGCCGGTGTGCTCACCTTGCTTGCCCCCGCCAATTATGGAGGTGCCACCTTCATCAATGGAGGCAGTGTCATCCTCAAGGACGCGGGCGTTCTGCTTGGAACGGGGTCTATCACCCTGAATTTCGCCTCCCTGATGCTGGACAACACGGGCCTCAACGATAGCGCAGACCGCGTTTCCAATACGGCGCCGCTGAGTTTGAACGGCGGCAATTTGATTGTGACGGGGCGCGCTCAAATGGCGTCCACCGAAACCCTGGGAGCCGTGTCCCTCGCCTCCGGTCTTTCGACCCTCACCGTCACGCCGGGCGGCACCGGCGTGAACTCCCTCGATCTGACTCTTTCCAGTCTGAGCCAGGCCACTGGCGCCGCGCTGAATGTCCTCGTGGGATCCGGCACTCTGGCTTTCGGCGGAAACAACCCCCGTATCCAAATCACTTCCGCACCCACGCTGGTTAACAATATCCTACCCTGGGCCACCGTGGGAGGCGCGGATTTCGCCAGTTACATCCCTTATACCAACAACGCGGGGACCATTTCCGGCGGGCTCGGAGCGTTGAGCAGCACGGCGGCGGGTTTTGCGGGTTACACCCAGACGGTGGCTTCCGGCACCGGGCTACTTTCCTCCGGCACCAGCAATGCCAAGGTCACAGGGTGGACAGGCACGCAGATTCTGCCGGCGGGAACCCTTGCGTTAAACTCCTTAAACTTAGTCTCTACAGCGGCAGGCAGCCTCACCTTCGCCAGCAACACCGACACTCTCAACCTTGCCTCAGGAGGCCTCCTGCGCAGCGGCAACTTTGCCTCCCAGATCGGTGCCTCCGCAGACAACGGCTGGCTCACGGCGGGCGGCACGGCGGGCTCCGTCCCCCTTTACATCTACAACAACCAGAGCACGCTTGCCATCAACTCCCGGATTATCGACAACCCCGCCGGCGGCTCTCTTCAACTGGTGCTTTCCGGCGCCGGTTCCAGTTATAACCTGGGGAGCCCGTCCAATAGTTACACTGGAGGCACCGTGCTCAATAACGTCACGCTCGCCCTCAACAACACCGGCGGTCTCGCCGTGGTGCCGGTGGGCGGCCTCACGCTCAATGGCTCCACCGTCACCATGACCAACAGCGCCGGGCAGATTGCGGCGGGCAATACGGTCACCCTCAACGGGACGGCCACGCTCACGCTGTTTGGTGGGAACACTCTTGCGGGGATCGCCTTCAATAGTAATGGCGGCGGCAGCGCACCGACCCTTAACACGGGCAGTATTCTCCTTGTCTCTTCCATCACGGCGGATTCCTCCAACCTCGCTTTCCCAAGCATGATCTCGGCCGCCAGCGTGATCGACTTCGGCACCTCCAACGGGGTGTTCAATGTCACGCCCATTCAAATCGCGGGGCAAACCGTGGCTCCTTTAGTGGCCACACTCAACGTTGCCGGGGGCGTGCGCGGAACCAACGGCCTGACTTTGAATGGCGGCGGCGTCCTCCAGTTAAGCTTGGCGAACGCCTACTCAGGAACGACCAACGTGAACGCCGGAAGCACCCTGCAGTTTGGTGCGGCTAACGCCTCATCACCGGTTTCCGCATTAGTCCTCAACGCCGGCTCCTCCCGCCTCAACTTAAACGGGTTTAGTGGCGTCATCGCCAGCCTCGCCGGCTCGGGGATTGTCACCAACTCCTCTGCCACCGCGGCTTCGCTTACCTTTGGCACCGATAATACGAACACCACCTTTTCCGGAACGTTTGCCCGCTTTAATGAGGCAACGGGTTATGTGAGCAGCTTGAACCTCGTAAAGCTGGGAGCGGGAGCCTTCACCTTCACCGGCACGAGTTCCGCCGGGGCCTTCACCCTCAACGCGGGCAGCTTCCTCCTCTCGGCCGCTGGCTCCATGGGGGGAACGGGCGCCGTCACCGTCCAGCCCGGGGCATTGTTGAGCCTGGACAACAGTGCCGTGAATGTAGGCAACCGGCTCGCCAGCCGCACACTCACTTTGGCGGGCCAGTTGACGATGACTGGCTCCGCAAACGCGGTCTCCGCAGAGTCCCTCGGGATCTTGACGTTGAACCCCGGAAACAGCGTCATCAGCCTGTCCACCTCCGGCACCGGCCAGACCAATCTCACCGTGGCTTCCTTGGCCGCACCCGCCACAGGCGCCTCCCTTTTGGTGCGCGGGACCAATCTGGGCGCCGGCACGCTCACCGCCGGAACAGCCACCTTTATCAGCACGGCGGCCGTCACTTTCCTGGGCGCGGGGAACGGCGCGACCGGAACCTTAAACAAGGGCATCCTGCCGTGGGCCATCGTTGATGCATCGGCGACGGGCGTCGGCACCTCCTTTGCAACGGTAGACAGTGTTGCCGGTTTCTCGGGAACGCTTGGCGCTGGTTTCCGACCGCTTGCCTCCTCGGAATACACCACCTTGCTTTCTGCCGGAAGCAACGCCGTTCTCTCCCTTGGCACATCCGCCCTAGCCGCCGTGACCCTCAATTCCCTCAACCTGGCTTCAGGCGGCTCCGTCACCATAGCGCCGATGCAGACGCTGACGATCTCCAGCGGCGGGGTGCTGCTGCAACAGGGAAACGCCGGAATCCTGGGAGGCGTCCTAATTTCGGGCACAAGCTCCCTCTGGCTCTTCGCTCCGACAAGCTCCTCTTCAAGCCAGACCATCACCAGTGCGATCGCGGGCGCCCTCAGCGGCGGTCTCACCAAAGCAGGTGCCGGCACCATCGAACTCGGCTCAACCTCGCAGGCCTACGCCGGATTTTCCGCCAACTCCTTCACCGGAACAGTCACCGTCAATGAAGGCACCTTGCGGATGGCCTCGGGCAACGCGCTTGGGATCACGACAACCATGCCAAATCTGGTCCTCAACGCGGGAGGCGTCAACGGAACCGGTGGCGCGGTGGACCTCAATGGAAACGTACTCCTTATCGGCGCTCTCAGCAGCCAGGGAGCGGCCACCGGCGCCGGGGTCGGCGGCGGCTCCGTTTTCTCCAGCACGGGCGGCGGCAACCTCTTCTCCTCCACAGCAACCGCCACCTCCTTTTCAGGGGTCATCTCCGGGGCGTCCCTCAACTTCAGCAAATCTTCCACAGCCGTATTGTCCCTGCTCGGAGCCAACACTTTTGGAGGAAAAACGCTGGTCAACGGCGGCGGGGTGACCCTCAAAGACGCCGGCTCCCTCTCAGGCACAAACGCCCTCGCCATCCAGTTTGCAACCCTCACCCTCGACAACACCGGCCTCAACGACAGCTCCGACCGCATTACAGACGCCGCCTCCCTCACCCTGCGCGGCGCCACCCTCACCTACCTCGGCCGCGCTCAAACCGCTTCCTCCGAAACACTCGGCGCCCTGAACCTCGCAAGCGGCCTGTCCACCGTGACCGTCACACCCGGCGGCACCCTTTTCAACTCCGTCGACCTCACCTTCGCGAGCCTCAATCAGACGGCCGGCGCGGCACTGAACGTGACCGTGGGTGCGGGGACTCTCGGCTTCGGCGGTAACAATCCCCGCATCAAAATCACCTCAACGCCTGTGTTGACCAACAACATCCTCCCCTGGGCCACCACGGCAGGCGTGGAGTTCGCCAGCTACATTCCCTATACAAACGTCGGGGGGACCATCTCCGGCGGACTCGGGGCGTTGAGCAGCACGGCGGCAGGTTTTGCAGGGTACACCCAAACGGTGGCTTCCGGCGCCAGTCTGCTTTCCTCTGGCACCAGCAATGCCAAGGTCAACGCCTGGACAGGCACGCAGATTCTGCCGGCGGGAACCCTTGCGTTAAACTCCTTGAACCTAGTCTCTACAGCGGCAGGCAGCCTCACCTTCGCCAGTAACACCGACACAATTAATCTTGGCGCGGGCGGTCTTTTGCGCAGCGGCAACTTTGCCTCCCAGATCGGAGCCTCTGCCGACAACGGGCGGCTCACTTCGGGTGGAACCGGCGCCTCCGTGCCCCTCTACATTTACAACAACCAGAGCACCCTCTTGCTCAACTCCCGGATCATCGACAACCCCAATGGCGGCGCCCTTCAACTGGTGCTTTCCGGGGCTTCGACCTTCAACCTCGGAAGCACGGCCAACAGTTATTCAGGCGGGACGGTCCTCAATGGAACAACGCTCGCGCTCAACAACACCGGCGGGCTGGCTGTCGTTCCCACGGGCGGGCTGACGCTCAATAGCGCGACGGCCACGATGACACTGACCTCGGGCCAAATCGCCGCCGGAAATGTGGTCACCCTCAACGGCAATTCCACGGTCACTTTGTTTCGTGACAACACCCTGGCGGGGCTCGTCTTCAACAACAACGGCGGCGCCGCCCCGGTTCTAAACTCCGGCGGCGTTCTCACCTTGACCGGCTCCGTGACGGCAGATTCCTCCAACGTCTACCAATCCAGTACCGTCTCCGCGACCAGCGTGGTCGACTTCGGCACGCTTACCGGGGTCTTTAATGTCAGCCCTATTCTTGCCAATGGGCAGACCATCGCCCCCCTCGTGGCCACCCTGAACATGGCCGGCGGAATCCGTGGGACCGGCGGCCTCAATGTCTCCGGCGGCGGAGTCCTCCAGCTCAGTCTGACGGACGCGTACACCGGAACGACAAACGTTGCCGATGGCACCAAACTGCAAATCGGCGTCGCCAACGGAGGCTCCCCAGTTTCCCAGGTTAATCTGGCTGGGCCCTCTTCCGTGCTCAACCTGAACGCCTTTAGCACCACCCTCGGGGGTATCGCCGGAGCGGGGGTCGTCACCAACAGCTCCACAACCTCCGCGACGCTCACCACCGGGTACGACAACACGGACGCCACCTTTTCCGGACAGTTCGCCCGCTTCAACGAGGCGACCGGTTATATCAACAGCCTGAACGTCACCAAGGTGGGCACCGGAACACTCACCTTTACTGGCACCGGCACGACCACGGGAAACCTGATCGTCAACCGCGGGGCCATGGTTTACTCGGGCTCCGCAAACACCGCGTTTCTTGGCAACACCGTGAACGTGGGAGGGGCTTTGACCCTGGACAACTCCGGCACCAACGTGAACAACCGCCTTGCCCAGGGCGCCGTGGCCGCGACAGGGGTGGGCGCCACTTTGACCCTTGGCGGCGGGGCCGTGACCATCCTTGGCAACGCCCTCGCGCCCACAACTGAAACGCTGGGCAACCTACTGGTGGTGACGGGCACAATCACCACCGGCACCACCACGGTTACCGTCGCCAATACGACTGGTCTATACACCGGCATGGTGATCACCAGCGGCACGTTGTTCGCAGTCGGCACCACTATTTCCTCCATCAACGGCGGCACCCTGGTTCTGAGCAGTAGTGCGGTGGCCACGGCCAGTGGCACGGCGATTATAGCGGCGAGTGGTGGCGTTTTAACGCTGGCCGCTGGCGGAAGCACTCTGACCCTCGGTGCGAACAGTGCGCAAAGGCTCGTGTTCAACACCGGTTCGGTTGGGGCGATTACCGCGGGCGCCTCTTTGCTGTTGAGGGGCTCGAATCTGGGGGGTGGGGTCGGAGCGGGAATCGCCCAGTTGGTCGCCAACACGGCCGCCCCGGCTCTTGTGGGCGGCGGCGGACTCTCCGGTTCCGCCACCATGTCGGTCCGCCCGGATATTCTGGCGGACAATTCCGCCACAGGAAACGGTCTTTCCTTCGCCACCTACATCGGCACCTCCGGCACCTCCTCGACGGGTGGCACCGGTTTCCGCCCCCTTACCGCCGCCGAATTGAGCTCCTACCTGGGACTGGGTGCCACGGCGAATGTCGCCCTGGGCTCCAATGGCGGTGGCTATTTGACGGCTGCCGCCACCATCAACTCTCTCGCTTTGAACGCGGGCGGCGGGGTGAATATCGCAGGTAACGTGCCGGATTCCTACGCACTCACGTTGGGCACGGGAGCCAACAACGCGGGCGGGATCGTCGCTTTTGCCGGCAATAACGGGATCACCGGCGGCCAGATCACCACGGGCAGCGGCGCCCTCTTCCTCTGGACCCCCGGAGCGGACTCGATCTTGAACTTGAACAGCGCCATCGTCAGCACTGGGGCCGTGGTGAAGGATGGGGCGGGCACGTTGAACATCAATGTGCGCCAGTTAAACGGCTCCGCTACCTACCTCAATGGCGGTACGATCCGCCTCTCGGGCGGGGACAACCGGTTGTTCGTCAACGCCTCCGGAACCCCCTACGGCCTGTTCGTCAACAGCGGCATGCTAGACCTCAATGGTAACAACCAAGTGGTCGCCGCGCTTTCCAGCTCCAATGCCACTCCCGGCTCGGGCGGGCTTATCACCAACCTCGCCACCGGTTCACCCGTGACGCTGACCTCCAATGGCGGCGGCACCTTCGCCGGTTCGATCGCCGGCAATCTGAACTTCACCCGCTCCAATACGAGTTCCGTCTTTGTCGCGGACAACCCCTACACCGGTGTCACGACCCTGCGCGGCGGAGTCCTCACCCTCCAGCAGGCTGGTAAACTCTCCGGAACTTCCGCCATCAACAGTTATTTCGGCACTCTGACCCTCGACAATTCTGCGAGTGTGATCTCCGATATCCCGCAGCGCATCGGCGCCACCGTACCGCTCAGCTTCCTGGGTGGCGCCTTCAACTACACCGGCTTCCCGAGTGCAGCCTCGGCCATGGCGATCGGGGCGCTCTCCCTCCCTGGTGGAGGCTTCTCGATCAACGCGACCCGTGGGAACACCTTGGGCAATGCGGTGCTGAACGTAGATTCCCTAACCCGGACTGGCGCGGGCGCCTCCGTGAACTTCGCCGTGGGGAGCGGCGTTCTCGGACAGGCGACGCTGGGGAATTCCCAGATCTTTTTCAACACCATCGACGGAGTCGCCCCGCTCACCGTGGCGGCTGCCAACAACGGGATTTTGGGCGGCTGGGCCACGGTAAACGCAACGGATTTCGCGGGCTACCTCGCTTCCAACGGCACCCAGGGCGGTGTGGGTGCGCTCGGCGCCACCGGTTACGCCGCCTATTCGGCCTCCTTTCTCATCAACGGCGGCGCCACGGACAACATCACGGTGGCTGCCGGAACCACCGGGATCACCAGCCGCACCATCAACTCGCTCCGCGTGACCGCCGTTTCAGCCCTGACGCTCAATGCCGGCGCCACCCTGAACATCGCCTCGGGGGGCCTGCTTCTCAATGGTGCCGCAAGCGTCATCTCCGGCGGCAGCCTCACCGCGGGTACACTCAACACGGCCTCCACGCTGTATCCGTACCTGAACAACACGGGGACCATCTCCAGCAATATCGTCGACAATGGAACGGGCGCCTTGTCCCTCTCCAAGGGTGGCGGCAGCACGCTGACCCTGAGCGGAACGAACACTTACTCCGGCACTACCTTTGTCAATGCGGGCAATCTGACCCTCAGCAACCTGGCCGCCAACGGCACGAGCCTCGTGGCGGTCCCGGGAACTCTCGTCATCAACAACGCGACCGTCCAGCTGACAGCTCCCGCCCAGATCAAAAATACCGCGCTCGTCACTTTGAACGGGGGCGCCACGCTGACCCTCTGGGGCAACAACACCCTGGGGAATCTTGGGATCAACCAGTCCGGAGCCACGGCCGCGGCGGCGGTGAACCTGACGTTTGCCACACCCGCCACCTCGACCACCGTGTTGGGCAGCAGCACCCTCACCGTGGGCACGGTGCTTGGCATCGCCGTGGGCCAGCCGGTGAGCGGCACCGGGATTCCCACCGGTGCGATTGTCACGGCGATTTCGGGGACCTCCTCGGTCATCATTTCAGCACCCGCCACCGCTGCGGGCGCCGTGGCGATTACCTTCGGCGGTTCGCTGGCCTTCACGGGCAACAACCTCACCGCTCAGAACGATGTCTTCGGCCTAGACCCCGTCATCAACGCCGGCGGTTTTATCAACGCCTCGGGTGGCACCCTCACCGTGAATGTCACGGGCCTGGCGCCTCGCTCCCTGCTCCTGTCTTCCCCAGTGATCAACGGTTCCCTCACCAAAACCGGCGCCGGCGGGCTGGTCTTGAATGCCACCGGGATTGGGTTCAGCGGCTTGAACGTGGTCGATGGTCTTCTGCAGCTACCTACCACAGCCGGCATCCTGCCCGTGGGCAGCACCTTCACTCTGGGCGATACGGCCACCCTTGACATCACCAACAACGTGGGAGTCTTTGTCAGTTCACTCGCCGGCAACGGACGGGTGACCGCCAGCGCCAACGCGCAGCCGTTCGTTTTCGGCACGGACAACACGAGCACGACCTTCGGCGGCCAGTTTGCCGCCTATTCGCGCAATGTTCTCAGTTTTTTGGCGGTGACTAAAGTGGGCTCCGGGACTACGACACTGACCGGGGTGAGTGATACGATCGGCAACTATCTCGCCAACCAGGGCAACACCGTCCTCTCCGGATCGGGCTCCGTGGCGTTTGGAACGACCACCATTTACAACGGCTCCCTCACCCTCGACAACAGCGGCACAAACCTCATCGGCCGCCTTGGCGGGGCTGGGAAAAACCTCACGCTGGCCGGCGCGCAGTTCAATTTGATCGGCAACGCATCCGGGCTCACCAGTGAAAGCGTGAGCACGCTCAACATCGCCGCGGTTCCAGGCGCCTCCACCATCACCCTGACAGCGCAGCCCGGCGCCCCGACTTGGCTGAGTGCTTCCACCTTCACTGGCCAGGCGGCTTACGACACCGGCCTGATCCGCGGCACCAACCTCGGCTCCACTCCCGGCAATGGCGTTGCCAGCATTTGGGCCACCACTCCCTCCCTCGCAGGCGGCGGCGGCCTGCCGGGCACCCCAAACATCAGCGTGCGTTATGATGTTCTCGCCGACAGCAGCGCCACCGGTCAGGGCACGCGCTTTGCCACGTATTTCGCCGGCGTCGGCTTCCGCGCTCTTGCGGATTCTGAAATGCTCTCCTCCCTGACCAATGCCCCGCTATCAACCAACCTTTTCCTCACTAATGCCGCAGCCCTGCCCACGGCTTCGCTCGCCACCATCACTCTGGGTTCCGGCGGCGGTATCGGGGGCGTGACGCCCTCAAGCACAATCACAGGGGCCTATGGTATCTTGGCACTGCCGGGGAATGCCGGGGTCACAAGCGGCCTCTTCACCACGGCGGGGGGGACGACGCTGGACATCCACACGGTGGGCGACCTGCAGTTTGACGCCGCCATTTACAACTCCACGGGCGGTGTGGTGAAGGCGGGCAACGGAGCCCTGACCTTTGGCCGAGCCCAGTACGGGACCGGCGGGTGGGTCGTCAATCAGGGGACGCTCTACCTTGCTTCCAGCGTGGACAACACCATCCCGGTCATTCCCTCCACCACCGTCGCCACGGTGTCCGCGCTGCGCATCACCAACGGGGTGCTCAACCTCAATGGCCGCAACCAAACCGTGGGCAGCATTGACTCCGCCAGCGCTTACGCCGGCGGCACCATCACCAACACAGGCTCTCTCGCCACCTTGATCACCGCCGCTTCCGGCGCCACAACTTTCGGCGGCGTCCTGGCTGGCAGCCTCAACTTCACCAAGACCGGCAACAATACCACCACGCTGGTCAACCCCCAAACCTACACCGGCTTCACCACGGTGCGCGACGGAACCGTACGTCTCCTCCAAAACGGCGCCCTCCAGACAACCAGCGGCATCGGCGCCTATTTCGGCACCCTCCAACTGGACAACAGCGGCGTCTATTCCCTCAACGACCGGATTAACGACACCACCCCAATCACGCTCCGCGGAGGCAATCTCACCCTCACGGGCGGCTACGCGCTCGCGAACGCCGAAAGCCTTGGCGCCGTTACTCTCCAGTCCGGCTACAGCGTCCTCACCGCCACGCCCGGGACCAACGGCTCCGCCGTGTTGACCCTCTCCAATCTTGTGCGAAACACCGGCGCTGTGGCCAACCTGGTGGGCAACAACGCCCTTGGCCAAACCGGCCTCAACACCACGCAGATTTTCCTCAACCAGCTCAACGGAACGACCCCCACCCTCACCAACAACCTGTTGGGTGGCTGGGCCATCGTAAACGGCGCTGACTTCGCCACCTGGAACGCCACCCAGGGCGTAGGGGCGCTGGGTGCCGGCACCTTCGCCGCTTACGACGTCCTCGCTTCCAGCGGCACGTTCTCCAGCACCGCCGCCCAAAATGTCAAACTTCTGGCCGCAGGCACTCTCACCTCCGGTGGCCAGACCCTGAACAGTCTCAATATCGCCGGCGCCTTTGGCCTCACCTTCAGCGCCGGTGCCGATACCCTCACCCTCACGAGCGGCGGTCTGCTCAAGACAGGAAACAGCGCCAGCATCGGAACCGCGGGCACTGCCGGTATCCTCACCTCCAGCGCCTCCGAGCTCTTCCTGACCAACGCCACCGGCGGCCAGACCCTCTCCGTGTATTCCAAAATCACGGGAGGCACCCTCGTCCTGAGCGGCCCCGGCTCTTTCCTGCTCGCCCCCACCGTTAGCAATACCTACACCGGCCCCACTTACATCAACGGTTCCCCCGTCACGACAGGCACCGCGGCGCTCACCGTCATCCCCGGCGACCTCTTCATCAACAACGCCGCCGTCACGATGGGCACCGCCGCCGGCCAGATCGCCTCCGCCTCCAACGTCACCCTCAACGGTGGCGGGATCCTGACGCTCTACGGCAACAACACCCTCAACAGTGTCACATTCAACGGGCTGGGCGGCCAGGCCACCCCGACGCTCAGCACTGGCGTGCAGACGATCACCCCCGGCACCGTCACCAACGGCAGCCTGGTCATCGTCCTCTCCGGCTCCTACAACATCACCGCCGGCCAGCTGGTGAGCGGCACCGGTGTCATCCCCGGAACGCGCGTTAACGACGTCTCTTCCGACGGTCGCACCGTCACGCTGACCAACCCGATGACCACCTCGACGGCGGCGGCGTTGACCTTCACCGGCTCCCTGACCCTTGGTGGCACCGCCGCCCTCACCGCCGTCAACGACACCCCCAGCACCACCCCGACTCTCTCCGGCGCTTTGGACATCGGCGCTTCCGGCCGCAACGTGGACGTCTCCGGGGCTTCCCCCGTGGGGCTGGCCCTCACCGCGGCCCTCCTTGGCAGCGGTTCCCTGACCAAAACGGGAGCGGGACTGCTTTCTCTCACAGGCGCGAGCACCTTTGCCGGCGGGGTGAACCTCCAGCAGGGCTCGATTGTTTTCGGTGCGACTACCCTATACCTCGGGCTGCTCACCAACGGACCGCTGGGGACAGGCACTTTGAATATTGGCGCTGACTCGGTGCGCCTGGTGGGCAGCGGCCAGACCCTCTACAACGCCATCAGCGTCACCAACCCGTCCAATACGCTCAACATCGGCGGGGTCACCAGCGCCAACAACCTGACCCTCAGCGGCGCGCTCGGTCTGGTGAGCGGCGGCACGATCAGCGTCGACAGTCCGGCGGTCACGGCAACGCTCGCCTCCACGCTGACCGGTTCCTTCGCGTTCACAAAGACAGGCAACGGCATCCTCGCCCTTGGCAACCCGGCCAGCACCAGCACCGGTACAATATCCGTTTCCAGCGGCATTCTGGCCATCGGCGCGACAAACGGCAGCTCTCGCTTTTCCCGCGTGGATCTGGGCGCCAACGGCATGTTTGATCTTAATGGCACGGCTGACACTTTGGGCTCTATTACCGGAACGGGCCTCTTCGCCAATCGCGGAGGTAACATTACCGCCCGCGTCGGCTTTGATAATACGGACTTCACCTTCTCCGGCCGTTTCGCTGGCAGCACGCAACTCGGCGGCAACCTGAACATCGACAAAATCGGGACCGGCACCATGACGATCGATTCCGCCGCCGGCACCGGCAGCTACAACCTGGGGAACCTGACGGTCTCCCAGGGCACGCTGAGCCTCTCCGGCGCCGCTGGAAGCACCACCTTCAGCTCTTACGTGGTCCCGACCGGCGGTCTTCTCCTGCTCGACAACAGCGTGAACAATCTCAACAACCGCCTGGGCGGTCCCAACCGCAATATCACGTTGCAGGGCGGGGAGCTGAAAATCACGGGGAACGCCTCGACTCCGACGGTCGAAAGCCTGTTCTCTCCGAACCTATCCGCTGGCAGCACCCTGAGCCGCGCCAACGGCATGAGCACACTGACACTGGTGCCCGATGCCAACCAATCGCTCAGCCTCAATGTCGGCACGATCTCGAACCTTGGCGGTGCCGACGGGCTTCTGGTGCGCGGCACCAACCTGGGCGCCACTCCCGGCCCGGGTGTGGCCACGTTCAACGCAGTTGCCGCAAACTTCCTGGCTGCCGCACAGACCGGCGCCGGAACTCCCACCATGTATATGCGGCCCGACATCATCGCAGACACCTCCGCCACAGGCACCGGCACGGGTTTTGCCACCTGGCTGCCCACCACCGGCGTGCGGCCGTTGACCGCGGCCGAGCTTGCGCCAGGCCTCTTCCGGATGGTCAATACAGGCGTGAATCTGGGCATCACCTCTGCGCAGGTGCTTGGAACCACCGCCGCCTATAGCTTGACCCTCAACACCGGAGGCGCGCTCACGGCCATCTCCAACGCGGTGACGTTCACCGACACCTCGGGCGGCATCCTCACCCTCGCCAACGGCGCCTCCAGCATCAACGGCGGCCTCTACCAGAGTGCCGGCAACCAGATGATCTTCCAGCAGCTCGACACCACCAACGCGCTCAACTTCAACGCCTACATCCTCACCGTCAACCAGGTTATCAAAAACGGCGCAGGCACGCTCAACCTTCTGAAGCCGCAGTTCACGCAGAACAACGCCACCGGGGTCTGGAATGTAAACCAGGGTGTATTGGCCTTGGCCAGCGGGGTGGACAACACCCTCCCTGTCGTCGCCACGGCCACGGCGCCTTACATGCCGACCCTCGTAATGAACGGCGGCACTCTCGATCTCAGGGGTAACAACCAGACGATTGGGACCATTTCCAGCCAGAACCCGCTGCCGGGCTTGGGCGGCAATATCCTCAACTCCTCGGGCACCCTCGCCGTCTTCACCACAGCCGCGGCTGGCACTAGCGTTTATGCCGGTGCGATTTCAGGCAGCCTGGGCTTCACCCGCTCGGGCAACAACACGACCACTCTCACCAACACCAACCCCTACACGGGCGCGACGATCATCCGCGGCGGTGTCCTTGAACTGAGGGACAGGGGCGCCCTTTCCAACACTTCCGCCCTCACCGACTATTTCGGAACTCTGCAGCTCAATGATCAGGGTCTCTACTCGGGCATCAACCGCGTGCCCACCGCTCTCAGTCTGACGCTGGCAGGGGCGACGCTGAACTACCTGGGCAACCAGACCTCCGCCAACGTCGGCACACTCAACACCGCCGCCGGCCAGACCACCATTGGCGTCACCACCATGACGGGTAATGTCGCGGCCAGCACCCTGACCCTCGCGAACCTCGCGCGCTCCGGCGCGGGAAGCGCTGTGAACTTTACGGGCACGAACCTCGGTCAAAACGGGTTCGCCACCACGCAGATCTTCCTGAACCAAGTCAACGGAAGCGCCCCCGCCCTTACCAACGGCATCCTAGGCGGTTGGGCGACGGTAAACGGGACGGACTTCGCAGGCTACCTCGCCTCCAACGGGACGCAGGGCGGCGTCGGCGCCCTCAACACGCTGGGGTTCCCGTATTACTCGCCCAACCTAATGAGTGGCACTACCGCCACCGCGGACAATATCAACATCAACGCCACCGTCACGATGGCGGCCGGCGCGAAAACCATCAACTCCCTGAGGATCGCCGGAGCCTATAACCTGACTCTCGGCACTGCGGACATTTTGACCCTTTCCACCGGCGGTCTGCTCGCAGCCGGCGCTTCCACAATTTCGGGTGGCACGATTACTTCGGGCAATGCCGAGCTGTTTGCCTACACCAACGCGGCAGTGACCATTTCCAGCGTGCTCAGTGGTGCCGGTGTTTCTTTGGTCAAGGGCGGTGCCAGCACACTCACACTCACCGGCGCAAACACCTTCACCGGCACCCTCTACGCCAACCAGGGCACAACGACGCTGAACACTGCCAGCGCCAATGGCAGTACGATTGTGGCAGCCGGAGGCGACGTCGTCGTCAACAACGCCACGCTCGCCCTCTCCACCAATCTCCAGCTCAAGAGCACCGCCAATGTCTCCCTCAACGGCGCCGCCACCCTCACCCTGACCGGTTCCACCGCCTTCAACTCGCTCACCTTTAACAACACCGGCGGGGCCGTCATCCCCACCGTCAGCGGCGGCTCCCTCCTGCTCACCGGCGCCCTCACCGCAAACAACGACAACTTCAGCTTCACCCCGAGTATCACTAGCGCCGTCGACCTGAGTTCCGGCGCCCGCACCATCAACGTCAACGGACTTTCCCCCAACGGGCTGGGGATCACCGGCATCATCAGTGGCGGCGCCGGGTCCATTATTAAGACAGGCAACTCCGCCCTCACCCTGAGTGGTGTCAACACGTTCACCGGGGGCGTCACCCTCAGCCAGGGCAACCTGATTATCGGAACCGCAAGCGCCCTTGGCACAGGCACGCTGACCCTCGCAAACAACACCCGCATCCTGGCCGGCGGCGCCGCCCAAACCTTCTCCAACGCGATCTCCGCCATCAGCGAACTCAATTTCGCCCCGAGCCAGTTTTCACTGACAGCCAGCGGGTCCGTGACCTTCTCCAGCGGCACCACGGCGGTGATTTCCGTGGACAGCCCGACCCTCGCGGGCAATGGGGTGAACATCATCACGTTGAGCGGGACCCTGGGCGGCCTGAGCTCCCTCACCAAAAACGGCCTCGGCCGCCTCGACCTCACCAACGCCAACACCGCCCTCACAGGCAGCATCAACGTCAATGACGGCTTGCTCACCGTGGGTTCCCAGTTCGCCCTTGGGGGAAATGGCAGTTCCGCTCCCTACGTAGCTGGCCCAGCCGTGACACTCAATGGCGGCGGCTACAACGTGAATGTCGCTAACACGTTTTTCCAAAATCCCGTCACCCTCGCCGGCAATGCCGTCCTAAGCGCAACGGCAGCGAACACCGCGATCGGCGCGGTCACCGTGAACAACACAGCAACGGCCCTGGGGGTGCAGGGCGGCAATGCCGTTTCCATCTTCGGAGACCTCACGCTCAGCGGCACCTCGGCCACCACGATTTATACGACCAACAACCTGCTAGTGTTCGGTTCGCTCCTTGGCACCGCGCCCATCACCAAGGCTGGCTCCGCCAACCTGCTCCTCTACGGAAACAGCAGCTACTCCGGCGCCATCTCGGTGGAGCAGGGGATCCTCGCCTCTGCAGGGACCGGCGCCACACCGTTTGGCAGCGGCGCCCTGACCATACAGCCTGCAGGCATCCTCCGCCTCACGGCCGCGTCCAACGTTGTCGGGGCGCTCACCGTTAACTCCGACAATGTCGGGCTTGGCGTCCTTGGCCTTGCCTATAACGGCGCGATTCCCGCGGCGACCTTCAATTCCACCAACGCCTCCGCCGACGGGATCATCGGGATTGATGCCATCGGCTTTGGGACGGCGCTTAGCTTCACCGGTACCAACCGGTACTTGGGCTCCAGCCAGGGCGGCACCTACACGGCTCCGACGCTCGGTGTTGGCGCGGGCAACACCTACCGTCTAGGCGGCGGTGGCGGCATCCTGACGCTCAATGCCGCTGTGCTTTCAGGCGCCGGCAACAGCGCGATTTTCGGCGCACTTAACGGTGTGCAAGGGGCCAACCTGCTCAACAACACCGGCACGGTCGTGCTTAATACCGCCAATACGTTTACGGGTGGCTCCACCTTCAATGGCGGCGTGAGCCTCCAGCTCGGTGACAACGCCGCACTGGGCACCGGCGCCCTCAACTTCAATGGCGGCACCATCCAGCCCGACACCGCCGGGCTCGGCACGCTCCTCCCCCTCCGCACCCTACAGAACGCCATCACCTTCGCCGGCACTCTGGCCACGGCGATGGTCGCCCCAGGCGGCGCACTCATCACCATCAACGGCGCCTACGCGGCGGACGCCTTCTTCGGCCAGGGCGGCAACACCGACCTCGTGTTGAACGGCCCGGTTGCGCTGGGTGCCGGGATCGAGCGCACCCTCAGTGTGCCCTCCACGACCCGCGTCGTGACCCTCGGCGGGCAGGTCACCGGCACGGGTGCAGCCGGCCTCATCGCGACTGGCGGCGGCTATTTGAAACTCACCAACGCGAGCAATAGCTACTCCGGCATCACGGCGGTGAACGCCAGCACCACCCTTGTCGTCGGGGCAATCGGCGCCCTGCCTGCCGCCTCCACGATTGTGGGGGCCGGCGGGAACCTTGGCTTCTGGGACATCTCCACCACCTTCAACAACAACGTGAATCTGATCGGCAACCTGACCCTGGACATCGGCCTCGGGCAGACCGTGACCCAAGGCTCGGGGGTCATTTCCAATACCGGTTCTTTGATCAAGGCCGGCCTTGGAACCTTGGTGCTCAGCGGCAGCAACACCTTCGGCCAAACGGGCCAGGCGGCGCTCAACACCCAGATCACCATCAATGCGGGAGCCTTGAGCATTGCTTCCGACGCCAATCTTGGACCGGTCGCCCCCCTCGTTGCCATAGGCTCTATCATTCAACCCGGCGGCATCACCTTCGGGGGAGGTCAGCTTTTTGTGACGGACAATATTACCTCCCTCCGTGGCATTAATATGAGCGGCGCGGGAAGCATTGTGGTTGCTCCCAACAAAACCCTGACCTTGAACGCCACTGGGGCATCTGGAACAGGCTTGCTCACGATCGCCGGAGGGACCGTGGTCATCAATCAGGCTTTAGTAAACAACCTCGCCGTGAGCAACGGCGCGACGTTGCTCAGCAATGCCACAAGCGTCGCCGCTCTCGGAGCGACCGCCTTGACGATCAACGGCGGCACAGTCCAACTCAATCCATACGGCGCCGGCGCGACACTTACCGTTCCCACGCTCACCATCGCGGGAGGCGCCACCCTCCGCCTCGACGCACAGGGCGGCTCCGACACGCAGTTGATCGCCACTACGCTCGCCCGTTCCAGTCAGGGCGCCCTTTTACTTGTCCCGGGTTTTGGCGCCACCTTTGGCAACACCAACAATTCCGATGCCCGTTTGCTCGTTTCCGGCACTGGCACGATCTTCGGCGTTTCCGCCGGCACCGTGGGTTACGCGCAGCTCAACAACGTCAGCAGCGCCGGCACCGTCAATTCGGGCGCCGGCATCCTGGCACCTTACGTTCTGATGCTCGCCTCTCAAACCAATGCGACCGCCAATTTTGTCGCTTACGATCCTACGGTCGGGTTCATACCCGCCACGCCTGCCGCGCCGCTCCTCAACAACTTCGCCGGCGCCACAAGCGCCTCCGTCTTCTCAGGCACTGCTTCCCTCGCAGCGCCCGCCGGCATCACGGATCTCTTCGCGCTTCGGACCACCTCCAGCATCACCGCCACCGACGCCACCAGCGTTCTGCGGTTCCGCAGCGTTTCCTCCACCGACATGGGCGGTCTCCTCCTCAACGGCGTCGGCGGGGCCGCCCCCGTCATCGACCCGGGTCTTGTGTTCGCTAACTCGAATTTCCCAGGCGCGGTGATCGCCGGAGAAGGCCTCGTCTATGTGAGCGGCGGCTACACCAGCGGCATTGCAACACTCGCCGGTTCGGTGGCTTCCAACAACTTCACGAAGATTGGCAATGGCGCGTTGCGTCTAAACGGCGCGAACGCCTTGGAGGGCAACTTCGCCATGCAGGCCGGTTTGCTCCAGCTCGGTTCTGCCGCCAGCGGACCGGTCGCGGGCACCTTGTCACTCAACGACACCGCGATCCTCGACCTCGCCGGGGCATCCGCCACCATCGGCAACCTTGGAGGCTCCCAGGGCCTCATCACCAACCTGAGCGCCGGAGCCGGTCTGCTCCGCGTGGTCGGCGGCGCCAGCACCACCTTCTCCGGCAACATCACCGATGGAGCCGGCACCACCAAGCTCGTTAAATTGGGTGGCGGCACCCTCCTCCTAAGCCCCCTCACGGCCGGTAATTTCAACGCAGGCAACAATTCCTACACCGGCGGCACTGATATTTACTCTGGGATTCTCACCGTTCAAAACCCCCTCGGCCTCGGGGGCGCCAATGGAACCCTCCCGGGTGCTGTTTCCTTGTACGGGGGCCAGCTCAACCTGCAATCCAACGGGGCCGGTGTGGATGGCACCATTGTTTTCGGCAACCCCACCACCAAAGGGCTCGCACTCCAGGTCCGTGGCAACGCCGCTATTTACGTCGACCGCGTTGCCGCCAACACGGGCAACGCCATCCAGGTGGATTCGCTTTCCCTCGCCAACGCCACCCTGACCATGACCGGCGCCAACAATTACCGCCTGCTCGTCGCCGGGACAACCACGCTGCAGGGCAATGCCGCCCTTCTCAACATCAACACGGCAGCGCCCTCCGCTGCGCTTGAACTGGCGGGTCTCATCACCGACAACGGAAGCGGCTTCGCACTCAACCGTTCCGGCGGCCAGGGGACGGGCACCGTTATCGTCTCCGGCACCTCCAACAATTACACGGGTGGCACCAATATTTTCACGGGTGCCCTGCAGGTGACCGGCACGGCGGGAACCCCGTTGGGCACGGGCCGCGTCCTGGTGAACCCCGCCGCCACGCTGCGTATCGCGGGTAATGGCAGTCTCGGGGGTGTCTCCGGGGTGCAGGTGCTTTCCACCCTCGCGAACTTTGGGAACATTGGACTGGACGCGAGTTTCTCCATCGGGGCTGTGGTGAAAAATGCGTTCGTCTCGCCCTGGGGCGGGATGCTGAGTTTGGACGTCCCCGTATTCAGCGGCATCGTCGACCAGGCATCCACCCGCGACCAGTACCTGGGTGTTTACGGCGCCCAGATTACCAGTTCGGAGTTCATCGGCACGCTCCTTCCCGGGGCCAAGGGTGCGCTCGGCGACGCCTCCCTCCTTGCACCTGCGAGCGCCACGGGCGCCTACCGCGTCGGGGCCGGCGGCACCGTGGTTTTTTCAGGAGCCGACAATGTCTTCACCGGCAGCAACCTTCTGATGGTCGGCTCTCCGCTGCGCACCCTCTCCTACGGAGCGATCAGCTTTGGCAACTCTGCCGGGACCGTCACCATCCGCAATACCAACGACTACACCGCTGGAACCATCGTCAACCAGGCTAGCGTGCTTAACCTCCAGACGGCGGGCGCCATTTCCACAGGCCCGCTGGAAATCATGAACGGCGCCACCGTCAACGTGCAGGGCGCCCTAGGCTCGCTGACCACCGCCGGCACCGTGACCCTGCGCATCTACTCCAACCTTGTACTCGACAACGCCAACGGCATTTTCACCGGCGGTTCCCAGGGCCGCTGGACGGATACCACCGGGGTGACCCTCAACGGCGGTAATTTCAAACTCACCGGCGCCGCCTCTGCGCAAACCGTGGAAACCATCGGCGCCGTCGACACCAGCGTTGGGCCGGGCGGGCTCTTTGTGACGCGTGCCGCGGGCGCCGGCAGCGCCCAGCTCAATATCGCCAGCCTGACGCGCTTGGGCACAGCCGGCACCAACCGCGGCACGCTGGCAATCAACTCAACAGCCGGTTTGTTGGGCATTCCCGCTACGACGCCCACCAGCTACGAACGGCTCGTCATCTCCAGCGGCAGCATCAACGGCGCCGCGATCACTCGCGGCGGCACCACCACCAATGGCACGGGTGTCACCCTCGGCGGGATGCTCGCTCCGTGGATGATCGA
>CANJZW010000027.1 GCA_947479475.1 Chthoniobacteraceae bacterium
ACAGTGTAAATCTCATGGGACAGCAGCCACACAGAAAAAGAAAAAGACGGTCGTAAAAGTTGCAAATGCCTCTGTTCAGAATCCGCCTCCGTTACTCTGTACCATTCTTCTAAATCCCACGTTTTCGCCAGGCTGTGGGATGGCTGTGATTCAGCAACTTAGATCGAAGCGCCCGGAGATCGGACTAGGGCGCGTGCTCCCAGATTTTGACCCCGTCCAGCTCAGCCGACTCTCCGGAAATCACGAAACGGTATCCCGTTTTATCCACGTCCAGCGCGGCATCCTCCCCTTCCAGCTTGAGGCCGGAATCCGTTGTGACCGCGACCTTTTGGCCAAGCATCTCAACCTGGATGGTCGTCCATTCGGCGCCGTTTTTGGGAGCCTCCACCTTTGCCAGTTGCAAAGGCTTCGCTGAGGTATCCGCCTTGTCCTTGTCCTTGGACAACGTGATGCTCTCAGCTCCAAGACTCACGCGGAACAGGTGCCCCTTGGCGTGATTAAAGCTCAGTGTGAGCGCCTTGGCCCCGATAAGACGGTAGGAGAAGCGGATGATCGAATTGTGGTTAGGCAGGTTCAGAGCGCAAACCCCAGCGTGTTTATCCTCCGTTTTTTCCTTGGCGATAAGAATGCCGTCCTTCACCAACCATTCGCCCTTGGCCACGCCCCACTCCCGACTCAACGCGGAGTCGGCGAAACTGTCCTCTTTAAGAAGCTTGCCCGGTTTGGCAAGAACGGGGGCGAGTTCGGCATCCTTTGCGGCGTGCAGAGCCGGGACTGTACCAAGCAGGAGAACGACCAGGGAGACGCGCAGCCCGCCACAAGGAAAGGGAACAATGTTTTTCATCAACTTCTCAAACTCCGGACGCGTCCAAAAGTTGCGCTGTAGCCGCTTTAATTTTGCAGACGGCGAGATCCTCGCGTTTAAGGCCGTAGGGCTTTGAGGTGGAAACCCGGGGAAGTTCCGCTAGCCTTAAAAACAGCCTTCTGTGTTCCTGAATGAAAATCACTTCCGCCGTTTTTGAGGTTAGCGCCGTGGACTTTGCCTCCTGCCCGGCACCGTCTCTGCCCGAATTTGCGTTTATCGGGCGTTCCAACGTGGGCAAATCCACGTTGTTGAACCGAATCGCGGAAAGGAAGGATTTGGCGCGGGTGTCGGACACTCCGGGTTTCACCAAGACCATCAACTTTTTCACAGTCAACCAACGCTGGCGTCTCGTTGACCTGCCCGGATACGGCTTTGCCAAGGCTTCCCGCCAGGATCGGGCGGGTTATGCGCACATGATCGAGCAATACCTGCTCAAACGTGAAACCCTGGCGTGCGTCTTTTTGCTCGTGGACTCCTCAATCCCCCCCCAGTCCGTAGATCTCGATTTTGTCCACTGGATCGGGCGCGCCGAAAAACCCTTTGCGATCGTTTTCACCAAGGCCGACAAAGCCAAGGGAAACAAATCCATCGAACATGTGGAGCAATTTATGCAGGCGATCTCTGCCTGGTTTGAAGAGCCTCCCCTTCTTTTTACCACCTCCGCAAAAACCCAGTCAGGCATTCGAGAGCTTCAGGAAATCATCGCCGACGCGGCAACCGGGGCCGGAGCCTCCAACGGACACGCCGAATGACCCTGGCAGATCTCGGTTGGAATGAATGGTTTGAAGCCGCCTTTGCGCCGCATCAAAAACACGGATGGAAACCGGCACGGCTCATCCGCGACAACCGGATCACCTACGGCGCTCTCTTGGGAGACGGAGAAGAACGCGAGGTGGTCATGGGCGGCAAAGTCTACCACGACGCGACCTCCGATGCCGAACTGCCCGCAGTCGGCGACTGGGTCGCACTTGAACTCGGCGGTCCGGGAGATGAGACGGTGATTCGGGCACGGCTGCCCCGCCAAACCTGCCTGTCAAGAAGAGCTCCCGGCCACAGTGCCGAAGAGCAGGTAATTGTGGCAAACGTCGACGTAGTGCTGGTCGTTACCGAGGCGGGCACCGACTACAATCCCAGACGCTTGGAGCGGTACTTCGCCATCATCGCGCGCAGCGGTGCAAAGCCGGTGGTGCTGGTGAACAAAGCCGACTTGTTTCCTGCGGCCGAAAATCGCCAGACCCTTGAGGCCATTCGTTCGCTGAACCCGGAGGCGGAGGTACACCTGACCAGCGCGGAAACCGGGCGCGGCCTTTCTTCTGTGCGATCCTATTTTAAACCGGGTCTTTCGGTGGCGTTTATCGGATCGAGCGGAGTTGGAAAATCCGCCTTGGTCAACCGCCTGCTTGGGGACGAATACCAGTGGACTGGCGAGGTGAACGAGACCACGGGAAAAGGCCGCCACACGACTTCCGCGAGGGAGCTGATGGTCTTGCGCAAGGGAGGAATCGTCATCGACAACCCAGGCATCAAAGAGGTGCAGATGTGGACAGATGAAACCACTCTGCGCGAATCCTTCGCCGACATTGTTGAACTCGCCGGCCAGTGCAAGTTCCAAGACTGCAAACACGGCCCCGACGCCGGATGCGCCATCCGGGCCGCAGTCGAGTCTGGAAGCCTGGATCCCGCACGGTATGCAGGGTATCTGAAATTGGACGGCGAAATTGAAAAATTGCGCACCCGTTGTAAAAAACGGCAGATGACCGTTGAGCGCCGCTACAAACGCGAGGGCCGGCAGAAGGTGCGCAACCCCTCCGACCGTCGCGAGCTTGAACGGGAACTCCGGCCCTGGGCTTAGCGCCAGCGCCCACCCAGAGCGCCTGCCGCACGGCTCGCCCACATTAGCCCGGCTTGAAACATCCGTCGTCACTTACCGTCTGGGCTCCACTGAGGTGCGCTATCAACTCTGAAGCAAACGCACCGTTGTGGCTGCCTCAGCGACAAACGCCTCTTGCAGCACAGAAAGGTCTCCCCGCCAAAGCACCCCGAAAGACACCATAGGGAATTTATCCAGCACCAGGATGCGCGTGCCGGAAGGAACTTTTCCCCCTGGCTCAACGAGCACCAATCCCACCCCAAACCCCTCCGCGACGTACCTTGCGACAAGAGTCTGTGAATCAAGTTTTAAACTTGGAAGCCAGTCCAACTGCCGGCGCTTGAGTTCCGCTTCAAAAAGTCGCTGCAATTCTCCGCCTGCGCTAATCAAAGAGAACTTCAAGAGATCTGCTTCCAAGATTTCGGATGCGTGCCTAAAGAGGGAAGCTTTTCGCACGAGCAATCCCATGCGCAACTCCACCAACACTTTTCTCTTCAGACCGCTTCCGTTTTTGCTGCCGAGAGGGGCTATCCCTAAGTCGAATTCACCCGCCTCCAACCCTGCCTCTATTTCTTCCAGGCCGGCGGAGACAAGGGTGAAACGAAATCCTGCAATTTTAGCCCCGAGTGCTTTCAGAACCCGGGGGAGGTATTCCAAGTGAATGGCCTCGGGGGCACCGATTCGAAGAACGCGCTCTGCCTTTCCTCGAATTTGGCGGGAGACGTGTTCGAGTTCCGCAAAGAATGGCGTGATAAACTCGAACAAAGCCTGCCCCTCAACCGTCAGCTTGAAAGGCTTTCTTTCAAACAACTTGCGCCCCAGACTTTGTTCCAATTGAAGCACCTGTGAACTGATCGCCGGCTGCTGGATCCCATAGGGAATCCCACGCGCCGCAGCACTCAGCCCGCCGTGCTTGGCTACGTAGTAAAACAATTCGAGGTGGTGAACGTTCATCCCCTCACTATTGAGAAAATCAATCGGCACGGAAGTTTTATCAATTACCGCGTCCAAGGATTCTCGTGCAGACTTCTCCTCGCAGTCACAACCTTTCAAACCCATCCCTTTCCGATGAAGACCATTTTTCGAATTCTACTCCGGCTTTTATTTAAGTTTGAGGCGTTCGGGACAGACTCGCTCCGGACGCCTGGGCCGCTTCTGCTTGTGGCTAACCACGTCTCCTGGCTCGACTGGCTTTTCCTCTTTGTACTTCTGGAAGATGACTGGCGTTTTGTGGTCTCGGGTGCTGCTGCGCAGAGCACCTGGCTGCACCGTAAGATCATGATTAACAAACGCACGTTCGTCATCGATCCAGCCTCTCCCTACGCCGCAAAACACATGGCTCACTTTCTCCAGGAGGGGAACCGTCTTGTTCTTTTCGCCGAAGGACGAATTACTTTCACGGGCTCTCTGATGAAACTTTTTGAAGGCACGGGCTTTCTTCTTTCCAGAATTCCGGCACGGATCGTCACCTGCTACCTTCGGGGAGCCGAACGCATGCAGCTCTCGCGTCAACCAGGATGGCGCCGTTGGTTTCCAAAAGTCACGGCGCACTTCAGTGCAAGTCTCTGCCCCCCTTCGTACTCCCATCTTAAGCTGGCGGCGGCACGCCAGACCTACACCGAATGGGTGCGCATAAAAATGGTCGAACAACAGTTCCAAACAGAGATGGACTTTGGGCCGGCGACGGTTCCGGAAGCGATTCTCTCCGCCGCTCGAAACCGCCCTTCTTTTGACGTTCTCGAAGACGCATTGCAAAAACCTCTCACCTATCGACGACTTCTGATTTCAACCGACACGCTGGCTAGCCAACTTTTGAAAGTCCTTCCCCCGCTAAAAAAGACGGTCGGCATTCTACTCCCGAACATTAACGCCACTCCCATCGCTCTTCTCTCGTTATGGGCTCTTGGAAAAGTCCCTGCGATCTTGAATTTCTCAAGCGGTATTCCAACGGTGTCCGCCTGTGCAAAACTCGCTCAGGTGGAGGTAATCCTGACGTCGAAGAACTTTGTGGAGAAGGCCAAAATTGACCTCACACTCCTTCAGGAAAATGGAATTCGGATTATCTATCTTGAAGACCTTTCAGCGTCTGCAGGCGCCCTCCCAAAGCTCCTTGCCGTTCTTAAAGCCAGGCTTTATCCCCTCACCATTTTCCGCACCCAGATGTCTGCTGAGTCCGCCGCCGTGGTGCTTTTCACAAGCGGCTCCGAGGGCTCCCCCAAAGGCGTCCAGCTCTCACACCGCAACCTCCTCGCCAATATCCGTCAGATGCTCAGCGTCACAGATATCAACGATACCGACCGCATCTTCAACGCGCTTCCGCTTTTTCATAGTTTCGGGCTCACCGTCGGCCTGCTCCTTGGCCTGGTCCGGGGCGTCTACGTTTTTTTGTATCCGTCTCCGCTGCACTACCGCTTGGTGCCGAACGTGATTTACGATAAAAACTGCACCGTCTTTCTCTCCACCAACACCTTCCTTAACGGCTATGCGCGCCGGGCTCATCCCTACGATTTCCGTTCCGTGCGCTACCTCTTTGCCGCTGCGGAGAAGGTTCAGGAAGCCACATTCACCACTTGGGCTCAGAAATACGGGGTTCGTATCCTTGAAGGCTACGGAGCCACAGAGTGCGGGCCAGCGCTCAGCGCAAACGTCCCGTTTGCACCTCGAATCGGCTCTGCCGGCCGCTTTCTTCCTGGCATTGAATGGAAACTTGAACCGGTCGAGGGAGTTTCGGAAGGCGGGCGCCTGCTGGTGCGCGGTCCGAACATCATGAACGGCTACCTCAATCCAGACACGGATGTGCTTAAAATTCCTCCGGGAGGCTGGTACGATACGGGAGACATCGCCCGGGTCGACAAGGACGGCTTCCTATTTATCTTGGGTCGGCTTAAACGCTTTGCAAAGGTCAGCGGCGAGATGATCAGTCTTTCCGCACTCGAGGATCTGTTTGCCGGCGCATTCCCCCAACACGGCCCGAAATGCGTGGTTGCCGTCGTTGCACAAACGGACCCGGACAAAGGCGAAGCATTGATCGCCGTCACAAACACACCACAACTCACCCGGGAGGAGCTCCGGACAGCGGTTCGCAGCAAAGGGTTGACCAATTTGTGGGCGCCCAGCCAGATTCGGTTTCTTGCCCAGATACCCGTTCTGGGCACTGGAAAAATTAACCACCGCGATATCCTCAGAATGCTGGCAGAGGGCAATCTTCCCCTCTGTCTGCCAGCGGCAACCTCTGGCGAAGCCACTTAAAGTCCAACCCATGAATCCCTCTTCCACACTCCCCCCGGTGCACCCCCAGGATTCCTGGCAAAGAGGCTTCTGGTGCCTTATGGCAACGCAGTTCCAGAACGCCCTAAGCGACAACGCCCTTAAAAACCTGATCATCCTGCTAGTGCTCGCACGGCCCATGTCTCAGTCAGAACGCGATACCAGCGTGATGCTCGCAGGCGCTCTTTTTGCGCTACCCTTTATTTTATTCTCAATGCTTGGTGGTTTTTTAGCGGATCGTTTTAGCAAGCAGTTGGTCATGGCTCGGGTTAAGACGGCCGAGATAGCAATCATGCTTTTCGCCGCACTCGCTTTCCTGCTTCATAGTCTGCCATTGCAACTGCTGGCGATCTTCTGCATGGGAATACACAGCGCCCTCTTCGGACCGTCCAAGTACGCCATCCTTCCCGAGGTGCTGCCCTTCAATAAACTTTCCTGGGGAAACGGCGTCCTGGAGTTGCTGACCTTTTTGGGCATTATCCTCGGAACCGTCGCGGGCGGACTTTTCGCCAGTTGGTTCAAGGAGGCACCTGCGGTTTCCGGTCTGCTGCTAGCGGGGATTGCCGTCGGTGGGTGGCTTTTGAGCAGAGGCATTCCAAAAGTTCCTGCCGCCAATCCGCAATGCGAGTTCCGGGCCAACCCGATTACAGACCTCTGGAAGCAGCTAATGTTGATGCGCAGCGATCGGGATTTGTGGCGGGCGAACCTTGGGAACACCGGTTTTTTCTTCATTGCCGCCTTGGTGCAAATGAACCTTGTCCTCTTTGCTCACGACGTGCTGCACCTGAGCGAAACGGGCAACGCCTCTCTCAACGCAGCACTGGCCATCGGCATCGGTGTGGGAAGTGTCCTCGCGGGATATGCCTCGCGGGGGCGCATTGAATATCGGCTGGTCCCGGCCGGGGCCTTAGTCATGTTTCTGAGCACGCTGCCTATGGGCAGTGCCGGGATAACCACCCCCGGTTTCACGACCGCCCTCGTTGCGCTCGGGCTTGGCGCCGGCCTTTTTATCGTTCCAATCACCGCCGTGCTTCAAAGCAGGCCCGCGCCCGAGAATAAGGGGGCAGTTCAAGGAGCGGCGAGCGTGCTGAGTTTCGTTGGCATTCTCGCTTCCACCGGCGTCCAGCGTCTCCTGCGATTCCTGCTTTCCTCAGGGCAAATCTTCTGGTTTTGCGGTGCAGTGGCCCTTCTTGTTGGGGCGTATGTGGCTTATAGCAGGCGAAAAGAATTCACCTCGTAGAGAAACTACAAGCCCAACGCCGAGGCCTTGTCTGTTCCTCCGGTCCCATCAATGTGCCTTGTCCTGACTCAATGTGGGCGAGTCAACGCCGTTTGGAAGGAGCATGAAGCTGAACTGGTGGATCATCCAGGCATCGTCCAAGCTCATCCGCTTAAGTTCATGCCCCGCACCCCAGGAATCTGAGTAGAGGCATTCGTTGGTCTTGGCGTTGTACCCCAGAATCAGTCGCGCGTGCCCGCCAGCGCCCTGAGGGATTCCAGGCTCCTTGATGAGCCCGAGGAGAACCCCCCAAATCAGGGGATGCCCCGCATCGACGGCTCCCTGCATCGAGCGGAAAAAACGCCCCTTCTCAGCCCGCATTGCCATTCGGGCGGCGCGCAAAACATCGGGCCGCAATCCCATCAAAACCTCATCAAGATCAACCGCGCCGACAAACGGCTGGACCTGCTCCTTTTGGCCGTATTTGAGCACGCGCCAGTTGTACTCGCGCACTAAAACCTCAAACTCCCGCATCGCTGTTTCATCCACCATGCGGACCCTGAATTGGAGCCGGAGTCCAGCCAGTTTGAGGCCCTCAATTCCGCCGCTCAACGAGGTTCCGCCCCCCTTGTTTCCTGCGAGTTGGGCCAGTTCATTCTGGTCGGTCTTCATCCCATAGGAACGCAAGACTCGTTCTGCAGAGGCCGGAAAACAGTATCCTTTTTGACCCTGATCAACCATCGGGATTCCCTCGATTCGGACATCGCCATTGGGTAGTTTTTTCACGCGGTCTTTGGGTTTGGCTTTGGCGTTCTGAGCCAACTCCTTGGACTGCTCTTTTTTCTGTAGTACCGGGGAAAGTTCAAGACGCACAAACTCAGGATTCATTTTGACACCCTGCGGAGTCGTTTCTCGAGACATCGAGTACTCCAGCAGCCACTTTGTACGCGCGCCTTTCCAGACAACACCTTCAGCCCGCACCGGGTTGGCCGGGTCCTTCCCAAGCATTTGCAATTTGGCTTTGCTCAGGGAATTCACCAGATCCGTGCTCTTTTTGATAAGGCTTTCATAATCGGGGCGAGAGAGAGAACCCGCATCGCCACGAGTGTATAGTTGAAGGGTAAGGCTGGATATTTTGTCCTGTGAAAAACGCGCTATCACCTCAACCAAAGGAATGCCCCCCAGAGTCAACCCGGCCCCCGCACTCCGCGCTGAATCTTTCTGCTGAGAGGTCCATCGGAACCCGAGTTCCCGGGCTTTTTCCTCAAATGTCTGCGGCGAAAACTCCCACAACGGATCTTTTTCCCAAAGCCCTTCCAGCGGTGCCGCTGAAGCGCTGCCCGCAAGCCATCCAACACAGAAAGAGAGAGCTAGAATCGTTTTCATAGGGGGTAGTTTGCTTAAACTGCCGTAAAAAGCTGGATTCATGGAGGATAAAGTTAGAAAGCGCGCGGCTCGTTGTCGGGGTTCACTTAGAAGGAAGCCCCTGCTTCCTCACTGAAATCTTTCAGCTCCCTTCTCTTCCTCGTAAGTCCGGCATTCTTGGAAACCGCCGCAGAAAAGGCAGTCGGCTCGCCTCTTTTGGGCCACCCATTGTTTTGTTTAATTTAAAAACAGATTCGACTTCATTTGTATCCAAGATGGACGCCACATCAATTTGTTGATAAGAACAAATCCTGTCCCTTAACCCGATAACTACAGACAAACAGTAAGATAAAGACACACTGAACGCGCCGTTTTACCTTTGCTACAGGCAGAGGCCACCGGAGAGGCGCCACCCGCTCGATCAATGTCGGAGTTCAATTTTCAAAAAGGCCTTACGGGTCTCGCAAAGGCTGCCGAAGCCATCAAACTCAACCAGGAAATACAGCTGGAACTCGAACATGGAAAGATCGAGCAGGAGGAGATCCGTGCCAAATTTGAACAAACCAGATTGCAGGAAGATCGTCTTGAGAGAGAAGCTGCCAAAGCCAGTTTGGAGCGGCAAAGAGCTCTGCGTTATTTGATGGCAGAAATGGAGGCGATGATTCAGTCGCTCACCAAAAAGTTAAGCGACGGATTGGCCGGCCAATGGGTCGAGGGGGTTTCAGTAGCCTCCCATGTCGGCTTGCTTCTGCAATCGCGACATACCCACCTACTCAAAGGCCGCGACGCACTGAAAGACCTAATCGACATCCGTTTCATGGTGACGCTGGAGAACGCGTTTGGCGAGTTGCTTGCAGCACACCCTCAGCTTCTTGGAATTGAACCGCTTCAAAAAGCCCGGCGGCAGCAAATGGAAATCGCGAGTTGGTCGCAAAAGAGAGGCTCCACCGGCGCCGAAATATTCAATCAAAGCGCTTTTGATCAGACCGTTCAGAAAATCAGTTCCCTGCTTCTTTCATTAAAGACTAATCCTCGCCACAGTGACTCGTTGCAAAAGATCCAAAGCAACCAGCAATCTGTGGTTCTTTGGCAAGCCGTTATCAAGGAGGCAGAGCAGACAGTTCGTTTGCTGTGGCAAGAGGCGGCGGACAAATTTAGCATCCTTGCATCCAATCAAATCGGCCTGTCGGAAATTGAGTTCGTCACCGGAAAACCCGCCCCAGATCAGGCTGAGATACTAGCTCGCGTGGAGCAGGCCTATGGCGAGATGGTAGAAATCGAAGGGATTTTAAAGGAAGCGCACTCTGTCTGGCACAAAGACCGGGCAATATTAGAAAAAGCCCTCGAACATCTCAGAAACGGTCAACATGGGGCTGCGGAAAACGCCGCGCGACTCTCCTCCCTCCCCATCGACGCCAACGAGCAGGATTCTCTGGATGAGCAACCGGCTCCGGAGCCGGCGGATCGGCGCTGGGCTGATTTAGATTTAGAACAAATCAAAGGCGCCCTGTTTCTGGAATGGGAGACCTTGAGAATAAGCATCGCGCGCACATCGCGGTGGAGTTGGAAGCGCGCAATCTCCAAAACAGATCTCTATCTGGAGCTCCACGCAGATTGCCGTTTTATTTCAATCAGGCTTGAGGAGTTCAAGTCGGTCCTTCTCGAGGAAAAAGCAAAAGCCGCGATCATCTGGCGCAAACGTTTCACCACTGCGGCGGTCGCAACTTTTGCGTTTGCAGGCATTGTCGGCGCCTTTTTTTACAAGCTCCAAACGGATGCAGACCATTTGCAGGAGGAACAGTCGCTGGCGGCCAGTCGGGAAGCTCAAGCACAATCCCAAGAGACCATCACTTCCCCCCAGGCGCTTACGACTCCAAAAACGTCTGGGAATAAAGAGCTAGTGCTGGATAACAAAGCCGAGGCCCCTGTTCCAAAAAAAGAAACAGCGGAAACCGCGGAAAACATTCCTCCTCCCGTCCAGGATAAGATCAAAGGCGACGAGAAGGTCATGCATGACAAAACGGGAAATGCATTCTGCCTCATTCCTGAGTCCAGTTTCCAAATGGGGGACGGCAAGGAAGCCGACACCCTCCTCAGCTTAACCGTTGCGCTACGCGCCGCAAAAGATGATGCCGCGCTCTACAATCAAAGTTTTGCCCACTACAAAAAAGCGGAACAACTCGATAAAAACGGCTCTCCCAGTCAGGCGCTTGGGATATACCGCGAAATCGTCAAAACACTTTTGGTTCTCAAGACGAAACATCCAAACTGGAGCCCGCTAGTCGTCGCGAACCTTGCCAGACTGACGACGGACAGAATCCGGCGCCTTGAATCCCTCCCACAAATGGGGCAGAATCAAGAAGCTCGCACCGTACCGGTCAATGCCTTTTACGCCGGAGCCACCGAGGTCACGTTGGCGGACTGGCAATCCGTAGCGGAATGGGCGAAGGAGCATGGATACGAGTTCTCCCATACCGGTGACGGCTCAGAAGGAAATCATCCCGTGACCGGCATCAGTTGGAATGATGCGACAAAGTGGAGCAATGCAAAAAGCGAGATGGAAGGGCTTCGTCCTTGTTACTTCACGGCCAGCACTCGGAAGGAAGCCGACGTTTACCGGCGTGGTGAGCAATCCCTCTCCCACGCCATGGTGGACTGGGGCTCCAACGGCTATCGCCTTCCGACAGAGGCTGAATGGGAAAAAGCGGCGCGCGGCGGGCTGAACGGAAGAAATTTCCCGATGGGCGATTCGCTGGCGGCAAACCAAGCTAACTTTGGCAAGAGCACGGAAGGCACGCGGCCTGTGAAAAGCTACATTCCTAATGCCTATGGACTCTATGACATGGCAGGGAATGTTTCGGAGTGGTGCTGGGATTTGGGTGAGGGCCACTCTGCTCAAGATCCCGCTTCGCCGCCAGTGACCGCAGGAGAAGAGACTCGCGTAGAGCGTGGCGGCGGATGGCAAAACCCGGCGGAGGTCTGCCGCGTTTACCACCGTTCCACAAACAAACCCGACTACTGCTCTAACCACATTGGCTTTAGGCTGGTACGTACACATTAAAACAGACGCCCTGCCGGCAAAACGCCTGGGGCATCTAGTGGGACCCGTTTTGCATCCACTGCGAGAAAGCCCCAATCACAGCGCTTGGAACGTCCTGGGGGTCCAATGGTATTTGCGGAACCGCTTTTCATACCGCCTTTCTCGGACTTAGAACCGCCTCGATTCAAACCGGAATGCCCGCCGCATTAAATCCCCGCACGCCCCATCCAAGCAGACGTTGGACGGCATTCGCTTTGCTCGTATTTGTGGCCCTTCAGCTCAAACCTGCTGCCGCCGTACTTCCGGAACCGGGCGAAACCCTCAAAACGGCGAATGCCCAAGATTGCCATGTCTTTCGAGATCTTGCCTACCCAGCGACAAGCAGCGAACTGCGCCTGGATGTCTACCAACCAGCGCAGGACGCCCCAGGCCGGCGTGCCGCAGTGCTGCTCATTCACGGCGGGGGCTGGGCGTTCGGAGACAAGGCTGATGCTCGGCAGAAGGAGGCCGCACTCTTCGCCGTGAGTGAAGGCTTGGTCGCGGTCAGCCTTAATTACACTCTCACGCGTTTTGCGGGGGGAAATGTTCGCGCCCAAAAACTGAAAGCCGCCTGGCCCAATAATATTTTTGACTGTAAGAGCGCCCTCCGCTGGATGAAAAAAAACGCGGCCGAGCTGGGGATTGATCCCAACCGCATTGCCGTCTGGGGCGGCTCGGCTGGCGGCCATCTGGCGCTCCTCACCGGACTTTCCGCTCGCAGCGAATCACTCAACCACGGAGGTGGCCTAACCGACGTCGACCCCTCGGTGCGCTGTATTGTCGATTTTTTTGGGATCCCGGATGTCCGCCAATTCGAAGTTTACAGCCTGTTGGAGGAAGCGGATCGGCACGACAACCAAGTGCTGGCACTGGCTTCCCCCATCGAACATCTTTCGATGGATGCCCCTCCGGTGTTCGTCGTCCACGGGACGAGCGATGAACAAGTTGAACCCTCGCTTTCGGATTCTTTTGTGCAGGCTCTCAAGCAATGGAAAATTCCGCACGAATACGTTCTAGTCAACGATGTTGGACACGGCTTTGGCCTTACGGCTGGAACCCTTGATCTGCGTCCAATGATTCGCGCATTTTTTAAGGCCCATCTTTTGGCGCAGCCGGACCAATAACCTCTGAGGGAGGCAAGGGCCGCCGGGCGGCCATAACGGTTTCCAGGGGGCAAACCCCGTCAGCAGGAAGTTGGGATGATAAAGAAGAAACCCGCCGCGCCGGCGCCGGTCCCGGCACCACTTTCAAACCGGCAGGATCACGCCACTTTCACATAGGTCCCCGCATCACCCTCAATTTGGGCGACAAGACCGCCTTTGCTTGAGGTCTTATCTCTTTGAAAGCTAATCAGTCTTGCTTTTTTAAAGACACAAAACCTAGCCTAATGTTTTACCATACTCATGGCCCAAGTTATTTCCTATTTATCGGCACATGGGTTTAGTCCATCCCTCGGTTACGCCGTACAATGATGAACACCTCATGCTCCCCCTGGGATGTCGTCATTGTGGGTGGGGCGATTTCTGGAGCTTCCACGGCATGCCTTCTTCTTCGCCGGATTCCCGGGCTGCGCGTTCTCATTATCGAAAAAAACGCGGCCTTTAAGAGGCGTGTTGGGGAATCGACCGTGGAGGTCAGTGCTCATTTTTTGGGTCGCACGCTGGATCTCACGGGCCATTTGCTTGAAAAACATCTCGTCAAACAGGGGCTGCGCTTCTGGTTCAAAAACGCACAGACCTCAGCCCTGGACGAATGCAGCGAAATCGGTCCTGGATACAATGTGCGGTTTCCCGGTTATCAGGTGGACAGGTCAGTCTTGGATGAGGAAGTTTTGACGCGCGCCGTGGCTGCGGGGGCGGTATTACGGCGTCCTCTGCAGGTGCGGTCGGTGGAGCTGGTCGAAGGAGGACTGCAACGAGTGAACTGGGCGGATGAAACGGGGCTGACCGGCACCGAAACAACCCGCTGGCTGGTGGACGCCTCAGGAGTAGCCGCCCTTGTGGCGCGCAAACAACAATGGCTTTCCCCCAATACAGAACATCCAATCGCGGCTGTCTGGAGCCGATGGAGCGGCGTCAAAAACTGGGACTCTTTTGAACTGGCGGAAAAGTTTCCTGCCTGGGCCAAGCGGACCAAGGCGGTTCGGTTTACGGCCACTAATCATCTTGTGGGGAGGGGTTGGTGGGCATGGTTCATTCCCTTGAAGGGGGGCGATGTCAGCATCGGAGTGGTTTTCGACCAGCGTCTTGTCGAACTGCCCGAAGGCGAGCGGCTGGGGGAACGGCTTAAAGCGATGCTTTACGAACACCCGGCTGCCAGAGAACTGCTCGAGCGGGCCGAGTGGCACGCGGGCGATGTCCACTTTCGGCGCAATCTAGCCTACAGCTCTAGCACCCACGCGGGCGATGGCTTCGTCCTTGTGGGAGATGCCGCCGGTTTTATCGACCCGTTTTATTCCCCTGGCCTTGACTGGATCGGCTACACTTCAACCGCCGCAGCCGCTCTGGTGGCTGATTCCCTTAAGCAAGTTGCCGGACCAGAGCGCATCGCCAAACACAACCTTCTTTTCAGCACCAGCTACGACCGCTGGTTTCGGGCGATATACAAGGATAAGTACTTTTACATGGGCGACTACGAGCTCATGAGCCTAGCATTCAGGCTCGACTTGGGCCTTTATTACCTAGGCGTCGTCTCGCAACCTTTCAAACACGGCGCAAGCGCCCTCGAAACGCCCTCGTTCGCGGGACCTGGCACCTTTCTGCCCGCTCAAATCATCGCTTTTTACAATCGCCGCCTTGCTGCCATTGGACGGGAACGCTGGCAGCGAGGCGTATGGGGCAGACACAACGCGGGCCACCTCTTTAGTTTTCGCAGTTACGAACTAAACACAATGCTTGGGTTCAGGGTGCTGCTCGCCTTCTGCGCCTATCTCTGGCTCGAAGCGAGGGAGGGCTGGCGGACCTGGCTGAAGGCTCCTGCGCCCCGAAACGAACAGCCCGTGCATCCCAGCCGACAACCCCGGTCCACCCCCGCAATTTTTGAGCCAACACCCCTGCCTGTCAAAAGCTGACCCGCCATTCCCTTTTACCTCTCTGCAAAACTCCAATCGCATGTCCGACCCACTCCCTGAACCCGCCCCAGAACCCACTCCTTCTGCTTCCCCAACCCCTGTGCCTGCGGAAGTCCCAGGCGCCGCGCCGACCGGGCCCAAACCCGCCACCCCCCCTCCTAGCAACCCCTTGGCAAAGTTTCCATCTGCCGTGCGCGACGCCCAAGAGCGTTTCCTCGCCACAGGTGATGTGGCCGCTTTGGACGCTGTCGTGCTTGCGGTCATTCTCGACCACCAGCCCAGCATCGCGAAAAAGCCTGACGCTGAAACGCCTGCAGATTCTGCACGGCTCATTGAGGACCTCGGATTTGACTCCCTGGCGCTGGCGGAAATCGTATTTTTCCTAGAGGATCTCTATAAAATGACGATCACAAACGAGGAACTCAAAAACGTCGCAACCATGGGAGAGATCCGCGCATTCGTCAGATCCAAGGTGGGTGAAACGCCAAGTGTTGGTGAGACGCCAAAAGTGGGCGACTCCAACCCCACCTAACCCTCCCCCCTACGCACGTGTCACGCGAAGTCTTTATCACAGGCATTGGTTTTATCACCAGCATCGGCGCCAGCGCCTCCAGTGTCGCACACAACTTAAAAGAAGGCCTCCATGGCGTGGCACCTTGGGACTTTTGCGGAAACCCAATAGTCCCCGTTAAGGTCGCTGCGCCGGTGCCCCATTTTGAAGTCAATTCTCCCAGTTGGCGTGACTGGACCTGGCCTGAGGAGTACAACATCCCACGGGAAACACTGCGGGGCCTGGCCCCCCATGGAGTTTACGCCTTTTGCGCGATGGAGCAGGCGCTCAGGGATGCCGGCCTCTCCCGCTCCGATCTTACGGACGGCGGAACCGGGCTGTTCTGCGCCTCCGCAGGGTCGGCTTTTACCCTGCACCATAATCTCTCCCAGGCGCATGCCTGCCGTTTTGAGCGAGGCAACCCGATGGGGATCGTCTCCTCGATCGCAGGCACCCTCAACTTTAACCTGGCCGCGCACTACGGAATCACCGGTGCAGTGACGGGGTTCGTGTCCGCATGCGCCTCCTCCAGCCACGCATTGGGCTATGCGACAGACGAGATCCGACTAGGGCGGCAAGAGCGCATGCTGGTCGTCGGGGCGGAAGAACTCAACGCCGACACAATCCTTCCCTTTGCACCGATGCGGGCGCTTTCGGCCAGCAGTGACCCGGCCACGGCCTCCCGACCTTTTGACCTGAACAGGGACGGTTTTGTGGGCACGGGTGGCGCCGTGGTACTGGTGCTTGAGGAAGGTTCTGTGGCGCGCCGGCGAAAAGCGCAGCCTTACGCAGAAGTTTTGGGATGGGGCCAAGCCTCGGACGGGTATAGCGTCGCCACCTCTCACCCTGAGGGCGCCGGTCTGCGCGCTGCGATTCTCCGAACCCTGCGCGACGCCAACCTTGGTCCGGAGCAGATCGATTATATCAATGCACACGCTACCTCGACCCCGATCGGGGACCGGGCTGAGGCACTGGCTTTGCAAGCCGTGTTCACCGCAGCGGGCGCGTTTCCCGTCATCAGTTCTACCAAAGGCCTCACAGGACACGGACTGTCCATGGCGGGGGCCATGGAACTTGGGTTTTGCGCGCTTGCCTTGCGCGATGGATTTATCCCGGGCAATCCGCACTTACTCGAACCCGACCCCGTGTGTGAAGGGTTGAACTTGCCTCGCGCAAGCCTGCGGGCAAGCGCTACTCACGTGCTCAATAACAGCAGCGGGTTTGGGGGAAGCAACGTCTGCCATGTTCTGCGCCGGATGTCTGAGCAGGGAAACGCATAGTGCTTTGCACAATCCCACGCCCCCTTCCGCGGACCTTCCAGTCCCAGTCTATTGGCCTAGGGAGCCCATGTCTTTTTTTACTCTCATTCCAATTCACCCTTTCCCGGCAGCCTGCATTCTGTCTTCTCAACATTTCTTGGAGGAGCGGGCGTGAGCACAATCAGGGCGGGTTGGCTGCGGTTTGCCTACTACTTTTCCTGGGTCTTGTTTGGCCTGGGCGGATTGGCAATCAACGTTGCTTACGCACCGCTCCTGCTTCTTGGAAACCGCGAAAAAATCGGCAGTCACGCGCGACGAGGGATGCGTTGGATGCTGGACTTGTGGCTGCGCTGGATGGGTTTTTCAGGAATCGTAAGGGTCACATGGAAAGGTTTTGATGGGCCCCTTCCAGGTGGCGTCGTCTATGTCGCCAACCACCCCACCCTTGTAGACGCCCCCTTCCTTCTTGCCCGCCTGCCAGATGCCGTTTGCATCTTAAAACCCTCCCTCATGCGAAATCCGCTCATCGGTCCAGCGGTTCTTCTCTGTGGCTACGTCTCTGGAGACAAAGGCGTCGACCTGATCCGGGATGCCGCCCGCCGGGTGGCCGAGGGCCAATCACTCCTGATTTTTCCTGAGGGCACGCGCACCCGCTCGGACTCCGCGCTTAACCCGATCAGACCCGGTTTTGCTCTGATCGCCCAGCTAGCTAAAGCGCCCGTGCGAATCATCCGCGTGCGCTCCAGTCAACATATGGCGCGCAAAGATTGGCCCTGGTGGAGGCTGCCCCCAGTGCCCGGTTGGTTTGAGTTTACGTTGGAAGAGCTAATTCCTGCCGACCGGCTTGGCCAGCCTTCAGCCCTCACTCAGCAAGTAGGAATCTGGCTGAGCGAACCGCCTGCCCGCCATGACATTCCTCCGCCAGAGCCAGCATTGTCAGCCCTTCTCGCCGCACGCTTACGCACCTTCTGGCTAGCCAAGCCTCTTGGGGTCACGCTTGGAATGAGCGCCTTTTTTGCGGTCTATTTTGCCATTCTCAAACACCCCATTTTCCCAGTGTTTATTATGCCTCTGACCGCGTTGGACCAGTGGGTCCCCTTCCAGCCTGGGGCGCTTTTTTTCTACGTTTCTCTTTGGATCTATGTGCCTCTTCTTCCCTCTCTTTTGAATAAACAAAAGGAACTCATTCGCTACACTTGCGCCGCCTCAACCATGGCGATCCTTGGCCTAGCGTTTTTTCTCTTATGGCCCACGCAGGCCCCCTCCCCTGAAATTGACTGGTCCCGTTACCCTGCAATGGAGTTTCTTAAATCGGTGGATGGATCGAGCAACGCTTGCCCATCCCTTCACGTGGCCTTTGCCGTTTTTAACGCGATCGGGTTCCAAAAACTCCTCAGAGAAATGGGAGCCGGCATCCCTCTGCGCCTCCTCAACATTTTTTGGGGAGCCGCAATCGCTTATTCCACGATGGCGGTCCGACAGCACGTGGCTCTGGATGTTTTGTGCGGAGCCTTGCTGGGATCCTTGTTTGGCGTTTTCACCTTCAAACAGAGCCCCCCCTCGTCCACGACCACTCTTCAAGAACCCCAGCTCCGGTCACTGACCTGATACGCGAGGCCAGCGCGTCCCACGCATCCGCCCTCCACTGAGGTTCTCTGGCCATCGCCGCGGCCGCCAAACCAGCGGCCTCACCCGTGGCCAATGCCGTCCCAATCACCCGAAGCGCTGCGTGTGCCTCGTGGGTGCAGGATAGACACCGACCGGCAGCCCACAGATTCGACACGTCTTTGGAGAGGAGCGCCCGAAGCGGCACTTCCATCCAATGGCCATTTTCAGGATAACGCAGCCGGGGGCCGGTGGCGGTCTCGCGCATTTCGATGGGCCAGGCGGATACACATACCGCATCCGGAAAGGTTGCCCCACCCAGCACATCGGCGGCGCTCAAACGAGACAGCCCCACCAACCTCGCCCCCTCCCGAATTCCGAGGCGCGCCGGCCATTCCGTGATTTCCGCCCGCCCAAAGCCGGGAATATCCCGCCGTAAAAAGCCAGTGAACTCCCGGGCCAATTCACAGGCGTCTGCGTGCAGCTCAGAGAGCAAACCCTCGTTGGAGGGATCGTATTCTCCTCCCTGGGCGTCCAGATCTAGAGTCACACGCACCTGTTCTGGAAAATAGGTTGGCCGCACCGCCGCACCCGCCAGTGCAGGCCTCAAGAAGCCCTCCCGAATGGCTGCGCGCAGGGCGCCCACGAGGCGCAGTCTTTTGACCTCTTCCAAAGCCTCCGGCGCGACTTTTGAAATTCCAAAAATGAAAGCAGGCCGCTGCAATTGACTGCCAGGAACACACTCGGTTTCGGCCCCAGTGGCTTTTGCCAAGGACGCGTCGCCTGAGGTATCCACAAAAACACGTCCCTCCACAGTCTCTCCCGAAGCCCCGAAGGTGACGCTCTCGACACGACCGTTCCGAACCAGAGCCGATTGGACAGGGGAGTCCCTCCATACCGTCAACCGTGACTCACTGGCCGTTAATTCCTCACAGACCCTGGCAAACACGGCAGGCTCCTGTAGCAGGACATCCAGGCGCCCCATACGCAGGGGGCCGCAGGCACCTCCTGCCGCTACCAGTTGACGCGCAAACTCCAAGGCAAAACCCCCGTTCGCAAGCCGCGGCTTACCCCCATCGGAAATTTTGAACAAACCGCAGATGCTATGCACAAGAGCATGTGTCACATTCCCCCCCAGCTTGAGGGACCGCTCCAAAAGCAGGGTGCTGCAGCCGGCTCTCGCCGCCCCCAACGCAGCGGCCACTCCCGCGGACCCGCCCCCCACAACCACGACATCAAACTTTTTCATCTCTGCATACAGACAGTTTTGCCCTCGGGTAGATTCTGCGCTTTGCTAGCCACGGTTTCACTAAGCAAATGATCTTTCCTCCCCATGTCTGCCTCTTGTCCTGACATGCAAAACGTCTTGAGACAAATCCCTGCCCCGGACAGCTACGGCGCCCTTCCTCAAATTGAGCAAAAGCGGTCCCTTTTCGCAGGATGCCCGGCTCCCTCTGCCCGCCCAAAACAGGCCCCGCTTTAACCACAGCCATGGATCACTCCCGTCTGCCCTGCGCCACCCATTGCGTTATCATCCCCAGCTACAATTCAGGACCTCTACTCGATCCGACACTACGCGCAACGCTCGCACACTGGGCGCCAATCTTTCTGGTCGTCGACGGCTCCACCGACGACAGCGACCGGTGCGCCGATATTTTGCGCGCTGAGGGGGCGCCCCTGGAAGTGCTGCGCCTCGCAAAAAACCAAGGCAAAGGGGGCGCGGTCCTTGCGGCACTCAAGCTCGCTTATTCCAAAGGTCTCACCCACGCCATCATCTTTGACTCGGACGGCCAGCACGAGGCCCCGGATATCCCCAGAATGATCGCCCTGTCCAAGAAACATCCCGAAGCCATGATTTTGGGGGTGCCTATCTTTGCCAAAGATGCACCCGCATTGCGGGTCAAAGGCCGTTGCGTAGGCAATTGGTGGACAAACTTTGAGACGCTTTGGGGCGGTATTGAGGATTCGCTCTTCGGATTCCGGCTCTACCCAGTCGCGGAGGCAATCGCCGTCCTCGACTCGATCCGAGGGGGGCGGCGATTTGATTTTGAAACACAACTCGCCGTGCGGCTGTACTGGAGAGGGGTTCCCGCCCTCAGTTTCCCCTCGAAGGTCACTTATCCGCTCAAAACCAGCGGCGGAGTCTCCCATTTCAAATATTTGAGGGACAACGTCCTTTTGTTTTGGACGCACTTTAAACTAAGCCTGCGCGCGGTCTTTCTGTTTCCGCGGCTTGTGCAACTACGGATCAAAAACCGGGCTTATCGCTCATGATTCCCGCACCCCCACCGCTGCGCAGGGCGGCCACCCAAGTTTTTAGCGGCACTCTGGCCGCCTCCGCCTTGGTTACGGCCTACACCGGCTTACCCTCGGCGGCTATTCCTCTAGCGCTGGGAGCCGCCGGAGTTTTTCTGACTCCCACTTTACTCAAAAACTGTGCTTGGTACGGGCCCGTTCTGAAAACCTTCCCCACCTCGGATCGGGAAGTGTGGCTCACCATTGACGACGGGCCCGATCCTCGGCAAACCCCTTACGTCCTCGATGTCCTGGCCAAGCACGGAGCCAAGGCCACCTTTTTTGCCATCGGCAGCAAGATCCTCCAATCTCCAGAGCTAGCCCAACGCATTGTAGCCGAGGGGCATTCTCTGCAGAACCACACGTTCCTCCATCCAGAACGGTCTTTCTGGGCCGCAGGCCCCAGCCGCGCTCGCAAAGAATTGGAAACCTGCAGTCGTGCTATTTTCCAAACAACAGGGGCCACCGCCACCCAGTTCCGAGCTCCGGTTGGGTTCGCCAATCCCTTCGTACACGCAGCGGCGGCGGAACAAAAACTCACTTTTATTGGATGGTCGAGCACCGGTTACGATGGGGTCGCCCACAACCCGGAGGCCGTGCTCGAGAAAATCATGGCTTCCGTGCGGCCGGGCGGCATTATTTTATGCCACGACAGTCATCTCGGATCACTGGTGCCAAAAGGGCGGGCAAACACGCTCGACGGCCTCCTGGTTCGACTCAAATTCGAAGGCTATGAATGCAGTGTTCCGCTGAATCTGGAAGCCTTGTCCATCTAGCCAATCTAACCCCGCGGGAACTCCCAATATTTTGTCCCTCCACGCGCCAAATCCTTTCCATTCTCCGCCCACGAGTTACTATTCCCGTCCCCTTTCTCTGTAAAGCCTCACCTCATGGATCCCACAAAAGAAGTCTCGATCGAACTGCTCAAAGGTCTGCTTTTCGAGAACACGATGATCAAAGTTGATCCCCAATCTATCAGTGAGGAGACTATTTTATTTGGCGAAGAAGGTATCGGTCTCGATTCCCTCGACGCCCTCCAAATGATCGTCGCGGTTGAAAAACGTTTCGGTATTGAAATCAAAGATCCCACGATGGCGAGAGATGCCCTCCAAAGTTTGAAGGTGTTGCGCGACTGGATCCAACTCCGCTTGCTCTCAAGCCCTGCCTCCTAGGCTTCATGCCAAAATGCCCGCTTTTGTCGTCCTGACTTTAGTTTTTTGCGGGGTGTTGGGTGCTCGCCTCCTCTTTCTGCGCAGGCAAAGCGACTACAAAAACGCCGCCTTTTACAAAGTCCTCTACACGCCTGTCGGCTTCCAGTTGGCCATCTTTGGACGCAGGCTGTTTGGCCGCTGGATTAGTGAACGGTTTTGCGAACTCTCGGGCCTTGCCTACGCCCTCACCCATGCCGAAACCCTAGCGGCCATTCGAAACAACATGGCGATGCTGGACCCGACGAGGGCCTCCAAAACCCACGCCATCCGAAACTGCATCACCCAAGGGTATAACTTCCTCGAATTTGCGGAGCTGTGGCTCAAAAAAAAGGGCGAACTCCATCGCATGATCGGCGAGCAAATCGGCTTGGAGGAACTCCAAAAAGCCCGCGCCCAAGGAAAAGGCTGTATTCTGGTCACCGGGCATCTGGGCTTTTTTGAACTTGGGGGTCCCCTGATGGCGGAGCTCGGCTTTCCCATGGTGACACTCACCCTCCCCGAACCCTCCGAGGCGCTGACCCAATGGCGCGCCGAATTCCGGTTGCGCTGGGGCGTACGCACGCTGGTCGTGGGCGGAGACGCTTTTTCCGCTGTGGAAATCACTCGGGAGCTAAGAGCTGGAACCTTTGTAGCGCTCCTGGCCGACCGTCCTTTCAATGAACACACCGTTCCCATCCCGCTGCCCCATGGAGAAATTTTGTTCTCCACAGCTCCGGTGATGGTTGCGCTACTCTCGGGCGCTCCCATCATTCCCGTGGGCCTGACGCTTCAAGCGGATGGAAAACACAGGGTGGAAGCGCGGCCCATGATCACCCCTCAATGGCTTCCAGAAGGGAGGGAGGCCACCCTTCATCACTTCACCCAAAAACTCGCCCAGGAACTCACGCCGATGTTTGTGAAGGCACCTGAACAGTGGCACCATTTTTCGGACCTCGCCGTATCCCGTCCATGATCACCCCACAGGCATACACCCCGCACGGTCCAAGCTTCCGCTTCGTCGACCACTTTGAACAGGCCGCGGACGGGCAGCGGGCCGTGGCGCACTTTCACTTAGATCCGGGCCTTTGGTTTTTCAGGGATCATTTCCCCGGAAACCCGCTTATGCCCGCGGCCCTGCTTTTGGAAAGTGCAGCCCAGGCCGCAGGGATCCTCTGGATGTCTCGCGCGGCCGAAGGCTCCGAGGCCGCTCCCTCCACGCCCCTTTTTGTCGCAGGCGTGGATGCCATGCGTGTTCTAGGACCGGCGCATCCTGGAGATACGCTGCGAACTACGGTGACGCTTTTGAAAGAGTTCGGCACCCTAGCGCAATTTGAGGTCGAAACCACCAATGCGGCCGGCGTCGTCTTTCGCAGCCGATTGACCTTGAGCCGCCAATTGAAGGGCTGAAGCTCCGAAGTGCCCGATTGAACTTCAAGAACATGCCATCGCCTTCACCAGAGCGTCTCGCAATCACAGGATGGGGGAGCGTGTCCGCTCTCGGAGAGGACACCGCCTCGACTTGGATCCGGCTTATTCGTGGGGATCACGTTCGGGGGCCGATCCACAATTTCCCCGTGGAAGGCTGCCGTGTCACCGAAGGAGCCGAGGCACCGCTTCCACCCCTCGACTGGCTTGCCCCCAAGGAGGTGCGGCGATTGGGAAGAGCTTCCCGACTGGCCCTGCCGGCGGCCCGCGAAGCACTCGGGCACGCGGGGCTTCTCAACGCACACGGGCGGTGCACTCTGCCTGAACTGGAAATGAGTTTGAGCACCACCGCCTGCAGCATGGAGCGGATCGAGGCCTTTGTGCGCCAAGTCTGGGCGGCCCCGGCATCGCATCGTCACAAAAAACAGTTGCTACGGGTGGCTACGTATCAATCCCAACAGCAGGTCAAAGACCTCCAAACCCACCTCAACTTCAGCGGGTCTGCCACACTCATCTCAAACGCCTGTGCGGGCGGCGCAAACGCGATTGGCCACGCCTCGGACCTGATCCGCTCGGGCTTGGCGGACATCGTTCTCACCGGCGGCTACGATCCGCTCTGCGAACTCGTCTTCTGCGGCTTCGACAGCCTTCAGTCCCTCGCCCCCGAGCACTGCCGGCCCTTCGACCGCCAAAGAAACGGACTCATGCTTGGAGAAGGCGCTGGATTTCTGGTGCTCGAAAGTGAGACCCACGCCACGCGCAGGGGCGCTCCAATCCGCGGCTTTCTCGCCGGATACGGCCACAGCACGGACACCTTCCACTTGACCCAACCGGCCGCAGACGGAGCCCCCCTCGAGCGGGCGATCCATGCAGCGCTGCAACGCGCCCGCATGAAACCGGAGGAGGTCGGCTACATCAACGCACACGGAACAGGCACCCCCTTTAACGACAGGGCAGAGGCAAACGCCTTCAGCCGCGTCTTCGGGGAGGAGCTCTCCGAAATCAAACTCAGTTCTACCAAGGCGGCCATTGGTCATACCTTGGGGGCGGCCGGAAGCCTCGAAGCCATCTTTTGTCTGCAGGCCCTGAACGACGGACACATCCCGCCCCAACTCCACACTAACGACCCGGAACCCCTCGTCGCATCGAGCCTGGCCAAACCTGGCGACAAGATGGCCCGCAAAGTGGCCCTGAGTGTGAACCTCGGCTTTGGAGGCTCCAATGCGGCCCTCCTTTTCACAACCCCATGAACACCGCCTTTTCCATCCTCTCCTGGGGGGTTGTCTCGCCTGGTGGAACCGGCGTTGAATCCCTCTCCAATCCAGCCTTCTGGCCCAAAACCTCGGTTCCCGAAAACGCCACCCCAGCCAGGGAGCATCCTGTGGCTTATATCGCTCCGGATAAACTGCCAGACAGATGGCGACTGCGCCCCAGATTCCGCAGGGCGAGCCCCATCTCTCACTTCATGGTGGAAGCCGCGGCCCAAGCCCTGGAACCCCACCCTGAAATCAACCGCTCCCGGTTGGGAATGATCTGCGCCACAAGCGTGGGCTGCTCCCTCTATTCAGTGCGCTTTTACCGCCAATTTCAAAAAGAAGGACGCCGGTTCGCCAGTCCCGTCCTATTTCCGGAGACTGTCACCAACAGCCCCCTCAGCCACCTGGCTTCCGAGTTAAATGTGGGCGGCCCCGTTTACTCACAAATCGGCGATAAATCCTGCTGGAGTAATGCCCTGCGCACCGCTGCCTGCTGGCTTCAAAACGAGGATGCCGACTACGTTCTTGTCATCGGCGCCGAAGAATTCGAACCCCACGAACTGGACGCCTTCCACGCCATGCGCTGGCTGGGAAAATCCTACACCCGTCCCTTCGCCGAAGGCGCTGGTGCCGTCTTGCTCGCCAGGGCGCCCCATCCAAACACCCCAAAACTGACCGAAATCGCAGACGGCTTTTGCTTCCACTCCATCCGCGCGGGGGTGGAGACCGCCAAAAAGTGCTTGGACAAGTTCCCTCCGCAAATTCCAGTGTGCGACTCCGCCGCCGGTTGGATCGAGACCGTCGCCAAAAAGGCCCTCTTCGGGCGCCCGACCTTTGCCCCGCTCCCGAATCTGGCCCATGAAGCCTACTGCGCTTCCTGCTCTTGGGACACCATTCGAGCCGCAGACTATCTGAGCACCCATCCCAAAGAGGCCCTGCTCGTTCCCTATTGGGGCCTTTCCTTGCAAATCGGGGCAGCCCTTCTCACAGGCGCAGAATTCTAGCCCTGCCCGTCCGCGTATCGGCGCGAAGCAAGCCTACCGGCGCACCTTCCCGCTCGCTGTTTTTTCCAGCCGCTCTACGGCCACAAATCTGACGGGAACTTTGTAATGCGCCAACGATTTACGGCAATGCAAGGCCAGCTCGGCAGGGCGCGGTTGAGTCACCCCTTCTGCAAAAACAATGTCGGCAACGGGGAAAGTCCCCCAACGTTCATTTTCCTCCCCGCGGACGCGGACTTCAGCGACCCAAGGATGCCTCAGGAGGACTTCCTCAATTTCCTCCGGGAAACATTTCATTCCGCCAACGTTCAAAACCGACTTCAAGCGACCCAATAATTCAATGTTTCCGGAGACATCACGCCGCGCAATATCACCAGTGTGAAACCAGCCCTCGCGCAGAACAGAAGCCCCTGGCTGCCACGGGCTCAAATAGGCGTCAAACATGCCAGGGCCGCGCAAACACAACTCCCCCTCCTCACTGGCTGCTCCATTTTTGTCGAGCAAGACCACCTCAAAATCCTCGGGTCGGCCCACAGAGGTGGGCGACCCCTCGGCCCCCGCCACATTAAGGAGAGGCAGTCCCGCTTCAATAATCCCAAACCCCTGAGTCAAAGGGACTCCGAACCGCCCGTGAAATCGCTCCGCCACATCCCTGGAAAGAGCTGCTGCGGTTGAGACGGCAAGTCTCAGCCCGTTCCACGGACGCCCTGAAGGTTCGTTCGCAAGCAGTCGAAAGTGATAAGGCGAGCCATACATCACTGTCGCCCCCCAATGGTTCGCACTCCCCAAAAGGGCCTCCGCCAGATGGGAATCCTCCAAAATCACTCCAGCACCGGCGTTCAGGTACAATAAAATGGAAACGGCAAAGTGATGAGCCATGGGCAGGGTCCAAAGGATTCGATCCGAGGCGCTCACCCCTAGACGGCGGTTTGCCGAGTGGATTCTCGCCAACAACGATGCGTGAGATAAAACCACCCCTTTGCTCACACCCGTTGTTCCTGAAGAAAAGCGGATCAGCGCCGGAGCGAGCGCGGCAAAATCAGCCTCCAAAAAACCAGAATCGGGAGGGGGCTCCAAAAGACTGATGCGGCAGGTTTCGCCGAACTCATCCGCTTGGATTTCACAATCGCGGCCCGAGGGAGGCCAGAAAAGCCCTCCAGCTCCCACAACCGCGCGCAGAGAAGTCCGGCGCGCGAGCTCCTGCCGCTCACACTCCGCAAGCTCCTGCGGCACCGGAACAAGACATGCCCCTCCCAGAAGAATCCCCAACGCCCACACCACATGTTCCACTCCATTCGGACAGTACAGTCCAACTCGGACGACCGGCTGAGTATCACACGCCAATGCCCCAGCGCGTTGCAAGTGAGCACAGGCTTCCTGCGCCGCCAAAGCCAGCCAGCGGTAGGACCAACTCTCCCCTCCCTTAAACAGGGCGGGCGCCTCCGGGCAGGCTGCAGCGCGAGCCAAGAATCCATCCAGTATTTGGGAGGTCATGCAGAAACTCCCAACAAATCTTGCTTAAGACAGGCAACCAGCACGGCCACCTCCTCCTCGCTCAAAACCCCGTCTCTCCAGGAGATCGTGGCGGTAAGGCGGCGATTGCGTTCGCTGAAAAAAATCCCCGATCCAGGCGGCTGGGAGACCGTTGGGATATGCCAGCCATCGCTGATTTTTGCCCCGCAAAAAGACTGCGTTTCAGGCATGAACTGGCCCGTATGGGAGTGAAAAAAAGAGGTGATCGCCCCCTTGGTTTGGCGCCTCAAAAGATGGATATAAAACCAGCCAGGAAATCGCAAAAACCATTGAAGCATGATTAAAAAAGCTGCCTCCACCTTGTGTCTAGCCATCAGGCTAAACTGCGAGTGAATAGACTTTACCGCAGTTTCCAGATCCAAAACCTCCTCATGCGTCAGGCCAAAATAAAATTGCGACATCTGGTTTTGAAATATCGGATGTTTCGCGCCACGCCTACGCCCCTGCACAGGAGCACCCGCGTGGAAATTCATGCGCGGAATGCCCCGGTGGCAAAAAACAGCGGCATGTGCCCTCGCCACCACCGCAAAGAAATAGGGAAGTTGAAAGATTCCGCCGGTAAGATGTTCTGCCCGGGAGCGAATCGACTCACTCTGAAGCGCATCAAAGTGGAGGATTTTAAACTGGGGAGCGCCGGGCGCCGCCCCGGCCATTCCGAGAGGTTTGAAGGCCAACTTTTTGAGGACATTGTACCGATCCACAAAGGGCCGCACTTTTTGAACGCGTTCGCCCATGGTCTTAGGCAAGTCAAAGGCGGCCCCCCAGGACTTTTGGATACAGGAAGCTTCCTGCGGATTTTCCGCAAGCCGGGCAATCTCGTGAAGCGCCAGCTCAATTCCCCTTCCGTCCAAAAGGAGATGGAGCCACTTTACAACCACATAGACCCCGCCCGGTCTTGGGACGACTTCAAACCGAAGAGGCTCTGAAGAGGGGGTGCACAACAACTCCCGACAAACCACCTCAACCGAAGTGCCCTCCGGGTGTTTGTACACTCCCGCCGCGTCCTTTGAGAAAGGCCCCACAGCCCGCCACTCGGGGAGAGCAAACCAGTGGGGACGATGCACCCGTGCATGCAGAAGTGGATGAGATTGCGCAAAACGCCCGGCAGCCGAGCACAGCTCCTCGAATGAAAATGGACCGCTGAGCTCCAAAACGGTCATTCCCACATGTCGCCCCTGCCCGGCACGCCCCATCATCCCCTCCAATCCTAGGAGAAAACCGTCGCACCCCACCAAAGGCGCAGTAAATTGCTGTGTTTCCCGCTCCGAAATCATTCGCCGGGATATCCGAGGCGTTCCACCAAGACGGCGAGCGCAGCGACGGAGCCAAAGTTTTCACGGGTGACGTCCGCATCCCCGATGACGATTTTAAGACGCTCCTCAATTTGGATGATCAGTTGCATAATCCCCATCGACTCCAGTCCCGCACTAAAAAGATCCTCTTCCTCGCCCAAGCTGCGGCCCGAATCAACCAGGTGCACCTCCACCAACTCCATGAGTTCAGCCTTTAATTTGCGGATAGATATCGGGGATGCCATAGTATTTTGATGACGCATCTCAAGATTTGAGTGGCCATTCATCCCAAGTCACGCCGAATTCGCTTCGCCGCTCGAGCCTCCTCCTGTTCTTTACGCCCTATGCGATGCAACGCACTTTTTCTGTTCTCCCTACTGGCCGTCCCTGCTCTCGCACAGGAACCCCTGGACCTGGCTCCCTTGAAAAGCTGGCTTGCCCTCCAAAAAAGCCTTCGCAGCGTGGAGGCCGACTTCGTTCAATCCCGTTCCCTGCGCACCCTGCGCAAACCCCTCACCTCCCCTGGAAAACTTTGGTTTACCTCCAACGGAGATCTTCACTGGGAACTGGGAACACCCCCGAAAACCGTTTTCCTTCGAAACAAAGACGGCTCTTTTCTGATACTGCCCCAAAAAAAACGTTTCCAAACGCTCAATACAGGCGGCGATTCACCAACCGCAGCCCCGGATTTTCAAATGCCAGAGTTTCCACTGGCCTCCGATATAGGAGAGTTCACCAAGCGTTTCGAGGTTCTCAAGGTCCAATCGGAGGCGACTCACTGCGACATGGAGGTGCTTCCACGCGAAGCGCTGGCCAAAAAATACGTCCAAGTGTTGCGCCTGCGTTTTGACCCGAAAAACGGCCCCCTTCACTCCTTCGAGATCGTGGGCAAAGATGGTTCCAGTTTGAAGACGGAATTCTCCAACATTCGCCTGAACCAAAAAATCGATCCCTCCGTGTTCACTTTTGACCTCAATGGATATCGCTCCAACTCCGAAAAACAGTAGGCACGGCTTGTTCAAAGCCTGCGCGGCCGTCGCATGCCTCCTCTTCACCCTTCTAGGGCTTTCGCGGATATCTTTCGACGTCGATATCCTCAAAATGCTCCCGCAGGACCTGCCCCAGGTGCGCGGACTGGGCCTTTTTCTCAAAAACTTTTCGCAGTCCGACCAACTTATTCTCACCGTCGAAGCAGACACTCCAGAGGAGTCCGATCGGATCACGGACGCCATCACCCACCGACTCCAAGAACACCCAGATCTAACGCGCCTCGTTGTCTCCAAGTCCCCTTGGGAATCCAGCCCGGGTGATTTGGGAGAGCTGGCAGCGTACCTTTCCCTCAACAGTTCTCAGGAAACTTTCGCCGCCCTCAACGAGCGACTGGCTCCGGCACAACGCGCGAAAACACTGGCCGACACCCTTGAACGCATCGGAGATTCTATTTCCCCCCAAGAAGTCACCCTGGCCAGTTACGACCCCTTCGGCATTGTCCCATCCCTTCTGGAAAGCGGTCTTTTGTCCCGCTCCAAAACCTCGGAGTTTAGTTCTGCGGACGGGACGTTCCGCGTCCTTTACGTTTACGCCCCCCAACCTCTCAAAAACTACAAGGCGGCGATTGCCTGGATTGCCGCCATCAAGCGGGCAGTCCAGGAATGGCGCATCCTGCCTGGAGTCACCTTGGGCTTTACAGGCGAGCCCTCGTTCGTGGCAGATATTTCAGGCGCCATGGAATGGGATATGTCGAGTTCCTCGTTTGTGACGCTGGTTCTGATCGCTCTCGTTTTCCTAGCCTGTTATCGCCGCGCCACGCCCCTCTTGGGACTTCAATTGATGCTGGCCCTGATTTTCGCGCTGACGCTAGGGGCTGCCGGCCTGTTTCTCAAACAACTGACCGTCATCGGCGTCGGCTGCGCGGCCATCCTGATTGGGCTGAGTGTAGACTACGGGTATTTTATCTTTCAGCGCTCGCTCCAACACACGGGAACGGTGGCGCAATTAAGGGCCCAATGCTGGCAATACATCGCGTGGACCGCGGGCACGACGGCTGCCGCGTTTTTCTCTCTCAACCTCAGCAGCCTCCCAGGGCTCTCGCAGCTTGGAAATTTAGTGGGCTTTGGCGTCGTGATCGGCGCCACCGTCATGCAACTGTTGTTTGCCCCTCTCGCACTGGCCTACCGGCGCAAAGCGGCTCCGCCCAAAGCCTCAAACATCGAACGCCTGCTTTGCTCACCCAGGTTTGCAAAGGCAGGGTTTACCCTCACCCTCACCCTCACCCTCTTTTTACTCGGGGTGCTTTGCCTCCAAGGACTCCCCCGAATGGAGTTCTCTCCAGGCTACTTACGCCCGCGCCACAGCGACGCCTATACCGGACTGGAGCGACTTTCCTCCAAGCTCATGGACACCGGAGACCTTCTTCATTTGGTAGTGGAGGGGAGCTCAGAGGCAGAGGTCTGGGAGCGCCTCCAAAAGGCGAATCAATTTCTTTCTGAAGAAAAAGCCAAAGGGAATGTCGCCTCCTTCCTAACCCCGTTGCTTTTCTGGCCCAACCCCGCCGCGCAGCAAGCAAACCTCTCGCTCGCCGGCAACCTCGCACGCGAAGGGGACGGCCTCCGCGAGGCCTTACTCGAAGCTGGCTTTACCGATCAGGCGTTTGCCCTCACTGAACAAGTCCTTGCCCAGTGGCAGAAATGGGCCGACCGACCGCCGCAGGCAATCCCCCTTTGGCCTGAGAGCCCGAGCAGCCAGTGGATTCTCGACAAAATAAGCAGCCGCTCTCCCGGCCGTTTTCTGGCAGCCGGCGCCATCACCCCGAACCCTGGCAAGGAGGACATGTTGATTGAAGCGCTCGACCTGCCTGGCACTTTCATCGTGGGCTGGCCCCAATTGGGAAAGGCGCTCCAAAAAGTCGTTCCCAGGGAGATTGTGGCCATCATCTGCACGCTCGGTGCACTCGTTCTATTGCTGCTTGCATTCGCCCTGCGCAGCGTGCGGGCGCTCCTCTGTTTTGTACTCACAACCACCCTGGTTTTCGCCTGTCTGGCAGCTCTCATGTCGCTGATGGGGATGACTTGGAATATTTTCAACCTCGCCGCATTGCTGCTTCTGCTGGGCACCGGGACCGACTACAGCATCCTCATCCTTCTCTCCCTCCGGCGCAATGGCGGCGACCTTGCCGCCACACAGAAGGAACTTTTTCTGGTCATCTGCCTCTGCGCCTCCTCTGCGGCCGCAGGATTTGGAACGATCGGATGGGCCAACCACCTCGGACTTGCCGTGCTAGGCCAAACCTGCGCCCTGGGACTCGGGCTGGACGCCCTCATTTCTCTTTTCCTCCTGCCCCCAGCATGGAAGGCCCTCCAACGCCTTTCAGCCCCCCCGCGCGCGCTGGCTCAACAGCCAGCCGCCAATTAAAAACTGCGCCCCAACCCGAGGGTGAATCCCAAGGCATTGAGGCCCGGATTCGGCTCCGTCTGTCCCCCATTGGAAAGGTGTTGAAACAGAGCGCTCGCGCGGAATGCCCAGTCCTGCGTTAAAACCGCAGAGACTCCCAGTTGCCCGTACCAGTTGAAGGTGAAATCCTGCCCCTCACCTCCCGGCACACCTTGCGAATCGAGAACCCCCACGCCTCCTCCTGCAGAACCAAATACGGACCATGTCGCACGTCCGTTCAACCATTCTATCGAAGGGGCTGCCGCAACCCCGATGTACCGGTTCTCACTCCCTGTTTCCATCCAGTTCGCCATCAGCGTGTATTTATTGCGCAGGGTGAGCGCGGAAGCATCGGCGAAATGAAACCCGAAAACTTCTGAAGAACGCAGAGATACAAAAACCGGAATGATGCGATAGTTGAAGGTCGTATCCCCTCCCACCTTCCATAACATTCCGGTTTCAACATCAAGGGAGCGCTCCAACCAAGGCTTTAGTTTTTCAGCAGGAGTTTCTGCAAAACTAGTGCTCCAAAAAAGCAAGGCGGCGCTGGCTAGAAAGTAACGGGGAGACATCTCTAAACATTAGGTCTTTTCACAGACGAATGACCAGATGGGAATCGTTGACCCAAATAAGGCAGGCCCTTCCAACCTCTCTCGCCCTGATCGCCCTGATCGCCCTTCAACAGATACGGGTGCCCATCCATCGTGCCAGTTGTTCTATCGATTCTAGCAGATTACTGCGTAGATTGCCGATCTCAGAACTGTTTAAATGGTGACCTCTGGGATTCCCTCTGCTCACACAAAAACTAATCTCCCCAGTATTCAGTAAAAATGCTCACCCACGGCCTCCCCCTCATGCCCACGCATGACGGAAGAATCACAAATCACCTTTCTTAAATGGGAACCGTACGCAACTGGATTCAACGCAGGGTGCGGGATCCGCTTCTTGCAGAACTGCGCCAAGGTGCAACCCCAGAGGGCCTGGCAAAATCAGCCGCAGTCGGCACCGTCTTGGCGATAGTGCCGATTTTTGGAGTCACCACGGGTCTATGTTTTTTCGCCGGTCGACTGTTCCGCCTCAACCATGTCGTCCTGCAGTTGGTCAACTGTCTCATGTACCCACTCCAACTCCTCCTGATCCTTCCGTTTCTTCGGATCGGTGAAACAATCACGAGCGCGGAGAGACTCACACTGTCTTCCGCCTCACTGGCCGTGGAGTTTTCAAAGTCCCCGTGGGACTTCTTTGAAAAATTCGGTAAAGCAATCGCCCTCTCGAGCTTGGGTTGGGCGCTGTGCGCTCCCGTCGCACTCTGGACGCTCAATGCCCTCTTGCGCGTTCTCTTCCGTAAAACAGCGGCGCGATTCCAATAGAGCCGCCCCCCGTGAGGAGGACTTTTGGCGCTGCACGCAGGAAGCGACTCCTCGCGAACATTCCAGGGATTGAGAAAGGCTTCCTTCCCGTTTTGATTCCAGTCGAGAGACACCTCAAGTCCATCGAATCGCTCACGGTTTGGCAGATGGCCTCGGGCAGACCGAATTTAGACAACACTCTGGCCGGCAATCCATCTGCTCTGCTGCGTTCTCTACACTATGCGCCGAAGTGTTCAATTCTGCTGCGTTACAAAATATCATCAAGCTGCGGCTCGACTTTTTTCTTCCGCAAATGAACAGCGCTGCCCGGCCAACAGGCCGACTTAAAGGGAGTTGTCATTGAGATTGCCTGGCACCGGCTTCGCGCCTACCTTAATTGCCAGCGGGGGAATGCATATGCCAATCGAAAGAACCCTTACTAAGCGTCCTCTCCGGAGCCTCCGAGCACGCCCCAATGCGTGGGCGAAATGCTCTGCTACCGAGCGTCTATCTGCAATGGCCGTGATTTGCCAAACCCACGACGATGGAAAACCTCAATCCCGACTTTCTAGAATTCATTACTCTTTTGGACCAAAGGTCCGTTGAGTACGTCATCGTGGGTGGCTATGCGGCAGGATTTCACGGGTTTCCCCGATATACCGGCGATATTATTTTTTCGTCAGCATCAACGAGGAGAACGCGGAAAAGCTGGTCCAGGTTCTTGATGATTTTGGGTTTGGCGGAATCGGTATCGAAAGAGAGGACTTTCTGAAGCCGTCCTTCGTAGTTGAAATCGGCCGGGAACCCCGAAAAATTCAAATTCTCACAGGCATCGATGGAGTGAGTTTTCAGGAGTGCCTTCAAAGCGCGGTGGAATGCGAGTATCTTGAAAAGAAGCTGAGGTTCATAGGATTCGATGCACTCGTTCGAAACAAAAAGGCTTCTGGTCGGCCGAAAGATTTGATTGATGTCGAGGCACTCACCGGTCTCCAGGATCGGCAAGCTGATCGTCCTTTGTAAACTGTCTTCGTCTAGGCCGTGCAACTCATCGGCTCGGGGAAATCAGAAGGCCGTCCAAAATTGTGACGGGAACGCACCCGCCGAGATTTACATTAAGTAGAGTTCCGTTGTCCAAACAGGCCGGCATGAAACTTTCGCCTCCGGGCGAAAATGGACGCCAGCACGATCTGGTGCCTAGACGATCGTCCTTGTGCAATGCATCGGATACGAACGCGTAACTGCTTAGGATCGACGCACCGGTTTAGTCGAGGACAGAAGCAAAGCTTGTAGAGTCAGACTCTTTGCCCCCCCCTCCCCGATTTTCCTTAAAAAGGAGGTGAAAAGCCATGTCACTGCCCGTGAAAGTGCTCGTCAGCGCCTTGATTGCGGCTGCCACCACGACCGCTGAAGAAACGATCAAGGAAACACCCCCACTTTACGCGGGGATTGAGAAGTGCCGAGGAGGGGACTTGAACCCCTATGCCTTGCGGCGCCAGATCCTAAGTCTGGTGCGTCTGCCAATTTCGCCACCTCGGCCTCACTTCCTCTGAAGTCCACACCTTAACTGCCTCTATGGGGGCCCATGCAACCTTGGAGTTCATTCCCCATGCAAATTAGTTTCCCCAGTCCCCGCCAAGACAAAGAAAAAGGCCCTCAGGGAAGTGAATCCCCTGGGGCCTGATTGATTTGGAAGGCCGACGAGGCCGACGAGGCCGGCTCAGCATGCCGACGGCAACCTAGCTTCAGCTTCTTAGCGGCGGCGCGCCAGCTTCACCAAAAGCTTCAGAATCTCCATGTAGAGCCAGATTAGACTCACCATCAACCCGAAGGCGGAATACCACTCCATGTATTTGGGAGCCTGAGCGGCAGCCGCCTGCTCCATGAAGTCGAAGTCCAAAATGAGGTTCATCGAGGCAATCACCACAACTGCCAGACTGAACAAAATCCCCACCTGACCGCTGTCGTGAATCAACGGCACCTGGGCGCCGAAGAGATTCACCACCATAGACACCAAGTAGACCAGTCCGATCGCCATCGTGCCGGCAATCACGACCGCCTTGAACTGCTCGGTCGCACGGATCCATCCCAAACGGTAGGCGCCCAGGAGTGCGAAAAGCGTTCCGAACGTCAACATACACGCCTGAAGGGCGATCCCAGGATAGGCAGCGTTGAGCTTTGCCGAGACACCGCCCAGCAGCAACCCCTCGAACAACGCATAAATAGGCGCCGTCACCGGGGACCATTCCTTTTTAAAACAGGTCACCAAGGCCGCGATAAGACCGACAATCAGACCCGTCAGGATTAGCAATTCAGCGCCGCCACGCGATGCGCTGTTCCACGCAAACGCAGCGCCGACAGACACGAGACTGAGCAGAATACCGGTCTTTTGAACCGCTCCCTGAACCGTCATCGGTGCGCCGTAGGCCACGGGCGCATTCTCAATCACACTCGAACTGAAGATGGGATTTTTACTAGACATAAGTTTTTCAAAGGTTGGTGACACACGAAGAATAAGCGGGTCGAAGGATTCTGGCAAACAAACGTGAAACAAACCGAACCGCGCGTGTTTGCAAAAATGAGGCGGCTCCCGTGAGCCGGGTTCGGACAAAGCGTCTGAGGGAAACCGCGTCCACGTTCTAGCCCTTTCTGTTGCGATAATCGATTTTCTTGAACCGCTGCGTCAGTTCGACCAGAGGCGCCTCCACCCCCAACCGCTCCAAACTCGACGCCCCCACAAACCCGACGCAATCGGTGCGCATGCACACCTCGTGGGCATGCTCCGGAGTCGCGATCGGTCCGCCGTGACAGAGGTAAAAGATGTCGTTGCGCACGGCCTTGGCCCCGTCAATGACGAACTGGGTGCGCCGGACGGCTTCGTCCATGGAACACGTAGCGCCGGTCACCCCGATGGAGCCGCCGATGGTCGTGCCGACATGGGCGATGATGGCGTCGGCGCCGGCCTCGGCCATGGCGCGCGCTTCCTCAGCGGTTGCGACGTAGACGATGGTGAACAGATCCATCCGGTGCGCCAGATTGACCATTTCAAACTCCTTTTCCACGCCCATCCCGGTTTCCTCCAGCACCTTCCGGAAATGGCCATCGACTATGGTGTGGGTAGGGAAGTTGTTCACGCCCGAAAAACCCATGTCCTTCACCTTGCCCAGCCAGTGCCACATGCGCCGGCGCGGGTCGGTGGCGTGCACCCCGCAAATTACGGGAATCTCCTCCACGACCGGGAGCACCTCGTACTCGCCGATCTCCATCGCGACCGCGTTGGCGTCGCCGTAGGCCATGAGCCCGCAAGTGCTGCCGTGGCCGGACATCCGGAAGCGCCCGGAGTTGTAAATAATGAGCAGGTCCGCCCCTCCCTTCTCAATGAATTTGGCGGAAATGCCGGTGCCGGCTCCGGCCGCGATAAGCGGTTCGCCGCGATCGAGAACATTTTGAAGGCGGTCTCGCACTTCCTGACGTGTGTAGGGGTTTCCTTTTCCGGTCCAAGGGTTGGGCATAATCGTGTGAATTTGAGCTTTCCGCTTATCCCGCCCGCCTCCAATTCAAAAGACCAAGTTGTTTCAACATAGGCATGGGTGGGTTGGGAGAAGGTCGCCGAATGGCACCGGAAGCCGCCTTTTGGCGAGCGTTGCCTGCGGCTCGTTTTAAGCGTTCCACAGAGGACGGATCCCTGTACACAAGGGGAATGCTCGGCCGCCGCACCTTTCTTACCTCCCTCGCTGCAGGAACCGCCGCCACCGTTCTTGGCGCGCCGCCGCGCATCCGCATCGGCCAAATCGGCACCCAACACCCCCACGCTTCGGGAAAAATGGAGGCGGTGCGGGGCCTGCCTGAGATCTATGAGATGGTCGGCGTCTCCGGAGGCGAGCGCACAGAATCAAAAGTGTACGAGGGAGTGCCGCGCATGAGCGAAGGCGATTTGCTGGCGGCCCCCGGACTGCAGGCGGTGCTGGTGGAGACGAAAATAGAGGACGCCTGCACCACCGCACTCCGCGCGCTGCGCGCAGGAAAACACATCCACCTCGACAAACCCGGCTCCATCGAACACGCCCCCTTCAAGGCCATGCGACTGGAGGCCGAGCAGCGCAAACTCGCCGTGCAAATGGGTTACATGCTGCGCTACAACCCGGCGTTCGAACTGCTTTTCCAAGCCTTCCGGGAAGGCTGGCTCGGAGACATCCTCGAAATCGACGCGATGATGGGCAAACTTGCCGACCCCGCCACACGCAAGTTTATCGGCACCCTTCCCGGAGGAGGAATGTTCGAACTGGCCTGCCATATTATCGACGCAAGCCTGACGCTCCTGGGCAAACCGGCCGAAGTCCACGCCTTTTCCGCCCCCACCCAGCCCGGGGACGGGATCAAGGACAACCAACTCGCAGTGCTGGTCTACCCGAAAACCACGGTGACCATCCGCTGCAACCACGCCGATCCTTTCGGGGGCCCGCGGCGCCGTTTTCAGGTGGCCGGCACGAGGGGCACCCTGGAGATCATGCCACTAGAATCGGGCAAGGCGACGCTCTGGCTAAACGAGGCGCACGGCCCGTGGAAAAAGGGCGAAAACAGCCTCCGCTTGCCCCCGCCCAAGGGCCGTTACGATGCGGAGTTCTTGGACCTGGCCGCGGTTGTGCGGGGCGAAAAATCCCTTGCATGGAGCGCAATGCACGATATCGCCGTCCACGAAACCGTCCTGCGCGCCGCCGGAATCAGCGCCTGACATCATTCGGCACCAGCCAGCGTTTCCCTTTTGCGAAGTTCTGCGCTTTTCCAGCGCGCCCCGTTTCTACACAATCCCTCCATGAACCATCCCCTCCCCCTGTTCTGTTCGGCCGCGCTTGCGCTCATTCCCCTCGCCTCCCAAGCGGCGGAACCCTCCTTTTCTCGCAAACACATCCTCGATGACTTCTGGGCGGAGGGTGCCACCTCTGGCGACTTCAACCACGACGGAATCCCAGACGTCGCCTACGGTCCCTGGTGGTTCGAAGGGCCGGATTATTCTAAAAAACACGAATACTACCCCGCCTCGGCCACTTGGAAACGCGTCAAACCCGACGCTTCGCCCGAAACGCCCCCTGAAACGCTCCCCGGGTTCATGGGCGCCAAAAGCCCAAAAAACGGGTACTCCGACAACTTTCTCGCGTTCACCGACGACTTTAATGGGGACGGCTGGGACGACATCCTCGTGATCGGCTTTCCCGGAAAAGAGACCTTCTGGTACGAAAACCCGAAGGGCGCGGATGGTCCCTGGAAAAAACACCTGATAATGGCCTCGGTGGACAATGAATCGCCCATGTACACCACGGTGACGGCCGACGGACGCAAGGGCGTTGTTTGCAGCAGCGGCGGTTTTCTTGGCTACGCGCTGCCCGTCAAAGGCAACCCGGATGCGGAATGGACCTGGCACCCGATTTCTCCCAAAGGCCCGTGGCAGAAGTTCACCCATGGGATCGGGATGGGGGACATCAACGGGGACGGACGCCCGGACATGCTCGAAGCCCGCGGTTGGTGGGAGCAACCAGCCTCCTTGGACAACGATCCCGTCTGGACCTTTCACGAGGCGCTCTTTGGCAAGGGCGGCGCAAATATGATCGTCACCGATGTCAACGGCGACGGGCTTGCCGATGTTGTGACCAGTCTGGAAGCCCACGGAAACGGGATTGCTTGGTTCGAACAAACCAAGGAAGAGGGCGGCCAGGGCTGGATCAAACACATGATCGTCGGCGCCAAACCCGAGGACACCGAACACGGTACCGTTTTCACCCAACCCCACGCGCTCGCGCTCGCGGACATCAACGGCGACGGCCTCCCGGACCTCGTCTGCGGCAAACGCTTTTGGGCGCACGGCCCCGCCGGCGACATCGGCCCCAACGATCCCGCCGTCCTCTACTGGTTTGAACTCAAGCGGGACGGCAAAAACGCGCGGTTCATCCCCCATCTTATCGACAGCGATTCCGGCGTCGGCACCCAGGTGATGGTCGCCCCTCTGGGCCGCGACAAAAAACTTGGCATCCTTGTCGGGAACAAAAAGGGTGCGTTCGTCTTCGAACAGAAGTAACCGGCAGCCTCGCCAATCCCCCGACCGCCTCCACCCCAGCTTCCACCTCTCTGGCGCAGCCTCCGCCTTCCAAACACGGAGGCCGCTCCTTTTCCCCAATCCGATGAAATACACAACCCTCATTGCACTCGCGCTTTTTGCCGCCCAGCCACCCGCCCGCGCGGAAGTGGCCGACTACCGATTTAAAGTAGAAGTCCTCGCCCAAGGAATGCCGCAGCCCATGCAGCTGCATCTGGCCCCGGACGGCCGGATTTTCTTCAATGAAATCGGCGGTCTTCTCAAGGTGTGGAAGCCGGAGGTCCGGGCGGTGGTGAGTTGCGGCAAACTGGAGGTCTTCAACGGCCAGGAAAACGGCTTTATCGGATTTGCTCTGGACCCCAAGTTTTCTGAAAACCACTGGATCTACTGCCTCTATTCGCCGCCGGACTTCAACGGCCAGCGGCTCAGCCGGTTCAACCTCAACGGCGACATTCTGGACATGGCCTCCGAAAAGGTCCTGCTGACCTCGGCCGAACAGCGCCTCCAATGCTGTCATCACGCCGGTTCAGTGATGTTCGATCCCCAGGGCAACCTGATTTACTCCTCCGGCGACAACACCAACCCCTTCGGTTCCGACGGCTTCGCCCCCGCCGATGAACAGCCCGAACGCGAGCCTTGGGACGCGCAGCGCACTTCGGCCAACACGGCCAATCTGGTGGGCAAAATCCTGCGCATCCGACCCACTCCCGAAGGCGGCTACACCATTCCCGAGGGCAACCTGTTTCCAAAGGACGGCTCCCAGGGCCGCCCGGAAATCTACGTGATGGGCTGCCGCAATCCGTGGCGCATCAATATCGACCCAAAAACGGGATGGCTTTACTGGGGGGAAGTCGGCCCGGACGCACGAACGAACGGACCGCGGGGCCCCCGTGGCTACGATGAAATCAACCAGGCGCGAAAAGCCGGTTTTTACGGATGGCCCTATTTTGTCGGGAACAACTTCGCCTACGCCAAATACAATTTTGCGACCAAGGAAATCGGCGTCCCGCAGGACCCCGCCCACCCCGTCAACACGAGCCGCAACAACACCGGCGCCAAGAACCTTCCGCCCGCCCAGGCCGCCTGGATTTACTGGCCCTACGAAGACTCGCCGGAGTTCCCCATGCTTGGCACGGGCGGCCGCACCGCGTGCGCAGGACCGGTCTTTTATCACCAGCCGTCCTTTGAAAAAACGAACGGCTTCCCCGCCGAATACAATGGCTCGCTCCTCTTCTGGGACTGGCAGCGGCCTTTCTTAAAATGGGCGCGGATGGACGCCAAGGGCGACCTAGCCGGAATCGACGCCTTCTCCAGCGCTCTGGCGGTGGTCTCCGACAAGGTCAAGGACGAGGAAGTCACAGAGGGTTTCCTGATGCGCCGCCCCGTGGACGCGCGTTTTGGGCCCGATGGCTGCCTCTACATGCTCGATTACGGGACGACCTGGGGGGCGAATCCAGACTCCAAGCTGCTTAAAATCTCCTATCTCCGGGGCAATCTGCCGCCCGTGGTGGAAATCCAGCAGAGCGTCCAATCGGGCAGGGAGCCCCTCTCGGTTAAGTTCGCCTCCGAAGGCACTCGCAAGCGTGAGGGCGGTGCGGTGACTTACGCGTGGCGCCTGCAAGCGGACGGCCCGGTGGTCTCCACCGCGACCACGTTTTCCACGACCTTCACCAAACCCGGGAACGCCGTGGTAGAACTGACCGTCACCGACGCACTCGGCGCCGCGACCAAAAAAACCGCCAACGTGGTGGTCGGAAACAGCGTGCCGGAACTCCGTTTTGAGACGCCGCAGAACGGGGACTTCTTCACCCCCGGAAAACCCGTCAGCTACAAAGTGTCCGTCAAAGACTTCGAGGATGGCGATTCCGCCACCCAGGCCGAGGCGATGGGAGCGCGCGTTGTCATGGAGGCCCGTTGGCTCAAGAGCGCCGACGAAAAAAGCAACATCGACCCGGGCATGGCTCTGGCAAAACAGAGCGACTGTTTCAACTGCCACCAGGTGGAACAGCGCCTCGTCGGCCCCTCCTATCTGGAGGTCGCCGAGCGTTACAAGGGCGTGTCCGGCGCGCTCGAAGCCAGCGTCCTGCGCGTACGCAACGGGAGCAGTGGCGTGTGGGGCCCCATCCCGATGCTCGCCCACCAACAGCATACCTCCGATGAAATCGCGCAGATGGTCTCCTGGGTATTCTCGCTCGAACGCGGCAAAACCGGCGGCGCCGGCGGCCAGCGCGGCATCGGCGGCGAAGCGGAAGCCCCCAAGGACGGCGGGCTCAAAATCGCCTTCCTGGAGGCCAGCTACACCGACAACGGCCGGGCCGAAGCCCCTCCGCTCACCGGAAAAACACGCGTGGAACTGCGCACGAGACGCATCGAGGCCGAAAGCGCCGACATCCTCGGATGCAAATCGATGGGAAGCGGCGGCGCCTCAGGAAAGAAGTGCCTCGGAAGCATCGCCCATGGAAACAGCGCCTCCTTCAAAAACATCCCCCTCAATCAGGTGGGCGGGTTCACCTGCCGGGTCGCCGCCGGAGGCGCCGGAGGGAAGATTGAACTCCACGCCGGCGCCATGGACGGACCGCTTTTGGGTGAGTTCGACGTGCAGCCGACAGGCACCTGGGACACCTGGGTGGAGCTCAAAGCAGGCCTCCGCCCCGTTGCCAACGCCCCCGAACGCGCCGATGTCTTTGCCGTCTTCGTCAATCCAGGCAAAGGGGGGTTGATGAATTTCGACTGGCTCCAATTCGACCCCCGCTAGCCGTGACCCGCGCGAGGGGGGGGCGCAGGAGAAGAGGCGAATAGAGCCTAACAGAAGAACCTGTTCGGTATGATATTATAGTCCCCCCCCTTTGATCACCCCCCCCATGCGCACCCTACCCCTCCCCCTGCTTTTGGCGCTCTGCCTGCCCGCGCTCGCCGCCGACAGCATCAAATCCCGCACGACCTACTCCGAGGCTTACGGCAAAACGCGGAATGCCGTCGTGGTGGATCCCGAAAAGGAACTCCCCCGCTACCCCGCGGTGGAACCCGCCGCCGCGATCGCCACCTGGCAACTCAAGGACGGCTTCCACCTCGAGTTTACCGCCCACGAACCCCAGGTCCGCGACCCGGTAGCCCTGTGTTTTGACGAACGCGGCCGGCTGTTTGTGTGCGAGATGATCGACTATTCCGAGATGCGCGACGTCTCGCCCCATCTCGGGCGCATCTCGATGCTCGAAGACAAGGATGGGGACGGCTTTTACGAAACGCAGACCGTTTTCGCAGACAACCTCCCCTGGCCCACCGGCCTGATCTGGGCCAACGGCGGACTCTATGTCGGAGCCACCCCGGACATCTGGCGCCTCGAAGACCGCGACGGCGACGGCAAGGCAGAGTTCCGCGAAAAGGCCTTCACCGGCTTCGGCACCGGACTAAAAATCCTCAACGTGCAGGGCTTGCTCAACAGCTTCCAATGGGGCCAGGACAACCGCATCCACGTCTTGAGCGGCGGCGGGAACCGCGGCGTCATCACCAGCCCGAAACGCCCCGAACTGCCCGGACAGGAACTCGGCGGACAGGACTTCTGGTTCGACCCGCTCTCTCACACCTTCGGAATGGAACCCGGCGGCGCCCAATACGGCATGAGTTTTGACAACTACGGCCGCAAATTCGGCTGCTCCAATTCGGACCACCTCCAAAACTGGGTGTACGGCACAACAACGGCGGCCCAGGCCACGGCGGCCAAAACACCGGCCCCGAACCCCAACCTGCCCCCCTCCCGCCAGAGCATTGCAACCGATGGCGGTGCGGCCGAAGTCTACCGAATCAGCCCGGACGAACCCTGGCGCATCCTGCGCACCCGCTGGCGTATTGCAGGGACTGTCCCCGGAGCGGTCGAGGGCGGCGGACGCGTCAGCGGTTACTTCACCGGCGCCACCGGGACGACCATTTTTCGGGGCGACGCCTACGGGGCCGGGTTTGTGAACAACAGTTTTTCCGGCGATGCCGGCGGCCAGTTGGTGCACCGCAAGGTCATCACCCCAGCCGCAGACGGGGTCTCCCTCTCCGGCTCAAGGCCCACCGACGAGCTGAACTTCGAATTTGCCGCAAGCCGCGACACCTGGGTGCGCGTCGTCAATTTTGCAAACGCGCCGGACGGCTGCCTTCACGTGGTGGACATGTACCGCGAGGTGATCGAACACCCGTGGAGTATTCCGGACGAAATCAAACGCAACCTGAACCTCAACAACGGCAATGACCGCGGCAGGATTTACAGGATCGTCCCCAAGGGTGGGGCCGCACGCATTGGCAAACCGGTGGACCTTGCCAGAGCGAGCACTTCCGAACTGGTTGCACTCTTGAGTCACCCCAACGGCTGGCACCGGGACACAGCCCAGCGGCTGTTGTACGAGCGCCAGGACTCCGCGGCGGTCCCGCTCCTGCCGCGTTTGTGCGGCGGTGAAAACCCCCTCGCCGCCATCCACGCCCTAGGCGCGCTGGACGGCCTCAAAGCGCCGCTCCAAAACGCGCTCCTTTCCGCCCTCAAAAGCAGCGACCCCCAGGTACGCCGGCGCGCGCTGGACCTTGCAAGCATGCACGTCGCCGAGCTCAAAAACGAGCCCGCCGCGCTCGCAGCCCTCACCGCCTGCGCCTCAGACGACGCCCCCGCCGTGCGATTCCAACTCGGCCTGACGTTGTCCGCGTTCCTCTCCCAAACCGACGCCCCAGCCTTGACCTCCGCGCTCCTGACGCTGGCGAAAAAGGACCACGCCCATCCCTGGATCGGCGCGTCGCTGCTTGGCGCCCCCCCCGTGCTTCTCACAAGCGCCGTCTTCGAACCGCTAACAAAAGACCCCGTCCTCACCAAAAACGCGGAGGCTTTTATCGCGCGCCTGATCGAAATTCGTGCGGCGGCGGAATCCCCTCAGGAACGAACCGGATTGATCCGTTTCCTCGCAACAGGGGAACCAAACACGCTTTGGCTCCGGGCGCTCGGCGCGGGACTGCAGCGCGCGGGAACAAGCATTGGAAAAGCCGATACTGAGGGCAAACTCGTTTCTGTTTTTTTAAAGGCCGCCAAAACCGCGAACGACAGCGGGGCGGCGCCAAAAGAACGCCTTGCCGCGATTGAACTCCTCGGCCTCGGGGACCTCTCCCAATTTTTAAACCCGCTGACAGCGTGCCTTGCCCAAGGCCAGGCCGACGGCATTCAATCGGCTGCAATCCAAACGCTGGGCCGCCATGCCTCCCCCGAAATCACGAGCACACTCCTCAAAAACTGGGCCGCCTATGGGGCCAGTGCCCAGCAAACCGCCCTGCAGATTCTTCTCACAAGGCCGGAACGCACCCTCGTCCTGCTGCAGGAAGTCGTCGCAGGAAAGATCATCCCCAGCGTCCTCAATCCCGCACAGATTCAAGCGCTCCTCAAAAACAAGGATCCAAAAGTCGCGGCCCTCGCCCTCACGGCGCTCGCCTCCGTACTCCCCCCATCGCGGGCCGAAGTCACCGCAAAGTACAGCGATGCGCTCAAACCCGGCGGCGATGCCGCCCGTGGCCACGCCCAGTTTTTGGCTCGCTGCGCGGTTTGCCACCGCGCGGAGGGCGCGGGTGTAGAGGTCGGGCCGGACTTGGTCACGGTTAAAACGAAAGGCAGGGAGGCGCTCCTCACGGCCATTCTGGATCCCAACAAGGAAGTCGCCTCCCAGTACATCGTCTACAACGTAAACACGAGGGAGGGTGATAGTTTTTCAGGGATCGTTACTGAAGACAGTTCGTCCTCCATGACCCTCAAAATGGCGGGAGGCGTCACCCAAAAAATCGAGCGCTCCCACATCAAGGGGAGTTCCTCCGCGGGCCAGAGCCTAATGCCCGAAGGCATTGAAGGCGGCATGAGTGTCCCGGACATGGCTGACTTGCTCCACTTCATCGAATCCCTCAAATAATCGGCCCTTCGACTCCCCCCCATGAAAAAAAACCTCTTCCGTTTCCTCGCCATCTTCGTTTTGGCGCCGCTTTCGGTGCTTGCCCAGGACACCGTACGACTCGCCACCTTTGACGTGGACGCCACCCCTCCCCTCGGCTCCGGCATGGCCTACAACGTCGTCAAACGCGTGGATGAACTGACCCTGCGCTGCCGGGGCGTCGTTCTTCTTGGATCCAGCCAGCCGATTGTCCTGTGCGCGCTCGACTGGATCGGCATTGCCAACGAAGGACACGATGCTTTCCGCAAGGCGCTGGCTGAGGCGGCGGGAACCACGCCAGACCGTGTTGCGGTCCACGCCCTGCATCAACACGACGCGCCGGGTTGCGATTTCACAGCGGAAAAAATCATCCAGGAACTTTCCCTCCCCGGTTACAGCCGCTTTGAGGGCACCCACCATCGCGAAGTCCTTCAAAAAGCCGCCGCCGCGGTGCGTGCCGCGATTGCGAGCGCCCAACCCGTCACACACTACGCGTGGGGCGAGGCCGCCGTACGCGAGGTCGCCAGCCAGCGCCGGATCAAGGGACTCGACAGCCGGATCCGAGCCACGCGCACCAGTTCCACGAAAGATCCTGCAATCCGGGCGGAACCCGAGGGCGTTATCGACCCCATGGTTTCGGTGCTGAGTTTTTGGAATAAGGACGTCCCCCTCGCCGTCCTCAGCGCCTACGCCTGCCACCCCCAAAGCTACTATCGGACTGGAATCCCCAGCCCCGATTTCCCCGGAATCGCCCGGTTCATCCGCGGCCAGGACGTCAACAGCGCCCTGCACGTTCACTTCAACGGGGCGGGCGGCAACGTCACCGCCGGCAAATACAACGACGGCACCCGCTCCAACCGGATGCTCCTCGCCACCCGTTTGTCCGAGGGGATGCGCGAGGCTTTTGAGAAAAGCGAAAAACTGCCCCTCAGAGCGCAGGACATCGGCTGGAGCAGCGTCCCTGTAAAACTCCCACTTTCCACTCATCTCAACGAAAGCGATCTGCTCACCAAGTTAAAAGAAACCCCGGCAAAGGGGTACATTTCCTTCGCCGACCAGCTGGCGTGGGTACGACGCACCCAGGCCGGGCATGCCATTGATGTGACCTGTTTGCGCCTGGGTTCGACCCGGATGCTCCATCTGCCAGGAGAATTGTTTGTCGAATACCAGCTCGCGGCCAAGGCGATGCGCCCCGACTTGCATGTTTTTATGGCAGCCTACGGCGACTACGGCCCCGGCTACATTGGAACGGCCGCGGCCTATCCCGAGGGCGGGTATGAAACAGGCGTGACCTCCTCCAACGTGAGCCCGGAGGCGGAGGGCGTCCTTTTAAATGCGATGCGCCGACTGCTTGAGGCACCGAAACGCTAGGCACCGAGACGCCAGCCGCCAAAACGCTAGATGACGTATTCGGGATCTTCACCCGTCCGTTTGGATTTGCGGCGGGTCGAGGGGGTTTGGAGCAAGGTGACTAGGGGCGGCGTGATTCCTTCGGCCTGCATACCGGCGAGGGTGCGGTCTGCCATTTGCTGGAGGGTCAGGCCGTCAAAGACACTCGCCAGGGCATCGCGCGCCTCGATCATGAGGAGGCGAACGCCGCAGTGTTTTTCATCGGGGCAGGAGCAGCGCTGGTAAGCGGAGTGGCTTGCGCAGGCGATGGGGGCGAGTGGTCCTTCGAGAAAGCGTACCAGATCACCCATTCTCAATTCGGAAGCGGGTTTGGCGAGGGTGTAGCCGCCGTGTTTGCCACGGGTGGCGCGCAGGAACCCGCCCTGGCGGAGATTGAGCAGAATCTGCTCCAAAAAAGTAACGGGGATGTGCTGCGCCTCAGCGAGAGCGGTCAGGGAGACCAGCGGTTCCCCCAAAGTGCTGGCCATCGCAAGATCAAGCAGGACGCGCAGGGCATATTCGCCTCGTTTGGAGAAGTTCACGGGAAATGGGGGAAAGGCGAAGGGGAATCAATGGAAGGGACAAAAATCAATGAACGAGGAAAGGGCCCTCACCGCAACGCGCTGGCCCCGCTTCTCCTCACGCGATGGCGTCCAGCAGCGCCGTCGCGTCGGGCGTTGCCTCCAGCCACACCCGGCGCAGGTGCCGTTTGCCGTCTTTCATTTCGACGGTCAACTCCAACACGTTTCCCGCCTCACCGCTCTGAATCGCATGCGTGTAGCCTGCGATCTTCTCTTTCTGCTGGGTCATCCATTGCGTGAACTGCTCCTGAGTGAGAGCCGACTCCTTCCAAAAGGCCGCCAAATCCACGCTCACCTCCGCAAAACGTTTCCGCAGAAAATCCCTGTCCAGGTAAGCGAACAGATTCCCCGCCTTGGGGCCCGCTTCCTTGTCGAGCAGCACGCAGTAAATCGCCTTGAAGGCCACCGGTTGTTCGATGGGCGTCATCCGCGCTGTTTCAAACACCGTTGCCTGCAGAACGGCGTCCTCCCAGGCGACATCCGCCAGCGCCAGGCCAAGCCGCTGCAAAAACGCCCGCTGCGTGGCAGTCAACTGCGCCGCACTCGCCGGCAAGGTTTCCTGCAAACGCGTCTTCTCCTCCTCCTTGGCATAGTGTTCGACCCAAATCTGGGCCGATTTCAAACGCCGCTCCAGAGCATTGCGCTCGATCTCCGTGAGGGCGCTGCCGTGGCGCTTCTCGATCTCAACGACCGGATCAATGTGGGGCATCTGGGCGAGCGCACTCACCAACTGGAAGTTCGCCTGAAAATAATCCCCCTTCGGCTGCGTCTCCGCCAACTGGTACACCAACGCCTCGTCCGCCGTGGCGTTTTTGTCGTGGCAAACCCGGGTCTGGTAACGGTCGAATTCATTGAAGAGCTTGACGATCCCCTCTTCATTCACATCGAAATTTACCGGCGAATTCGGCTTTGTGCGGATCATCAAAAACCTCAGGACTTCCGGCGGGAGCAGGTTGGTCATGTCCCGCGCGCTCGCGCCCACGCCGCGCGAGGAGGACATCTTCGCCCCACCCACCAAAAAGAATTCGTAAGGCACGTTTTTGGGCGGCTCCTTCTGGAAAATCGCCTTCAAACACGCCGCCGCGACGTCCCGCGAGCCGCCCTTGGTGGAGTGGTCCTTGCCGGCCCCCTCGATGGAGACCGGAAACGTCACCCATTTTGCGACCCATTCGAGTTTCCACGGCAGTTTTCCGTTGCCGTTGAAGGGGGACATCTGCCCCTCGTGCCCGCAACCCCGGGCCCATTTCACCATGTTTTCACGGCACCGGTAACTCACCAGCGTGCCGTCGTAGGCGAACACCTCCGTCGTCCCAATGCGGCCGCACTTCTCGCAGACCACCTGAAACGGGTACCACGTGGGGGGGCGGTCTGAGTTGGAAACCTCCTTGTAAACGCGACGCACGATGTCGGCATTGCGCAGAATCGTGTCGATCACCTCGTTGAAACGCCCGGACCGGTAAATGTCGCGCATCCGGTAGGGTTCCACCGTCACGCCCAGTTCCCGGAAGACGCCCCAGAATTCGCCCATGTAGTGTTCGGCCATGTCTGTGGCGTCAGAGCCGTCCGGCGGCGGGACGTTGCACAGGGGCTGGCCGAGGTATTTTTCAAAATGCTCGCCCTTGCCCGCGGGAATCTCGTCCAGCGGATCATAGTCGTCCACCCCGAAGAGGTAACGCGCCTCGATTCCCTTGGCCTTGAGGGTTCTGAAAATCGCGTCGTGAATGAGCACCCCGCGCAGGGCGCCCACATGCACGCGTCCCGAAGGGGTTTTCGAATCATTGATAATCTGGGGACCCTGACACTGAGCGGCTACTTCTTCGCACCAAAACATAAGACTGCAGAGCAAAGCAAAGCCTGAACCAAAACACCACACCGGCCGCACCGGTGGGCCACTTTCTTTCCGAGGCCCCATTGAGCGTGGCGCCCTTTTCAAGGTTGCGAGTAGCCCAAAGGAGCCTGCCTCGATCTTTGAAATCCACGAATACACCCCTTTGTTTCTCTGGGCACCCCCCAGCGCCCGCAGTTCTTCCCCAAGACGGCCCTCAGAAGGAGATTGTCTTAGTCCCCCCTCCCCTCCTTTACTCGTGTTCCCATTCATGGAAGCCGCCCCTACCTACCATCAGGAAATCAGCGTCAGCTGGGCATTCCCGGTTTTTTTCACCCGCCACCTCTTTGACCCCGCCAACCCGGTACTGGTCCAGACCGTATCGCGTCTGCAGGAAAAGCGGCGCCACAGGGCCATCGTCTATGTTGATTCGCGCATTCTCGAGCGCGACCCCTCCCTCTCGGGCCGGATCGAGGCTTATTTTGCCGCCCACGCGGACACCCTAGAGCTCGCCACCGAAGTCCAGGCCGTTCCCGGCGGAGAGGCCTGCAAAAACGACCTGCGTTACGCAGAATCCGTGATGCGCCAACTCCTGGAACTGCGCATGGATCGCCAGTCCTACGTCCTGGCCATTGGCGGCGGCGCCGTCTTGGATGCCATCGGGTTTGCCACCGCGCTTGTCCACCGGGGGCTGCGCCTCATCCGCGTCCCGACGACCGTCCTCGGGCAGAACGACGCGGGCGTGGGCGTCAAAAACGCCGTCAATTACCTGGGCAAAAATGCGCTCGGGACATTCGCCCCGCCCTTTGCTGTTCTCAACGATTTCGAATTTCTGCGCTCCCTGCCGGACCGCGACTGGCTCAGCGGAGTCGCCGAGGCGTTCAAGGTCGCCATCATTCGGGACCGCGCCTTTTTCGAGGACCTCTGCACCGCGGCCCCTCTGTACCCGGCGCGCGACTTCGACGCCATGACCGACCTCGTGGCCCGCTGCGCCGCGCTGCACCTGGACCACATTCGCTCCAACGGCGATCCTTTTGAATACGGCACGGCGCGCCCGCTCGATTTCGGCCACTGGTCGGCGCACAAGATGGAGCTGCTTTCGAACTTTGCCATCTCCCACGGGGAAGCGGTGGCCACGGGAGTGCTTTTAGACTCCATCTACGCGCAGGGCCAGGGCTGGATCACTGCGGAGGAACTCGCGCGCATCGACGCCGGCCTGCGCCAGAGCGGGTTCGCCCTCTGGTTTGACACGCTCAACCTGCGGGACGAGTCGGGACAAAGGCAGGTTTTCGCCGGCCTGCGGGACTTCCAGGAACACCTGGGCGGCGAACTTTGCGTGACTTTCCCCCAGGGCATTGGGGCCCGTTTCGAGGTGAACTCCATCGACATGCACGCCATGGAGGGGGCCCTTTTGGAACTCGAACGCCGGGCGCAGGTGGATTGAGGGGCGGCGGCAAATCAGGCGCTTTAGAGCAGTTCTTTGCTATCGCTACTCTCCGGAAGGGGCGCCGGGACGGTGTCCTCGGCGTACTCGAGAATGTCCCCGGGCTGACACCCTAGATGCTTGCAGATCGCCTCGAGGGTACTGAACCGAATCGCCTTTGCCTTGCCCGTTTTGAGGATCGAGAGGTTGGCCATCGTGATATCCACCGCCTCCGCCAGTTCCGTAAGGCTCATCTTGCGCCGTGCCAGCGCTACGTCCAATCGAACAATGATCGGCATGGCCGTTAAATGGTCAAATCCTGCTCTTTCTGAAGGGCGACTCCCTGCTCCAGCCCCCAGCCAACGGCGAGCAAGAGCAGGCCGACAAGAAGATATTCGACATCAAATCCAACACTGATTTTTTCAAACAGGCCGCCCTCCGAAGGAGTCTCTTCTCCTGCGGCGCTCACTGTCTTCTTCATGCCGAAGCTGAAGCGGGGCGCGCGGTGATTCACGTTTTCAGAAGCTGTTACGGATACGCTTTCGAGCGAGGATCCTCTCTTACTCAAACCCTTCAGCGCTTCTTGGCTCTTGCCGTCGGAAGCGTTGAAGCTGAACATCCCGAAAATGGTAATGACACCCAGCCAGCAAATGGCCCGGGCATTCCGCACGCTAAATACAATCCCCCGGCTGAACTCCACGAAAAGACGCCGCAGGATCCAGAGGGCATACACCCACGTTCCCAGCGTAAGCAGGAACAGTGCGACAATCACCGGATGCTGTATTCCCGCCGAGTCGAACAGACCGCGCAATTCCAGGGTCCGCGGGTCGTTTGTTTTAAAGCACAAAAAAACCGAGACAATCACCGCTACGACGGCAATCAGGGCCAGGGTCAGTGTGCAAAGCAGGCTGCCGATCCTGCCAACCTTGCGGACGCGATCCCGTTGGGGGCACTGGCCATGGGGGAGAGGAGTTTGAGCTTCGTCTTTAGTAAGCATGGCTCTTTTCTAAACGGCTCATTCTGTTTATCAATAAATATTTATCGTTTGCCGACCCGGCGCTGCATCCCGATCTCCGGCCCGCTCACAGGGTTTTCGACCTGTAGTCGCCCCACCGCGATCCCCCGCGCGTGCCCGTTATTTCTCCGAGAGCCTGCAGAGCAATAAACCATTGCGCCATCCAGCAACCCTTGGCGACAACGGCCTCACACGCGGCAAGGAATGCCTTCATCGCAATTCCGTGCATCCCAGAACAGCTGCGCATCCGAGTCTGGGAGTGAAACCCCGCATTCACTCCCGCCCATGCCCGAGGACAGCATTCACCAGCCCAACGACAAGCTGCTCAAAGCCACCTTCTCCATCCCGGAGAACGCACGCGCTTTTTTTGAAAGCCATCTCCCTCCCGCACTCGCCGAGGCTGTCGACTGGAGTTCCCTCTCCCTTGAACCGTCCTCCTTCATCGACCCCCAGTTCGCCAGCTCCGAAAGCGACCTGCTCTTTCACATCAAACTGCAGCAAAGCGAAGCTTTCCTCTACCTGCTCTTTGAACACCAGAGCTCCGAGGACCCGCGCATGGCCCTGCGCCTGCTCTCCTACATCCTGCGCATCTGGGAGCGCTTCGCACAAAACCAT
>CANJZW010000028.1 GCA_947479475.1 Chthoniobacteraceae bacterium
AAAACATCCCTCAAGTGGTGCACTTTGATTCGAACATTGGTGGTGCACTTTGAAGTGTTCAGCGACAGAAATGCTCGTTTGGGGAAATATTCCTCACTGATGTTTGCAAGACCATCCATCTCTGTGCTGAGCGGGTTGATGTTGGACCACTCATACAGGTTGAACGTGCCGTAGACCTTCAGGCTCTCAGCGTATGCTTCAGGTAGATCGGGGCTTTTTTCTAAAATCAGCCGATAGAGCGAAAGTTGCTCTTGGTCATGTTGACGGATCTCTTCGTCCTGGGATTGGACTTTTAGCCTGACACTCTTCAAAGCTGCTGCAACGACTGGATCCCGGTGGCATTTTTCGCGCCAAAACTCCCAGAGGTAACACGCGGGTAGATCCTCCTCTGAGACCCTTTCAAAATTCCACTCATCCTCAGGTAGCGGGGAAGGGGTGCGCTGCTGTTTTGATCCGGGATTAGGTTTGCGGGCCATTGGGTGGACGTCAGTGTCACACCGTACTCCAAACCCAGCTTTAGTGGCAGCCAATCCGGACACCAATTACGACCCCAATTACGTTGAGAAACAACGCTGACCTCGGGGGATGTGTTCTAGGTTTTGTTCTAGAAAGGCCGACCATTTAGGAGAACTTTGACGCAACTCTCTGTCGGAGAGGAGTTGGAGCGGGTGAAGGGAATCGAACCCTCGTATGCAGCTTGGGAAGCTGCCGTTCTACCATTGAACTACACCCGCGTTCTCAGTGAAATTTGCCCGACCTCCACATTCGTTCAGGTCGCTTAGTACCATGATAGAATTCCAGGAGCAAAATTCGTGCTCTTTTTATCAGAACACTGGTCCTTGCCAAGGGAAAAGACGCCAACCCCGCCGGCAATCGGCTGCCATACTTCGTCCGGGGTGTCGCCTGTTTTTGTCTGGTAGTATTTTAACGCAGAGCCTGTGTATTTGAAGTCAGGCTTGGAATCGATATTCATGCAAATTCCATAGGTGTAACCCCACGGATCAAAAAGCCCACCACCAATAGAGACTCCATTGGACCAGCCGCCCTCTGAGTTTTTTTTTGCCGTTTTGTTTTCGTAATAAGTGACTTCTCTTGGATTGACGATGCTGTCTTTGGCCGTGAGCGCTTTAATCACCTCATTGTTGCCGGCATCATCCGTCACCGACTCGTAGGGGGTGCTGTCCGTCTTACTTGGGGACACAGGGTAGCGGGAGTAATCCGTGTAAAAAGCTCGGATCGCGATGTTAAGACCGGTGCAGTCGTTGCGTGCCTGGGCGGAGCGGGCCTGGCTACGGATGGCGCCGGCCCCGTTGACCGCCAGACTCATGAGGATTCCCAAGATCGTGACGACCACGAGAAGCTCAATTAAGGTAAAGCCTGTGGAGGGATTTAAATGCGATTTTTTATTCATGGGGATTACAGTTCTGAAGATAATTCTGGGCTTCCGAGATGACAACGCATTTGGCTCGCAAAGATGCGGTTTTGGGCGGCTTGGGGAGCACCGCGTGGCGGCGGGGGAGCACCGCGCAATGCCGCGCCGCTATCCTTCAGTGTGGGACCTCTGCCCGAACCAAGCGGGGAGAGACGCTCGGTGCTCTTTGTTGTCGGGGGCGTAGTGTCCGCGTGATAGATTGGTGAGCCGCTCTGTTTTATGAAGGTACCCGCTCATTCCTCTTTCGATGCAAAGTTGGAGCGTCTCGCTAAAATGAGGCTCCTGGCGGGCGGGTTGCTTCTGGGAATGGTGGTCCTGTTTGTGGGTGCAAAATACGGGTTGCAACGGTTTCCGTTTTTAGAATGGGTCCGGGTTTTTGCAGAAGCCGCGATGGTAGGGGCGCTTGCCGACTGGTTTGCCGTTGTGGCGCTGTTTCGGCGTCCGCTGGGGTTGCCTATTCCGCACACGGCGATTCTTCCGGCGCGCAAAGCGCAGATTGCAAGTTCGCTGGGGGAGTTCATCGTCGAAAATTTCCTCAGCCCACTGGAGGTCCGGCGCAGGGCGGAGGGAGTGGATTTTATGGGCTTCGCGTTGCGTTGGGTTCGCCAGGGTTCGCTGGAATTTGCCCAGAACTTGAGCGCCTTCGTCCCGCAATTGCTGGGGCTGCTTGATCACAAGGCGGTGGCCGCTTTCATTCATTCGCAATTATTGGACAAGTTGGGGGCGCTTCCTCTGGCACCTCTCGCGGGTGAATTGCTGGAGCTGCTCACCTCCGGGGGGAAGCACGAGGTGCTTCTGGACGAGGTTCTGGAGCAGTGTCAGCGCCTTCTTCTTGAGCACCAGGAACCCATCCGAAGGGGGATTGAGGAAGAGGTTCCGCTTCCGGCTGAGGTGCTGGGGATTTCTTTGAAAGCGATCCGCGCACCGATTGCTGGTTACATTGCCGGAAAATTGATGACGCGCGTGCTGGGGGTGTTGGAGACGGCGCTCAAACAGAGGGACCACGCTCTTCGGACACGGTTCACGGAACGGGTCGGGCAGTTTGTGCGCGATCTGAAGACCTCTCCGGAGTATCTGGCAAAGGGTGAGGCGATCAAACAGGGGCTTCTTTCAAACCCGGCATTGAGGGAATACGCAACCGATGTGTGGACGGAAATTCGGGCGCGATTTTCGGGAAGGGGCGAGGAGTCCGTGAAGGGGTTCGCCGTGCAAGTGGACGCCTTGATTCAGGGTTGCGCCAAGATCTTGAGCGAAGACGAGGGGTTGCGTGGGCGGATCAACGGTTGGATTCGCGATGTGGTGGAGGAATTTGTCGGCACGCACCGCCACCGGTTTGGTTTGATGATCGAGGAGACGATCAATTTGTGGGACGGGCAGGCACTGAGCAACAAGTTGGAATTGGAGGTTGGGGCCGATCTCCAGTTTATCCGAATGAGCGGAACTGTGATTGGCGGGTTGGTGGGGGTGGGAATCCACGCCCTCAGCCTGCTTTTGGGGTGAGCGGGGCCCGGTTTGTCGGTTCCGCGGGCGGAGAACGCGCGTTGCAGGAGCGCGCCCGGGTTGTAGGTGCGTTTAGCAACGCGGGTGCGTTTAGGAACGCAGGGCGCTAAGCACCTCGACCGCGGATTCGGCCTTGTTGAGGATGTAGAGGTGGACGCCGGGGGCGTTGTGTTCAAAAAGCTCTCGGATCTGGCGTTGGGCCCATGAAACACCGACCTTGCGTTGCGCCTCCTCGTCGTCGCCACAGGCCTCCAGTTCGGCGATGAGGGCGGGGGGGATGCAGGCTTTGCAAAAGCCGCAGAAGTTGCGGGCTTGCTTGAGGGAAAGCACGGGCATGACGCCCGGAAGGATGGGGGCCTCGACTCCCGCGGCGCGGGCCAGGGCGACGAAACGGAAATAGTCGGCGTTGTCGAGGAAGAGCTGGGTGGTGACGAAGTCCGCGCCGGCCGCGACTTTGTCAGCCAGAAAGCGAATGTCGGAGGCTTCGTTGAGCGCCTCGGGATGGAGTTCGGGGAAGCCGGCGACGCCTATAGCAAAGCGGTTGGGACGGATTTCCTGAACCAGTTTTACCAGTTCGGCGGCGTGTGAGAAGCCTTCCGGATGCGCGGTGAAAGTGGATTGTCCCTTCGGTGGGTCCCCCCGGAGCGCGAGGATGCCTGAAAAACCGGCGGCGTCGTACTGGGCGACAAGATCGGCTAGTTCCTGTCTGGAGTGGCCCACACAGGTGAGGTGGCCGATGAGGGGAAACCCCATGGCGACAAGTTCCGCGCCGTAGGAAAGGGTGGTGTCTCTGGAGGTGCCTCCGGCGCCGTAGGTGATGGAGGCAAAATCGACGCCCAGCGGCTGAAGGGTTCTGGCTGTGCGCAGCATTGTTTCGGCCGAGCGCTCGTCCTTTGGTGGGAAAAACTCCACGGAGATCGTCGGGCGCTCTGGGTTGCGAAGGGCTTTCACAAGGGTGGTGCTGAACATGGTCGGTAGGAAAAAGGTTGGGATGAGCGGCATATTGAGGTGCAGCGCCCGGGAAGCCTACTGTTGAAGGCTTCCGAAGTCATGGTTTAGCTCGTTGTTTGTCTGTGTGGCATTCTGCTAGCCCGGCTTTTGTCCTGCAGGGCGGTGTAGGTCGTCTTCTTGTTCTGGTCGGATTGCGCCGTTAGTTCGAGGGTTGGGATTCAATGCTGAATCCGGTGCAAGACAAACGACAAAGGTCCCAGACGACGCGCAAGCAACGCGCCCTCTGGGACGAAAGCTTGAAGGCTGGTTATTTCGCCTTCGCAAACTCCGCACAGGTTGCGTTGAACCACTTTACGGATTCGGCGATTTCGGGGGTGGAATTTTCCCAGTTGTGCTCGTATTCGACGCAGATGGCGCCTTTGAATTTTTGACGCTTGAGTTCTGCGAGCATGCCTTTGGTGTTGCTGATACCTGTGCCCCAGGGCACGTCGTGGGCGGTTTTGGAGTGTTCGTTCAGATCCTTAAAGTGGAGCGTAATCACGCGGCCTTCGAGTTTTTTGAGACTCTCAACAGGGTCGAGCCCTGAGCGCACCCAGTGGCCGACGTCGGCACATGCCCCGAGGAGTGGGCTGCGCCCCTGGACGGCCGCGAGGACGATTTCCGGGCTCCAGTAAAAACTAGGCTGCGGGTGGTTGTGGATGGCAACCTGGATGTTGAACTCCTTGGCAAATTTTTCGACGACGTCCATGACGGGGCCCAATTCGTCTGTTTTTCCGTGGGTCTCCGGTTCGGCGACGAGCACGGTGATCCCGAGGCGCTTGGCGCCCTCGAAGATTTTGCGGGTGGCTTCCTCGTCGAGGCTGGGTTTGACCACTCCCATGTTTACAAAGACCGGATCGATCCCTTTTTGCTTCAGGCGCGTGCGTAAAGCGGCTGCATCCTCTTCGGAGAGGTTTACCGTGGAGCCTTTGGCAAACTTGCCGTCGGGTGCCGGCAGGTTGACGGAGCCCGAAATACTCATGAATTTGACACCTAGTTCCCCGGTTTTGTCGATGGCGTCAAAAATGGAAAACTTCTGGAAGGTGTAGGAGTGGACGGCGAGTTTCCAGCCAAGCTGTTCGGCGGGGCTTTCCGCAGGGGAGGCGGACCAGAGGGAAAAAAAGGCGGCGAAAGTTAGGAGGAGGGTTTTTTTCATAGAAGCGGGGGACACGTGTGTAGGAGAAAGTGGGGCAAAATTGAAGCTCATTAAAGCGGAAGGTGGCGGCGGGGCGGGTTTTGTTGGGAAAGTGGGTAAGGGCAAATTGAAGGCGGTCGGGGGATTGGGAGAATGGCGAATGTCGTTGGGAGATGAAGTTTTCAAAATAAAGTGTCCAAAAGGGGCGGGAGCAGACCTTGTACTATTAGATTATGGACGGAGCCCCTCCCGAAACTCGGACAAACCCGACAAACCCGGAAGACTATCTGCGGTTGCTGGCCCAGCACGACCGGTGGTTGGCAACGTATGTCTACAGTCTAGTGTCCAGCAGCCATGACGCGGAGGACATCCTTCAGGAAGTGAAGGTGGTTTTGTGGAGGGAATTTCCAAAGTTCGAGTCGGGTTCCAACTTTCGCGCTTGGGCGCGCACCATAGCGATGCATCAGATTTTGAACTACCGGCGGGCGGTGAAGCGGCAGGCGGGGCAAATTCTGGACGAGGCGTTTGTGGAGGCTGTGGCGGAGGAGATCGACCGGCAGTCCGAGGGGCTTGAACGCAAAACGAACGCGTTAAAGCATTGTCTCGGCAAGCTTCCGGAGGGGCACCGCAAGATGGTCCTCTGGCGGTATTACGAAGACTGTTCGATCGGAGAAATCGCCGTCCGGAGCCAGCGCTCGAGTGAGGCGGTGTACCGGCTTTTAAGCAGGATTCGCCTGGTGCTGAGTGAATGTGTGACACGGCAGGCTTTGGAGCAGGAGGCACGATGAAGGCGATGAAGACGACGAAGGACGAACGGATTGGCCGGGCCGTGGAAGGCATGCTTTCTGAGGAGGCGTGGGCGGTTTTTCAGGAGGATGTGATTCGGAATCCTGAGCTGCGTGCTGCGTACGTCGAGGCGCTATGGCTGCACCACTCCCTTCGCGCCGCGCGTGTGGAGTTTGCGGGGTTGGAAAGCTCGGAGGCCTCTGTGGAGCGTCGTTTTAAGTTTAACTCTTTTCGTGAGGCGGCGTTGCTGGCGGCGGCCTGCTTCCTATTTGCCTACGGCGTCTTTTTCTTTTGGAAACCTTCAACGACTCCGACGGTGGCGACTCTGGTGCAGGCGGAGAATTGCAAGTGGGGGGGCTCTGAACTGCCCACGGCGCTGCATTCCAAACTCGGGGCGGGGACGCTCTGGTTGGTCGAAGGGATGGCAACGCTTGCCTTTGAGAGCGGCGCTCTCGTCACGATGGAGGCCCCCACCAAACTGGAGATTCGAGATGCAATGCATTGCCGGCTTTTGGAGGGAGCGGTGACGGCGGAGGTGCCCGAACCGGCGCATGGGTTCACGATTGAGGCGCCGGATCTGAAGGTGATCGACCTCGGGACGCGCTTTGGTTTGACGGCGAGTGCCGTAGGCAATTCCCAGGTGCGTGTTTTTCAGGGGGAAGTGGATGTGGCGGGATTGCCAGACGGGAAGATGAAGCGCCTCACCCAGGGTAAGGGATTACACGTGGATTCTGGAAGCACTCCGGCGGGGCAGGAGACCGTTCAGGGACAGCAGGTGCAGGAGGCGGACGGGTGGGTGTCGATTCCAACCTCCTTTGGGCGTGGCAAAGACGCGTATTCGCGCAGGGGAGACACGAGTGGAGCGCTAGGGAGGCAGCCCCTGGTGATGGTCAAACACACCGACCTTTCTGAGGGACGCAACAACGAGCGCCGGGCCGTTGTAGCGTTTGATGTTTCTCAAATTTCGCTGCCGGATCTCGTCGAAGCCGAGTTTGTGCTCACGGCGGTCCCCAGTGGGTTAGGTTTTTCTTCGCTGGTGCCTGATTCTCGTTTTGCAGTGTATGGGCTCACCGACGAGTCCCTCGATGGCTGGAGTGAGCAGGAACTGCACTGGAATTCTATACCGGGATGCAACGAGGAGGGACCAGTTGCGAGTCAAACGCGCCGACTGGCGGAGTTTTGGATCCCGCGAGGCGGGGGCACGGCCACCATCACGGTGCGTGGAAGCGCTCTTGCCGAGTTTATTCGGTCTGACAGCAACGGGTTGGTGAGTTTTCTCATCGTCCGTGAAACTGGTGAAACAGATCCCAGCGGGCTTGCCCATGGCTTCGCTTCCAAAGAGCATACCAGTGCACGTCCGCCCTCGCTGCGCTTGAAGTTCACCCCCCGGCCATGAAGAAAATCCCCCTTTTGTTTGCCCTTTGTTTGTCTTCCACTGCTTTTGCCGTGGAAGAGGACGCGCAGCGGGCGGCTTCTGTGTTCTTCGAGAAGGAAGTTCGGCCCATTCTGGCAAATCGTTGCTACGAATGCCACGGGGAGAAGAAGCAGAAGGGCGGCCTGCGTGTGGACGCCCTTGCGTACTTGAAGACCGGCGGCGATACGGGACCGGCATTGGTGCCAGGCAAGCCGGAGCAGTCCCCATTGATTGAGGCGATCCGGTATCAAAAGGAAGACTTTCAGATGCCTCCGAAACAAAAGCTCCCCGCCGCGGAAGTGGCTGTTTTGGAGAAGTGGATCAAACTCGGAGCGCCCTGGCCGGTGCAGGCGCATGAAACGGCGGTGGTGACGGAGGGCGGCTTTACCGAAGAACAGCGCAAGTTCTGGTGCTTCCAGCCGCTGGCAAATCCGGCGCCGCCTTCGGTGAGCGGTAGCTGGGCGCGCAACGGGATCGATCGGTTCATCGCGCAAAAACACGCTGAATTGGGCCTCACACCCGCCCCGGAGGCCGACACCCGGGAGTTTGTCCGGCGGGCGACGATGGATCTGCACGGGTTACCTCCCTCGCGGGAGCAAATGGAAGCGCTGGAGAAGGACCAAAGTCCGGCGCGTTACGAGCGGTTTATTGACGGTCTCCTCGCGAGCCCGCACTACGGAGAGCGGTGGGCCCAGCACTGGCTGGATCTCGCGCGCTACGCGGAGAGCGACGGCTACAACGCCGATGAGTTCCGCCCGGCGGCGTGGCCGTATCGGGACTGGGTGATCAAAAGCCTCAACGAGGACAAACCCTACGACCAGTTCGTGCGGGAGCAGCTTGCGGGGGACGAAATCTCGCCGGAAAAACCGGAGGTGCTTGTCGCCACGGGATACCTTCGCAATCCGTTGTATGAGTGGAACCAGGCGGACGTGCGCGGCCAGTGGGATTTGATTCTCACTGACATCACGGACACGACCGGGGAGCTTTTTCTGGGGCTGAGTTTTGGCTGCGCGCGCTGCCACAACCACAAATTCGACCCCATTTTGCAGAAGGACTATTTCCGGTTGCGGGCGTTTTTTGCGCCGATCCAGTGGCGTGACGACCTGACTCTGGGCACGCCGGAGGAACAGGCGGCCACCGCCAGGCAACAGGCCCAGTGGGAGGCGGCCACCGTGAAGGTGCGCGCTGCGATGGACGAGATGGTCAGTCCGATTTTGAAGGGGCGGGTGGATTCGGCTTTTAAGCGTTTCAACGACGAGTTGCAAACGATGGTCCGCAAAGAGCCCGCGGCGAGGGAGCCCATGGAGCGGCAGTTGGTGAACCTGTGCGAACGCCAGTTGCGGCGCGCGCGCAAACAGATTGAACCCCTCAAGAGCCTGAAGACAGCCGAGGCCAAGGCGAAGTACGCGAGTTTGGTTGAGGAACTCAAGAAGTTCGATGCACTCAAACCCGCTGCCCTCATGGAGGCTTTCGTGGCCACCGACGTCGGCCCGGTGGCTCCGCCCACGACGTTTAAAACGCGCAAAGGGGAGACGGCGGTGGCGCCTGGTTTTCTAACTTTGCTCGAGCCGGGGGAACCCGTGATCCCACCGGTGGGCGCCTCCACGGGGAGACGAACGGCTCTTGCGAATTGGATCACGCGCCCGGACAACCAGCTTGCGACGCGGGTGATCGTCAACCGGGTCTGGCAGTTTCATTTTGGAAGGGGGCTGGTTGCCTCAAGCAGCGACTTTGGAAAACTTGGCGAGAAACCCTCGCACCCCGAATTGCTGGACTGGCTGGCGCGCCGGTTTGTTAGTGAAGGATGGAGCCTGAAAAAGCTGCACAAGGAAATCATGATGTCGGCCACTTACGGCCAGACTGCCCGGAGGGAACCCTGGCCGGTGGCATTGCAGTTGGATCCTTCCAATAAATATCTGTGGCGTTTCAACCCCCGTCGTTTGGATGCGGAGCAGGTCAGGGATGCGATGCTTGTGGCCAGCGGGGAGCTGAACTTGAAGGAGGGCGGGGCGCCCGAGGATGGCAACGGGACACGGCGCTCCATCTACACGATCAAGAAAAGGAACAATCAGAACGAACTCTTGCGCAGCCTTGACGCCCCCTCGGGGTTTGCGAGCACGGCGGAGCGTCAGAGTACGACCACCCCCACCCAGGCCCTTTTTCTCCTGAACGGGGAATGGCCCCTCATCCGCGCCCGCAAGCTTTCAGGCAAGGTAAGTTCTGTTGAGGAGGCTTGGGAGGCGGCCCTGGGACGGCCTCCGTCTGAAAAGGAAAGGGAAACGGCCGACGCCTTTTTGGCAAAACGCCTTGGAGGTTCGGACAGGCGCGTCCCCTTGGTGTTGGCGGGCGGGGATGCCCCGGGCCTCTTCCGCGAGAATACCGAGCACGAACGGTTGCTCGACCAGACCGGGGTTTGGGAGGGGGACGAGTTTACGGTGGAGGCGGTGGTCCGACTGGATTCGGTGGACAGCGGCGCGGCCGTGCGCACGGTGGCCTCGCGCTGGAGCGGGGGGAAGGACAGCCTGGAAGCCTACGGTTGGAGCCTTGGGGTGACCGGGGAGAAGTCGCGCTTCAAGTCCCAGAATTTGATCATCCAACTTGTGGGCGAGGACGAAAATTCGAACACGGGGTATGAGGTCGTAGCTTCCAACCTCCGGGTGGAACTGGGGCACCGCGTGCATGTGGCCGCGACGGTTTCCTGCGCGGAGCATACGGTGACGTTTACCCTGCGAGACCTGGACCAAGCGGGGGGTGCGGTCCAAAAGGCGGTGGTGCCGCACGTCATCCGCGCCAAGCTAGGCTTCGGAGCATCCTCTGTGGTGGTGGGTGGCCTCAATAAGCGGTCTCCGGCGCACCATTGGGATGGGCAGATTGAGGCGCTGCGTCTTGCGGCCGGCGGCCTCTCCGATTCGGAGTTGAACGCCGATGCCAGCAAATGGACGGCCGGGTTAATTCAATGGAAGGCGGGACAGGGGCCCGGACTGTTTTGGGCCTGGAGTGGGGACGGGAAGATGACGGAGCCGGCTGACGCTTACAGGCAGGCCCTCAACGATCTTTGTCAGGTCTTGCTCAATAGTAACGAGTTCCTTTACCTCCACTAAATCTATGTCTTGCGATCAAATCAAACGGCCTACTTCGCGGCGCGAGTTTTTGCAGCAGGCGGGCTGCGGTTTTGGAGCGGTGGCCCTTGCGGCACTCACCCAGGAGCCGCTGCTTGGCGCGGCGAACGCGCTGAACCCGGTGGCGGTGAAGATTCCCAATCACAAGCCGCGGGCTAAAAACGTGATTTTTCTCTTCATGGAAGGAGGGCCGAGTCATCTGGACACGTTCGATTATAAACCCCTTTTAAACACCCTGGCGGGACAGCGTTTACCCGCCAGCTTCAAGCCGCCGCTGACCGCGATGGGGGAGGCCAATTCGCCCCTCCTTGAGTGCAAACGCGAATGGAAGCAGAGAGGCCAAAGTGGGCTGTGGGTTTCCGATTGGTTTGAAAACGTCGCCCTCCATGCCGACGATCTGACTGTCATTCGCTCCTGCGCCTCCAGCGGGATCAATCACGCGGGCGGGGTCTGTTCGATGAACACGGGGTCGGTTTTCGGCGGGCGTCCGTCGCTCGGCGCGTGGGTAAGTTACGGGCTTGGGACCGAGAACGAAAACCTGCCCGGCTTTGTGGTGATCAAGGACAGCGAAGGTACGGTGGTCAATGGGGTCCGAAACTGGGGGACGGGTTTCATGCCGGCGGTCTATCAGGGGGTAGAATTTAACGCGGAGGGGGTTGCCATCAAATACCTGGACAATCCCAAGGGGGTGTCTGTGGAGAGGCAGCGCGACAAGCTGGATTTGCTGGCGGCCCTCAACCGGCAGTATGGTGAAACGCGGACCGACAACACCGAGTTGGACGCCCGCATCCGCGGGTATGAGTTGGCCTACCGAATGCAGTCTGAAGCGCCGCAGGCGGTGGATTTAAGCCGGGAAACAGAGGCGACACGCAAGCTTTACGGGATGGACCGGGAGGAAACCGCCGTGTTTGGTCGCAACTGTTTGCTGGCGCGGCGGCTAGTGGAAAACGGGGTTCGTTTTGTGCAGCTCTACAGCGGGGCGGGGAGCAAGTGGGACAGCCACAAAGGGATTGAAAAGGCGCACTCCAAGTTGTGCCGGTCGGTGGACCAGCCGATTGCGGGCCTTTTGAGCGACCTCAAGTCCCGTGGGATGCTGGAGGACACGTTGGTCATCTGGGGCGGCGAGTTCGGGCGCACCCCGATGAGCGAAGCAGGCGACGGGCGGGACCACAATCCGACGGGGTTTACGATGTGGATGGCGGGGGGCGGCTTGCAGGGCGGCCGGACCATCGGAGCGACGGACGAGCTGGGGCTGTACGCGGTTGAGGACCGGCTGCATGTGCACGACCTACACGCCACCATCCTGCATTTGTTGGGTGTGGATCACACCAAGCTGATTTACTCAAACAAGGGGCGCCCCGAGCGGATCGATCAGAACGAAGGGCACGCATTCCTGCAGATTTGAGTTTGCGCTGCTGACGAGAGGGCGGTGCATTGCCAGTTTGCGGGAGGCTTTAACGGAGTGAATCTTTTTCCATGCAGCCGCCTGGTTCAGGGTGTCGGAGTTTAACAACATCAGTCTGGAGAACGTTTTGAGCGACGCTGGCGTCATTCTGTAGGTGCCAATCAACTAGATCAGCCGGATGTCCTCAGGGCGTAGTCATCTCGTGGATTGCGGCGATTTTCGTCATATCGAGTTCGTCCACATCGCCCAAAGACCGTAGGAGATCAGCGCTTAACTCACTGCCATCCCTCGGATATGAGAAGCCGCTTCTCGACCTCGCGCACGGAGGTGAAATACTGCTCGAGTCGATCCCTGTCCGTGTTGCTCAGATTCTTCTGGAATGCGGCGGCACGGTCTGCGAAGGCGTCGAGTCGCGGTTCGCTCCTCCATTGCGGTTTTTAGAATAATCGGAGCGTTTCCGCCCCGGGCAGGCTACTCGCAACCCATCGCAACGCCATGGGTTTGATCCGTTATAAAACCGAAAGCCCTACAAGGGGCGCCCCATGATGACGCCACCATTTGGAATGGACCGGGCGGCTGGAGTGCTCTTACAGGGCGTTTTTTTTGGAACCATTTTCCCATGGCGTTGCCATGGGCTGAAAGTGAATTGCCCCTTGCAGGGGCATCAGATTTGGCGGAAGTCGCCGCCGGTTTTACCTTCCCGCTGCCCTCGTCGAGGCGCGTTGCGCTCTTCCATTGCCGTTTTTAGAATTAAATTTTACCGTCAGAATCTTGAAACTCGAATCCGGTCCCTAAACGACGCTGCTTGCTTGGTCTTGGATAAGCCACAGGGCTGAGCGAAGTGGCTTCTAAAAACCGGTCGCATCTGGAGTCATTCATTTCTAATTGCCTTCTCCCCATGATAATATCTTCTCCATCCATGAAAGCGCCGATCTTCGCTTTCACCCTCTGCCTAACATTCTTAAACCTAGGCCACGCTGCAGATCCCAACCCGCAGCGGTATGATCTTTCCAAGCGGGCAAGTGAGATTGACTCCCGGACTAGGGAACACCCGGAGATCGACTTCGTCTTTAAAGACTCGAAAGGAAAGGTTCTGGACATGGAACACGCTGTGGTCGACACGCGCAGGCCGCTCCAAGGGAAACTCGTCATTTGGCTGATGGATCACAATCAGCCGCTTTTCGAGCGCCTTGCAAGTTATGGGCTTCATGGAGTGCAAATCAGTTACGCGAACCGTTGGTTTTCGGGCCTCAAGAAAGAGCAGTATGACGATGGCAAGGCGATCGGGAATCTGCGCCTAGAAGCAGCTACGGGAGAGGACTTCAGCCCTCTGGTCGACATCCCCAAGCCAGATGGCATGATGGAGCGAACCTTCCAGTTTGTGAAATGGTTGGCAAAAGAGAACCCGCAGGGTCACTGGGAGCAGTTTCTTTCCTCCGACGGCTCGGGGTTATTGTGGGAGAAGGTGATCATGAGCGGCATTTCGCATGGATCCACCACGGCCGCCCGCTTTGCCATCCACCAAAGAGTCGATCGGGTTGTCATGTTCTCCGGTCCTCGCGACAACACGGAGAGTTGGCAGGCCCTTCCTTCCGCGACGCCCTCAAACCGTTTCTTTGGATTCAGCCATGTGCTTGATGGAGGATGGGTCGGAGATCACTATTGCCGCTCCTGGCAGTTGCTTTTGATGAACCAGCATGGGCCGCTGGTGAATGTGGACGACTCCGTCGCTCCGTACGGGAAGAGCCGCCGTCTGATTACGAACAGCGATGTGAACAAGGACGGACGGCGCGCACACACCACCGTCGTGCCCGGGGGGACCGCTGGCAAAGATCCAGAAGGAAAGATGATTCACGAAGCGGTATGGCGGTACCTGTTTACCCATCCGGTCGAGGAATCCGGCGCGCCTGTTCCTTTGGATCCCGGCTGCCAGATGGAGCAACGCAAATAGCACAATCCAGAATAACTTTCCCAAGAAACGGCCGTTTGGAATCGAATCATTCGCTGGGGAGTGCGATTCACGGCCCGTCAGGATTGATCTTCGGCTCACACGAGTCCTAGCCACGCAAGCCACTTCCATCTACACTAAACCACTCAAACAAAACGCTCCCATGAATTCCCCCCTCCGCCTCGCTCTTGCCCTTTGCGCCTCGTTGGTCCTCGGTTTTCCTTGCACGAACGCAACCGCCGCAGATCCAACAAGCCCTGCTTCCGCCATCCACGGATTCCGCTTTGAGTTTCCTTGCAAAGATCCGATGCCGGAAAACCCCAAGGAAGGTGCCGACGGTGCGTCAGGCCTCGTCACCGGCGACCCTAAGACGACCGACAACTTCACGGTCAAGCGCACGTTCGGGGGCGAACCCGGCAAGCGATACAAAGTGAGGCTCCGCTTCCGCGGTGTCGTCGAGCCAATGATGTACAAGGACGGTCAACAGGTGGGTGAATATTTCTACGTCGGCGGAGAGAAGGACAACGCCACTTACAACATCTACCAGATCAGCGTGTCCTCTCCGAAGTCCCACTTTTTTCTCAACCGACAGGACAAGGTTGGCCACAAGATCTTCACCATCGATTACACCCAGACCATCGAGATCGACGGCGGCGCGGAAGTCACTTTCCACGGAGACGGGCAGAACGGCCGAATGATTACAAACTTCAAGAAGCTCGTCGTGCCGGACATTGCTCCAGCGCCCCTGCCGTTCAACGGCCAGTTCATCCAGGTGGACGTTCTTGAGGTGAAGTGAATCCGGCTCAAGCTGCCGCCTTGAGGCGAAGCCAGTCACAGACGTCGTTGAGGCTAATGGCATGCGAGAGCTGGGCAAAGAGCATGGTCGCCAGATGGCTGAAAATGCTGAAAGTGCGGGCTTCTGCCTCTACCCCAGTTTTCTGGGCTATCTGATGGAGAACGTCTCGCGGTATAAAGTTGAGAAGCTGCTTGAGGACGATAATATCAGCGCGCGCTGGTTTTTGGTGCATACCCTACTGAGTGATAGGGATCCTTTCTCCAGACCACTTTTTTTAGCTTATTTCGTCATCCCTGTGGGATGGCTGTGAAACCTGTCTTATAAGATTTGAACTGCAGTCTTTAGCAATGGGAGCCGTGCTGCTTGTTTTCAATTTTAGCGCGCCCGGTGACGATACCGCGCGCTAACTGCGAAATGGTGGCGAAAAGCGATTCCTCACCGATATTTGGTCTAACATTTGTCTTACACCACGGTCAGTCATCGGGTAACTCGCCCCATGTTCCGAGCCATGAAAAGCAATTCTCCCTTTAGCGCGCCCCGCGACGATACCGCGCACACGAACTGGGGAGTGGAAGCGAAAAGCGATTTTTTACCAATACTTTCACCCCATCATGGCTTCCTGCTTATCCTTTCGCTCGGCCTTTGCCGCGGCGCTCGCACTCATCTTTGCGACGGCTGGCGGCATGGCGGCTGACGCGCCGGTCCCTTCGGTTCGACAGGTCGAGCTGCAGTCTCACGCAGCGAGTGATCTCATGCGCGATAAGGTGGAGCCGTTTGTCAGCAAGCACTGCCAGAGCTGCCACCGCAAGGACAAGACCAAGGGCGAACTGGACCTCACGCGTTACGCCACGGAGCGCGATGTCACGGCAGACTTCCGGCGCTGGAAGAACATCGCGGACTTTATCCGCAATGGCGAGATGCCGCCCGAGGACGAGCCACAGCCGAGCATTGAGGAACGCCATGCGGTGCTCGCTGCGATCGAGGCTATCATGCTCACGGAGGCAAAACGCAACGCAGGAGATCCTGGCGCGGTGCTGCCTCGGAGGCTGTCGAGCACCGAATACGATCTCTCCATCCGCGCGCTGACGGGCGTTGACATTCGCGCGACGGCCGAGTTTCCTGCCGATCCAGCGGGGGGCGAGGGTTTTGACAACACTGGCGAGGCCTTGGGCATGACTCCGAGTTTGTTGAACAAGTATCTCGGCGCGGCCCAGTTCGTTTCCGAGCACCTTGTGCTCGGGCCCGAGGGCGTTGCCTTTGCGCCCTTCCCTGTCACGAGCTACAGCGAGCGCAAGAAGCTCACCGAGGAGGAAATCATCGACTTCTACCGGCAGCATGACGTCAGCATTCACGACTACGTAGTGTCGGCTTGGCGATACAAACACCGCAACGAAGCGGACCGCGCTTTGAGCCCCGAGGCTTGGGCTCAGCGGCAGGGACTCAGTGGCGGCTATCTGGCGCTGGTGGTGAAGACGCTGGCTGAAGCAACGTCCGGCGAGAGCTTCATGCGCAAGCTCGGAGCCATGTGGGACGCATTGCCCACGCCGACGCATGCCACAGACGTGCCGCAAGCCGTGCGCGAGGTGACCGCTTTCATCGCGCTGATGCAAACTGGCGTCGGCTCGCACGATCCAGTGCTCATCCGATCAGGCCGCGCGCCGATCGATCACCTCGCCATGCGCGTCAAAGTAGCCGCTAGCCGCGACAAGGGTGGTGTGAGCAACATTGGAACGCGGAGCAAGCTTCGCATCGGTCGCTTGCCAATACCATCGAAGGTCGCTAAGGCTCCGCAAGACGAAGTGACCACGCTTTATCTTCGGTTGGATCCGGCCTTTGATTCAAAGCCAGGCCTTGTGATTCTGCATCGTCCCATGTTCAGCAAGCGGGATGGACCGCCGAGCAATGACAAAGAGGCTAAAGAGCATGAAGTAGAGACCCTGCGCGCTGTGCTGGAGCGGGAGTCACCCGAACTCGCGCGTCAGTTGGCCTTTGGCAAACATCCGAGTGGTGAGGCGCTAGATCCCGATTCGCTGGCGTTGCAGGCACCATGCGTTCTCACGATACCGCTTGGCCCGCAGGCGTTGGCAGGCTTGCAGGGCAAGCAGTTGCTCATAGACTGCGAGCTGGTTGCACGAGCCAGCGCAGAGTCCGCCGTATTTCTTCAGCAAGCGATGGGCAAGAAACCGGACGCACTAGCAGCCATTGCCGAATCGCTGGTTCCCTCCACAGGCGTGGAGATCTTGCTCCGCCCAGAGAGCCAACTCGCAAAGGATCTGGCGACAGCCGCTGGACCGTTTTGCAAGGCGTTCCCAAATCGCTTCTTCTTTACCGATGCGAACCGCGGACTGGCCGCAGGCTTCCACCTCGTCGAGGGCTTCTTCCGCGATGACCAACCGCTGGTGGAGAAGGTGCTCACCGATGCTGAGCGAGCAGAGTTGGATCGGCTGTGGAAGGCGTTGGATTTTGTGACCCAGAGCGTGGAGACGATGTTCCGTGGTTTTGTGTGGTTCGAGCGGGCCGAGCGTAATGTGTTGCAAGATCCGCGATTCGACTTCCTGCGCTCGGAGGATCCGCTGCTAGTGAAGCCAGAGTTGATGGCCAAGTTCGAGCGCCACTACCTTGAAAAGCTGGGCGTCACACTGGTGCCGGATGCCATGCAACCTGAGAAGCCGAATCCGCAGTTTGACCTGATCCACGGTTTCTTCGAGCGGGTCCGTGCCGGCCTCAAGGACTACGAGCACACTCGGCAACAGGCCGAAGCGCCCGCGCTGCGAGATGTCGAGCGACTCGCCGAACGCGCCTATTGCAGGCCTTTGCGAGCGGATGAGTCGAAGTCCCTGCGGACGCTTTACCAGCAACTGCGCGAGCAAGGCGAAAACGTCGAAGACTCGCTGCGCGGCATGTTTAGCGCGGTGCTCATGTCGCCGGATTTCTTTTATCGCAGCCCCGAAGCACCTGAGGGCGGCGGCGTGCAGCCTCTGGACCAGACAGCGCTTGCGCGGCGGCTCAGCTACTTCCTGTGGTCGTCGCCGCCGGATGAGGAACTGCTCGCAGCGGCGCGCGCGGGCAAGCTCCAAGACGAGGCGGCGCTGCAAGCGCAGACACGCCGCATGTTGAAGGATCCGCGGATCGAGTGCTTCGCCCGCGAGTTTTTTGGCCAATGGCTGCGTTATCGCGATTACTTGTCCAAGGATCCCATCCCGCCCGGTGCCTTCGCCGGCTACGACGCGCCCTTGCGCCAGGCGATGTTCGAGGAGCCCACGCGGCTCATCACGCATCTGCTACGGCAAGACCAGGCGGTAGGCGAGTTGTTGCATGGGGACAGCACCTTCGTGAACGCGGCTCTCGCCAAGTTTTACGGTGGCGACATCGAGCGCCAATACCACAGCACGGATGGCAAAGGATCGCCCTCGGACTGGCGTCGCGTCGAGGGCCTGCGCGGCATGGGTCGTGGCGGACTGCTGGGTATGCCGGTCATTTTGGCAAAGAACTCTGCGGGGAGCCGAACAAGCCCTGTAAAGCGCGGATTCTGGGTCGTGCATCACCTTCTAGGTCAGCACTTCCCACCTCCGCCAGCCGATGTGCCAGAGCTGCCCAAGACCGAAGAAGAAGCCAGTAAGACCATCCGTGAACTGCTTGCTGACCACACCGCGAACCGTCAGTGCGCCATGTGCCATGTTCACTTCGACGGCCTGGGTTTGACCATGGAAGGCTTTGATGCCGTCGGACGCTTGCGCAATAAAGACCTCGCCGGTCGCGCCATCCAAGCCACTGGCCCCATGCCCGGAGGTGGCCAGGCGGAAGGCATCGCGGGCTTGATCGACTACATCGAGCACCGCCGCCCATCCGATTTCCAGCACAATCTCAGTCGCAAGCTGTTGGGCTACGCGCTGGGACGTTCGGTGACGCTATCGGATCAGCCCTTGCTTGCAGACATGGAGAAGAAACTCCAGAGTGGCCAAGGCTTCTCCGTATTGTTTGAGGCCGTTGTTTTGAGCCCGCAATTCCGCCAGCAACGCGGCCGAGACTTTGTCGCCGCCGCCCCTTGAACCCAGATTTTCCAAGCCCCTCGATTTTAATGAACCCAACAGCCGCCCATCCCATGACTGCTCATCCTACCTCGCGCCGCGTTGTCCTAAAGAGCCTCGGAGCCGCCGTAGCGCTGCCATGGCTGGAATCCCTTTGCACCGCCTCCGAGAGCCCGCAGAAGGGACCGCCCAAACGCTTTGCCTTCCTGTTCTTCGGCGATGGCGTGCACGCGGATCAATGGTGGTCCAAGGGCAGCGGCTCCGCTCTCGAACTCGGCGGTGCCTTCGCCTCGCTCGAAGGCGTGAAGGACAAGGTCAACTTCATCCACGGCCTGCGGCACGCCGGCAGCGTCTGCGGTGGCCATGCGCGAGGTGCCGCCGGCATCCTCAGCGGCATCCAGCCCAATGGTGGCCGCGAGATCCGCGCTGCCGCCAGCCTAGATCAAGTGCTAGCCAAGCGCATGGGCGACGCCACCCCGCTGTCCAGCCTCGTGCTCGCCTGCGAACGCCCGATCAGCGGCTTCCATGAGTCCGGCTACTCCATGCTCTATTCCTCGCACGTGTCATGGAGTTCGCCCGTGTCTCCCGTGCCCACCGAGCTTTACCCCTCACTCGCCTTTGACAGCCTGTTTCAAAGTAAAGGCAGCCGCGCCCAAGCCAGCGTGCTCGATCACGTCGCCAGTCAATTGCGCGACGTCACCCGCAAAGTCTCCCACGCGGACAAAGCCAAGCTCGACGAATACGCCACCAGCATCCGCGAAGTCGAAGGCCGCCTCGCCCGCCTGCAAGCCGGAGCCGACAGTAGCTTCAGCCAAGCGATCAAATCGCAGCGTCCACCCGACGGTCTGCCCACTCAGCTCGACGCCCACGCCCGTCTGATGTGCGACATCATCGCCCTAGCCTTTCAGACCGACCGCACGCGCATCGCCACCATGCTGCTGACCAACAACCTCTCCGGCCAAGTCTATCCCTTCCTAGGCCTGCGCGACGACCACCACAGCTTCTCCCACAAGTGGCAAGGCAAGGAGTTCGCCTCCATCACCCGCTTCTGGGTGGAGCAATACGCCTACCTGCTCAACAAACTGGCCAATACGCAAGAGGGCGACGGCAGCGTGTTAGACAACAGCTGCATCGTCCTAGCCAACGAACAATGGATCGCCCACAACGCCGACCGGGTCCCTCTCCTCATGGCCGGCGGCCTTGGCGGCACCTTCAAGACCGGCCGCACCCTGGACTTCGAACAAAGCAACAACCGCAAGTTCTCCAGCCTGTTACTCACCCTTGCCGACCGTATGGGGCTGCCGTTGGATAGCTTTGGGGATTCGACGGAGAAGCTGGTGGTTTAGCGGAGATTTAAAGGATAGAATTTTCCTTTTGATTCTCTTTCCGCAGCCCGCGGAGAGCGGTTACCGCGTGGTGCAAGGATACTGCGCGCGCGCCCCTTGTGGAAATCAGATCAAAAAGCGAATTCACAGCCATCCCACAGGGATGACGAAACAAGCTAAAAAAGGGGGGCTGGGGAGTACCCGAGTGTCTGTCCCCTGTCTCTGTCTATCCCCAGTGTGTCTCGCCTTCATGCAGCCCTCCCAGCGGGTTCGACCGGCAAATCAAGGAAGAGTTGCGGGAAATAGAACTCGTGAATTTTCGCCGGGAAGGCGACGCGCAGCGGGCCTTTGGGGCTGGGCGTTTCAAAGTAGCCGTGTTTCAGTCCCAGCTTGATGATTTCGACGGAGACGGTGGCGGCTTTGCCGGTGATTTCTTGCACGCGGGCGCGCGGGATTTCGCCTTCATCCACCAGCGTGCGGGCCACGCGCATGATTTCTTCCCGGTAGCGCTCCAGATGCAGGGCCTGAAACTGGAAGTAGCGTTCCACCCGCGTGCGCAGCGCGGGCAGGCCGAGCAGACCGCTCATGAACTGAATCTGGTCCAACAAGGTCTCAAGGAAGAACACGCAGAAGTCGGCCAGCGTCGCGTCGGAGAGATTGCCCCGACCATCGAGATCGCCGCGACGACCTTGGTCGGCCGCGTCGAGGCTGGCGTAATAACGTTGACGATGGCGAGCCAGTCCGCGTGAAAGCGTCCACAGGCCGTGACCGGCAATGCCGTGGCAGATCATCTGCGCATGGGATTGGAGCCGGATAACGCGGCCGTTGCCGTCGCCAAACGGATGAATCCAAGCGAGCCGATGGTGAGCCGCCGCGATGGCCACCAGGCGGTCGGTTTCCAAAATATGTTTATCGCTGTAGAAGGAGTGGAACCGGCTAAGGAACTTGGGCAAGGCGGCAAAATCGGGCGGCGTGTGTTTGCCGACATCCACCATGAAATCGCGCAGTCCGCCGGGTTGGATTTGGTAACGCTTGCCGCGCTTGGTGGCAGCCCAGTGCAGCGGTTCAGGGAGGCGGGTATAAAATTCACGATGAAGCCAGCACAGAAAGTCGGGGGAATAAACATCCACCGGCTCGCCGGCGAGCCGTTCTTCCATGAGCTTTTCCACCGCGATATGGGCCAGGCTGAGCTGCTGGTTGTCGCGCTGGGTTTGATCGTGTGAAAAATCGCGCTTCATCGCCCGCTCGATGTCGCGCGGGATGGTTTTGTGACCTTCGATCAGGTTGGAATAATAGCAGTTCATCTCGCGGACGAGATCCGCCACGCGCTGGAGCACCAACGGCGAATGCACCTGGCCCGTCAGCCGGCCCGACGCCTTCAGGATTTCACAGGTCAATGCAGAGAGACGGATGCTCTGCCCCGTGGGGAGCAAAGGTTCCATCGCACTGATTTGCCGGTAAACTTCCATATATTCCGAAAATCTTTATGGTTTAACTTAAATCACCACAGAACCTCTGTAAAACAATGCTTTTAGCGCAGGAACACGCTCAATCTATCCAACAAAGTGAAAATGTTTATGAAAATCATATGCACACAAGCTTGGCGGCGAGAAAATTGCTTTTGTCCCCCCCAGTTCGTTTTTTCAGCCCAGACGCGGGGATTGGATATTCCCGGAGATATCGGGTACGCCTCGCTGGATGTGGATGGAGATGTTTCGTGTGATGCTGGTGTGCGCGAGATGGGTCAGAACTCACATTGGGTGGGAGCCGCCGCCATGGATGTTCTGATGGGCATTGCAAGGGGCCTGTCCCCTGGCTAAGGGTTTCCCCTGCCTTTACCCAAACAGGTTCAACATGGCCTTTCCGCTCTCCACAAGCGGTACCGGCCGCTGCTGGCGATCGCTCATAAGCATCTCAGGGTCGACTCCCAGCGCCCAATAGATCGTCTTCGCGAGGTCCTCAGGGGAAACAGGGTGTTCCAGCGGAAACTCCGCCTTCTTGTCGGTCTTGCCGTAAACCAAACCGCCTCGGATGCCCGCCCCCGCCAACAGGCACGGGAACGCCGTGCTCCAATGGCCGCGTCCCCAGTTGGCGGTGGCCACGGGCGTTCGTCCCATCTCGCCAAGGCCGACCACCAGAGTTTCATCCAGCAAACCCCGCTCCTCCAGGTCGCAGATCAGGGCGGAGCAAGCCTGGTCGAAGGTCGGCAGGAGGTGATTGCGCACGTCATCGCTGTTGCGGTGTGAATCCCAGCTATAGCCGTCTGTGCAATCGTAGTGGACCGTGACAAACCGGGTGCCGGCCTCCACCAGACGCCGCGCCATCAAACAGGATTGTCCAAAAAGGTGGCGCCCGTAACGGTCCCGCATTTTTTCGGGTTCGCGGCGGATATCCAACGCGGCGGCTGTTTTTTCAGAGGAAATGAGCGTCAGGGCTCTTTTGCGGTGCTGGTCCAGTGCATCGGCTTCTCCCGAATCAAGCCGCGTGCGCATGTTTTCAAACTGTTGGAGCAGACTGTAGCGCTCTTGGATGCGCCCAAGAGGAAGAATGGGCTCAAGCCCTTCAATTTGAAAGTTGAGTTCCGCCTCGGAGCAGTCTCGCCAGTAGGGGTTGTCCGTTTTGTCGCGTTTATCGATGCGCGTGCTCATCGGGTTGTACGCGCTTCCCAGCCATCCCGCGTACTGGCCCGGGCGACGGTATTGTCCGGCGTCCTGAAGGCGGCCCAGCCAGTTTGGAAGAACCGCATAGCCGGGAATTTCCCGCGACATGCCGTCAGGTTCTTTCTGTGCAAAATACTCAGCGACCGAACCCATGGACGGCCAGTCCTCGGGGGTGGCTGAAAAACCGGCTCCTACCGGAAGGTGCCAGCGTTTTCCGGTCTGGATATAGTGCCCGGCTCCGCTGTGGTCGTTGTAGGAATGGGTCATTGTGCGGATGACTCCAAACTTGTCGGATATTTTTGCCAGCCCACTCAGGTGCTCGCACATGAGAAGGTCCGGGCTCCGGGAGCGGATCGGGGCAAAGGGGCCTCGGATCTCCCTGGGCGCCTCCGGCTTCATATCAAAGGTTTCTAACTGGCTGGGGCCGCCGAATAAAAAAAGAAAGATGACGGATTTGGCGCGCCCTCCTTTGAACGCCATGCTTGAGGAGGCCAGGGACTGGGCGGAAAAAAGGTGAGGCAAGTTCAACCCAAGGAGACCGGCCCCTCCGATCTGGAGTAGTTCGCGGCGCGTGAGTCCTGAACGTGCGCTTCTAGGAAGACTATTGAGGGTAAGCATGGGGGGGGTATGCCTGCCTGCGTCTATATCAGACGATGGCACAACTAGGTACAGTCTCTGGAGCGGCGAAACTTAGGAAAGCAAAAAATATTTTCAGCGCTCCCCTCCTTGCCCAGCTAAAGGCGTCTCCTCTGGGAAGGTTCGACAGGGTCAAATCCGCGAACCCGCCAAAAGGCGCCAGGTAAGAAAACTACGGGATTCGACGTGGGGGTTGCTCCGCTAAAAAATCCGCGAGCGCCTCGGCAAGACACTGGCCCACTTTTCGATATCCATCGGTTGTGCTCGCCGGCGAATTCCAAATTGTTTCCAAACAAACCGCCACCGTCTGAGGATTTCCATGAAGACTCACCCAGTGGGAGCTCATCTCCCGCCACCGCTTGGAGTAATTAGCGCCTATCATTTTGGGATTAACGCTCATCGGTATCATGGGCTTGGCTTGACTGATGGACCGGTAGCCCAAATCTGCAAAACGCCGCTGACGATCCCCCTTTTCAGGACTTAACACGGCAGGATCCAGCAGGAAAAAAAACGTCGGGTCGTCCGGTCCAGGATTGTGCAGGTCCAGAAACACATCCATGCGACCCGCCTGAATGAGATCTTTCACCCGAGCTTGGGCTGCTTGGGTCTCATTCCAATGCGGCAAATCGGACCAGTCCCGATTGTGATCATAGGGCACCGCATCTTTCCCCCCATTTCCGGTCGCCGCGTTATCCACATCCATGATCGGCACCCACGTTATCTCGGAGGCTCGGCGCAACGCGCTTGCCTTTTCCGAATCCCCTAAGACCCATTCCATGAATCCCCGCGCCACCCAGCTTGAACCGCTTTCCCACGCATGCTGACGGGCCTGAACCCATACTCCAAAACGTTCCGCCTGGGGCTTGTCTCCTTCCTGGACGCGGAGCATCGGGACTGGGCGCCCCTCTCGAGAGCGACACAATTCGAGCGACTGAACAGCCTGTTTATTTCGCGCAAACTCAGCAGCCCATCGACGGGCGTCCTGCGGCGTACACGCCGGACCCCACGCTGCATAAAAAGAAGTCCCCTCACTGCGCACGGAGTAGATCATCCAATCGCCTTCTCGTGTTCCCTTCTCCGAGTGGGACCAAGCCGCTCCATCAGCAGAAATGCTCGCCCTTCCCGGCATTGCCCAAGATGGAGAAAGCGGCTTCATTAAGGCGGCCCCTGGTTGCTGCACGGTTGCATTTGAACCGCGCAGCTTTAATTGAAGCGTTTCCCCGGGCTGGATTCCATCGACGCGAAAGTACCACCAGCATGGCCACCCACGCACCGGGTCTCCTCCGGGCGTGAACTCAATGGTGCGAATGTCTTGGTCGATCTTGATATCCGCCGCGGAAGCCCCCTCAAAACTGGTGTCCACACGCAGCAACTCCTTCGCTTCACAATGGGGAGAGAGTGTTCCCAATAGAGACAGAAGCACCACAATTTGAGTAAGACTAGGGGGGGAGACTCTCATGCGAACTCAGTATGCTCCCAATGAGTGGCAGTACGGCAAAAAATTACCTCTGCTGCCCCAAAAAGCCCGAATCACTCCGTTGCGCGGACGGCGATTTCGCCGCCTCAGCCACGAGACTCCGAAACGCAGATGCCCCGGTGCCAGGGATCGCAAGCCACTGTGAATTCGGCGCTTTCATCTCTGATTGCACTATGGTTAGGATTTTGCCCCCTCCCATGAAAACATTCTCTTTTTGCGCCTTTCTAGGCTTCGTCAGCCATGCACTCGGAGGGGAGCTTCTCTATAATGGCATCCAGCTTCCGGACGTCTGGCCTCCACAAATCAAGACACTGACACGGGAGGCTCTTGCCGCGCCCCCTTATCTCAATAATCCTCCTTCTGTAATTCCCATCGACGTAGGACGTCAGATGTTCGTGGACGATTTTCTGGTGGCGGCCACGACACTCACACGCAAGCATCATCTCCCCGTTTACCACCCAGCCAACCCGCTAATCAGCCCAGACAAAACGTGGGAAGGAGAGGGCGGCGCGGCGCGCGCAGCGGTGTTTAGCGATGGGGTCTGGTTCGATCCCAAGGATCAGCTATTCAAGGCTTGGTACTATAGTGGAAAAATCTCGGAAAAGCCACTGGAGTACGCGACATGCCTCGCCACCAGCCGCGACGGCATCCACTGGGAAAAGCCGATTTTGGATGTCGTGCCTGGCACTAATATTGTCATGCGTGACACAGAGGGTCTCCGTCGCGATTCCAACACAGTCTGGCTCGACCAATCTGATCCAGACCAATCGAAACGCTTCAAAATGTTTCGAGTTGTCAGTCAGGATTTTGCGGATGCCAACGGAAAAACGGCCCACAGAAACTTCATTCTCCATCATGTTTCCCCCGATGGCATCCACTGGAATTTGGTTGGAAAATCAGGCTCCTGCGGGGACAGAAGCACTGTTTTTTTCAATGCCCTCCGTCAACGTTGGGTAGCCGGGCTCAGGGGCAACTCGCCATTGGTAAGCCGTTGCAGGGAGTATTTTGAATCTGCCGATGCTGCGGGTCTACTGAAATTCCCGGTTACTATGAAAGACTCCACGGCCGGCGTGATGGAAGGGACAAAAACTCCCGTAAGCTCGCGCCTCTGGGTTGGGGCAGACGATTTGGACCCGGCTCGTGAGGACCTCAAACTTCGAAGGATACCCGAGCGTCCTTGGGATCTCGTGCCTTCGCAACTCTACAACCTCGACTGCATCGCCTACGAAAGCCTTCTGCTTGGCACATTCAGCATCTGGCGGGGACAGACCGTCGACGAGATCAAGCGCCCAAAAATTAACGAGGTATGTATCGGGTTTAGCCGTGACGGATTCCACTGGAGCCGGCCTGAGCGGAGAGCGTTTTGTCCAGTGAGCGAGGATACTAAAGCCTGGAACTACGGCAATGTTCAGGGCGCCGCAGGCGTCTGCCTTGTGGTGGGTGACAAGCTTTACTTTTACGTCGGTGGCGCCGCCTCCGGACGCGGCATGAACCCAAGCAGTACTGGCCTCGCTTTGCTGCGCCGAGACGGCTTCACTTCAATGGAGGCCTCAGCCCAAGAGGGCTCACTCACAACGAGGCCGGTGCGTTTTAATGGAAGTCGGTTGTTTGTAAATGTCGACGCTCCGAAGGGCACTTTTTCCGCCGAGATTCTCGACGAGGCAGGAGTGCCTGTGCCTCCTTTTTCCCACGCCAACTGCCATTTCCTCCCCGCTGACACGACCAAACAAGAAGTCACATGGGAGGGCGCAAAAGATTTCTCTGCCCTTTCCGGTAAACCATTGCGTTTCCGCTTTCACCTCACCAACGGCGCCTTTTATTCCTTCTGGGTGAGCCAAGACGAAGGAGGTGCGAGCAACGGGTTTGTAGCCGCCGGAGGGCCGGGCTATGCTGGGCCGGTGGACAGTCCTAAGCTCTCAAAGTGAAAAAATAGGGCTTTGCTCTTCGCCCCATTTCCGAGGCGCGCTCGCGGTATTGGCGGAGGGCGCACTACAGTCGAAACTTGATGACGACCTTTAGTATCTCAGCTGCGGCGGCAATCTGCACGCCGGGTTGATGGCCGTCCTGCGGATAAAAGACTGCGAAATTGCCTTGTCCCAGGGTAATGAGGGAGGACGGCGCGGACGGCGGCGCATACTTTTCCACATCTTTTTCGGTGATGTAGGGGTTCGTCACCGTAAGCGTTGCTTGCGCAGAGTGTCCGCAAAACTCAGTGCCCTGGTAGACAACCTGAATGTCGCCGTAGATCTGGTGGGCTTCCCACATTTTATCCGCACAAGGTGCCGTCCGGTAACGCTGCACGATCGCAAAAAGATCCCCGCCCTGAAGTTCATATTTGCCGTCCTCAGTCTTCGTGTCGAATGCGCGCAAGTAGGAGAAGGCCCTCGGGAAAAGTGGGTGGTGGCCTTCATAGTCTGAAGCGGCTGAGAGTTGGTCGAGGATCATGGGCGAAAGGGATTTAATACGGTCAATTTTTTGCGCGTCGTGCGACCTTTATTGTCGCGCGGCGCGCTTAAATGGCGACCTTGTTTTTTTCTGGGCCTTCTCCTCGTTTAGGGTTCGGCATTGTCTAAGCGCTGAATTTTCTCGGTCGACGGCCTCAACGTGGCGACCAAGAAAGGGACCGTCTCTGGATCAAAATCGAGGAAGTGCCAAAGGAGGAGGCCACCTCAGTAACTCGGATTTTCCGGAGCTCGAATCTCAAAAAATGTAAAATCTCACGATCCATTCGGATTCAGCGCACAGAAGTGGCGTTGGCGGTACGCGTTTGGTGTGAGACTTGTCTGTTCTCGGAAGGCACGCGTAAACGCACTTTGGTCGTAGAATCCACAATCCAGCGCGATCGCTCCGACGGTGCGGGTGCTTGCAATGAGCTCCTGGCATGCGGCGCGGATGCGCTGTCGAATCAGGTAGCGCATTGGAGTCTCGCCCAAAAGCTTGTTGAACAAGCGCGTGAATTGCCTCTCCGAAAGGTGCGTGAGTGCTGCCAGATGGTTCGTCTCGATCGGTTCGCGGAAACGCGTGTGAAGGTGTCTTAGCGCGGGCTCCATCTGCTGGAAGTGCTGCGTCACGCCGCCCACCTCATGCAGATCATAGAGAACAATCGCCACGCCGCAGATCCGCTCCTGAGCATCGCGAAGCGGGGCCACCGAGACAACATACCAATTCAACGGGCCGTTAATGTCGGGCACCATCTGGGCGTAATAAGTGCGCGTCACTCCGGTGCTCATGACCCGCTGATCTTCCTCCACAAAGCCGGTGCTCAATTCCAGGGGAAAAAAGTCCCGATCCATCTTCCCTAAGATTTGCCACTCTTGTTGGAGATTAAAAATTTTCAGCGTGCGTGCATTTGCTGAGACGAAGCGACTTTGTTCATCCTTGGCGAGGAAGGCGATCATCGGCAAAGTGCCAAAGAGCCCTGCGAGCTGGAGGCCACCGCCTATGCGCTTGAGAAACTTGCGCTGAAACTGCAAGGCTTTATCTTTCTCGTCCATGGCCGGAAAATACCAAAACTTGGCGCTCTTGGCCAAGTAATCATGCGCCGACATGAAGATACTTCGCACCGATGAAAACCGTCGCCATTTTCGGCGCCAGTGGAAAGCTTGGTCGACACGCTCTTACGGTGTTGGCACGGCGCGGGTTCGCCGTGCGCTCACTAGTGCATAGCACCCCTGTGATGGGGGATAACGTCACGTCGGTGGCGGGCTGCATCACCAATCCTGCGGCGGTAGAGCAAACCATACGAGGCGCGGATATCGTCGTTCAACTCGCGACGACGAAGGAAGACGCCGCGACGTTTTTTGATGTGAGCGTGCGGGGTACTTTCAATGTTCTGGAAGCCTGCCGCCAGCATGGAGTGAAGCAGTTTATCCTATTCGGCGGCGACGCCGCGTTGGGTATCTGGTTTTACCCGCAGTCGGAGCCGCTGGATGAGAGTCACTCCCTGAAGGCGTATCCTGGCTATTATGCCTTCTCAAAAGTGATGGAGGAGACGATGGCGCGGCAGTATACGGTTCAATACGGTTTGCCCGTGACCGTGTTGCGTTCTTCGTGGGTATTTGAGCACGACGATCTGCTTAATCATTTTTCCCTGCTCCATAACGTCAACCCAGTCGAACCGGGGCACGGTTTTGGGGAAATCACGGATGAAGTGCTTGCTCTCGTACGCGCGCAGGAAGAGCACATTCCTGTTCTCACAGATGCCGCCGGCTCACCGCTGCGCCGGCACATTGTGCATGTGGATGACGTGATGCAGGCCTTCGATCTCATCCTGGGCAATCCAGCGGCGCTCGGGCAGACGTTCAATATCGCCGCGCCTGAACCATTTGATTATCGCGTTGCGGCGGAGCATATTTCGAAGCGGCTTGAAGTTCCAACGCTCGAGATTTCCAGTCCGAAGTATTATCCGTTTGAGATTAATATCACCCGCGCCCGCGCGGTGCTCGGCTACGCCCCGGAGAACGATTTCTTCCGTATGGTTGACCGTGCCATCGCCTCGCGCCAATCAGGAAAAAGGTAGCACTATGCGTCAATTCCACCACATCGGTATGCCGACCGACGAACGTCAGTCTGGTGAATTCTACGTTGAAGAAACAAAAGTGTGGGTCACCGATCCGCGCAAGCATCCCTATCTTGTCGAGTATCTTCGTTTTGAGCGGGACAGTCCTGTCACTGGACCGGTCCGTGATCTTCCTCACGTCGCTTTTCGCGTGGATGACCTCGCTGCGGAGTTGGTAGGTGAAGACGTGTTAATCGAGCCGTTCGAGCCGTCGCCAAATTTTACCGTGGCGTTTGTTTTAAAGGACGGCGCGGTCATTGAGTTGATGAAATTTGAGAAGGAAAGCGACCTTCCTTGGAGATAATATTGTGAACATTAAAAACAAAGTGATTCTCGTGACGGGAGGTACATCAGGGATTGGTGAGGCGTGCAGTCGGCATTTCGCTTCGCTCGGAGCGCGTGTTGTTATCGTCTCGAATCAAGAAGAGCGTGGCTCAGGACTTGAAAAGGAACTGCGGGCGGCGGCGATGGATGCGCGTTTCATTTTTGCCGACGTCTCTAAGGAAAAGGACGTCAGTGCGATGGTCTCGAGGGCGGTCGAACTGTATGGGCGGATTGACGGAGTGCACTGCAACGCGGGTGTATGGGGTAAAGGAAAGGTCACGGAGTTCAACGAAGAGGCATGGGAAAAAGTAATGGGCGTGAATGTGAAGAGCGTGTTTTGGACCGCGAAACACGTTGTGCCTGTGATGGAACGTCAGGGCGGTGGAGTCTTTTTAATAACAACCTCGGTTGCAGCATTTATAGGGTTCCCCGCACACGCGTTATACTGCGCGTCGAAAGCCGCGCTCGAATCGTTGGTGCGCTGCCTAGCGGTAGATCATGCGGGCAAGGTGCGCGTTGTAGGAATCTGTCCAGGTACCATTGACACTCCAATGCTCGCGGCAAGCTGCGAGGGTTGGGATAAGCCGGTGGAGGAGCTTTACGCTGATATCGCGCGCCGCATTCCCGTGCGGCGTTTGGGCCACCCCAGCGACATCGCACAAACGGCCGCCTTTCTTTTGAGTGACGAGGCAAGCTACATCAACGGGACGTCCATCGTGCTTGATGGTGGCACAATGGCCCTGCCTCCTTGGTGAAGCGACTCTAGAATGAAACTTGATGATGAAACCTGATCTCTTTAAATTTGAAAATATTCTTCAACTGGGTGGTATCCGCACTGGTTCGTTGGATACACCCGGCGCTGGCGGTGGCGGTGAGACGCGTGTCGCCTTGTTTGACACGGGCGCCGGACTCCGTTTCACCGTGGCGCTTGACCGTGGCGGCGACATTGTAGACGCGAGTTTCAATCAATTCGCTCTAGCCTACCTCACTCCCAATGGCCTGCTAGCGCCGAGCCCAGCGTATCACACAGGCACTGAGTGGTTGCGCAGCTGGGCTGGTGGGTTGGTAACAACATGCGGCCCGGAGTCCATGGGCGGTCCGCGCGAGGTGGATGGTGTCATAAGTTCTCTTCATGGCCGTTATTCCAATCAGCCAGCACAGATCGAGACGCTTCGAAATCCCGACCCGCATCGCGGTGTCCTTGAAATGGAACTCGGACTCGTGGTGCGCGACGCCCGTATGTTTGGTCCAGTATTTGAAATTCGCCGCACCATTCGATGCACGCTCGGTGTGCCTGAAATTCACATTGAAGATGCAGTGACGAATCGCGGTGATACCCGCGTGGCGCATCATTGGCTTTACCACTGTAATCTTGGCTACCCCTTGCTTGATGCCGGTGCGCGCTTTATTTATCGGGGAGCGGCGGAGCATTGGGTTGCGCCCGCAATGCCGGGGAGAGATATTTTGCGGCCAATCGCCGCAGCGGCAATGAACAAGCTCAAGCGTGTTCCCGACCCTATGTTAGAACACACAGGGACTGGCGAACGCGGGCTGATTGTAGAGGTCGAAGCGCTACGCGACGGATGGTGCCGCATCGGTCTCATTAATGAAGCGCTCAAACTCGGTCTGGAAATCAGTTATCCAAAAAAGGCGCTGCCACGGATGGCCAATTGGCAGCACTACGGGCCGCGTGGAAGTTACGTTAGTGGCTTGGAGCCTTTCTCGGGCTCATTGCTGGGCCGCGGGCGCGATAAGCACAAGCTCGCAGAGCCATTTTTGGAGCCGGGCGAGACGAAGAAATATCAACTGAAAATCCGCGCGCTCACAGGCTCTAAAGAACTGGCGGAACTCATTCGACTCGACGGGCCGCTCAAGCCGGCAAGGTCTGCTTAAAAAGCATCTCACAGACCCTCGTTTTATGAGAAAAGTTAAATACGCTGTCCTTGGACTTGGGTGGTTTGGTGAAAAGCATTGCGAGGCGCTACCTGCAATTCCCAATGTCGAGCTTCACGCAGTCTGTACACGCAACCCCGAGAGGCTTCGAGATATCCAGAAGAAGTTCGGTGTCTCAAAAGTCTTCACCGACTATCACGCAATGCTTGCAGACCCTGAGGTTGAAGCGGTGAGCATCACCACAATGTGGGACCAACACGCGGCTCCTGCCATCGCCGCGCTTCAAGCTGGCAAACACGTTTTTCTTGAAAAGCCCATGGCCTCCACCTTGGCGGATTGCGACGCGATCGTGAATGCCTCCAAAGCGGCGAAGGGCTTCTTCATGGTGGGCCATATTTGTCGTTTTAACCCGCGCTATGCCGCTGCCAAGCAAGAGATCGACGCAGGAAAGATCGGCACAATTATTTCGATGTATGCCCGCCGTAATTTGCAGTCGTGGGTCGGAGCCTCGGTGCTCGATAAAATCGGGCCGATCATCGGTGATTGCGTGCATGACACGGACTTGATGTTCTGGTTCAGCGGGTCACGTGCGATATCCGCCTACGCGCAGACGGTGCAGTTTCGTGCGCACGCCAATCCTGATCTTGGCCAGGTAATGTATCGGCTGGAGAGCGGTGCGTCGTGCATTCTGGAGTCTGTGTGGTGCATGCCGAATACCATGCCGTACCAGATTGATGAGCGCCTCGAAGTGGTCGGAACGGAGGGTTCTATATCCATCCACGACACTCATCCAAACCTTATGATTGTGGACAAGGATGGCGCGCGTTGTCCCGATACAACCTACTGGCCAATGATTCATGGCCAACTTCGCGGTGCGCTGCGGGATGAGCTCTCGTATTTTGTGAACTGTATCTCCGCTGGTACGGCACCGAGTGTCATCACGCCGGAAGAATCCCGCGAAGCGGTGCGAGCCTGCCTCGCGGCTGAAGAATCTGCAGCAAGCGGCGCGGTGGTGAAATTGTGAGTCTTTGTAACGTCTTGAAACCTGTTTTTACCCCCATGCCTCCCGTCAATAGAATGTATCAGATGTTATGAAACGCCTCCTTTTTTTCATCCTCGGGTTGCCGCTTGTGGTGCTCAGTATTCCCCCTGTTGATCCACCCAAGGCGCCTGTTGTTCCCGCTGAGATCCCGCCGCAAATCGAAGTGCGACAGCCTGGAGTAAAGCTCACGCTGCTCGCGGAGCACCCCGCGCTGGTCACGCCTGTCGGGATCGATGTGGATGCGCAGAACAACATCTACCTGGTTTCATCACACACGCATTTCCCCCCCGCAGGTTATGCTGGACCAAAGCATGACGAGGTTTTGGTTTTTGATCGCGAGGGTAAAAACAGACGCGTTTTCTACAACAAAACGGATGCCACAATGCATGTAAAGGTCGGGCCTGATGGCTGGATTTATCTGTCCGAGCGAGCGCGTATTCTGCGAATCAAAGATACGAATGGTGACGGAGTCGCGGATGTGGAAGAAACGATGGCCGTCCTTGATACAGCCGGCGTTCATCCTCACGACGGACTCTCCGGGATGGCCTGGGATCCTGATGGGACACTCCTGTTTTCGCTTGGGGAGAATTTTGCCCAGGCCTGGACTTTGACTTCCAAGGATGGGGTGAAGATGACTGGCCGCGGAGAAGGCGGCGTGTTTCGTTGCAATCCTGATGGCACAAAATTGCGCCGGGTTGCGCGTGGTTTTTGGAATCCCTTTGGTCTGTTTGTGCGGGCAGACGGAGAGATCTTCGCTGCGGACAACGACCCAGGCAGTCGGCCCCCGTGCCGTCTTTTGAGTATTGTCGAAGGAGCAGACTACGGTTATCAAAAAGCCTACGGTAGTGATCCCGTGCATCCATTCGTTGCGTGGAATGGTGAACTGCGCGGAACGATCGGGATGATCTATCCCTCCGGGGAAGCGCCGTGCGCGCTTGTGCCGATGGGCGGCGGCGTGATTGTGCCCTCGTGGAGCAATCATTGTCTCGATTATTTCCCACTGACACGCAAAGGCGCGGGCTACAGCTCGGAGCGGATTGAACTACTTCACGGCGGTGAATACTTTAGGCCCACTGGAATCGCTCAAGGTCCTGACGGTAACTTCTACATGACCGATTGGGTGTTTAGTTCGTATGAGTTGCACGGTCGTGGACGGTTGTGGAAGTTGGAGATAGACCATTCCAAAGCAACGTGGGTGAAAAAAACGATGGATCCGCTCAATGTCGCGTCTCGTCTTGCAAAAGACCTGCGTGAGGGGCGTGCGAAGCTCAGCACGCAACAGCTCTTTGATCATGCCCGGGGCAGTGATGCCTATCTCTCGGATGCTGCGTTGGCCGCGCTAGCCCGCGAGAGCACCGCGTGGACTACAAAATCTCTGAAAGCGCTGCCGGATAAGGACCGCGTTTGGGCGCTCGTAGCGCTGCGTCGCGTTGATTTAAAAGAGGAAAAATGGGTGCGCGCCTTACTGCCTGATGCCGATTCAGAGGTGCGCTTTGAGTGCCTGCGCTGGATCGCCGATGCTGTTTTGGTCAGCTTCAGCTCGGATGTGGAGCAAATGCTCTCGCAGCCTATTTTCGACTACCGTCTGTTCGAGGCTGTACTTGCCACCTGGAATACATTGCGGGGCAAACCTGAGGCAGGCGTCACGGATGCCTCAGTGCTAATGGAGCGCATTACCAACGCCTCCACACCGAATCGGCTAAAGGGCTTCGCGCTGCGTCTCGTGTCGGCTACGCATCCCAAAATGAACGTGCCTTTGTTGAGGGATCTGCTCGCCGCCAACGACGTATTTCTCTCGCTCGAAGTGGTGCGTGCGCTTGTCGCCCGCAATACTGACGACGCCCGCGGCACACTCGCGGAAATCGCTGCCGATGAGGCACAGCCTGCCGAACTGCGCGCGGATGCGATTGTCGGGCTCTCCGGCTCTGGGGGGGCAGGTCATCACGCTTTATTGGTGAAGCTAGCGGTTGATAACAACCTTGCCGTGCGCAACGAAGCGCTCCGAGCCCTGCGTTTGTCGACGCTTGATGACGTCGCGAAGAAAGCGGTCAGGGAAACGGCTCGGCTTCATCCCGAGTCGAGTTCGCTCGTTCGGGCGTTGCTTGATCCTGCATCCATCAATGCAGACCGGCCCAAGTTCGAAGACACGGGCGCGTGGTTAAAGCGTCTCGAAGCTTTCCCGGGGAAGGGGAATGCGGAGGTTGGGAGACGGATTTTTTCCCATCCCAGTATGGCGCTTTGTTCCAGCTGCCATCGCCACAGTGGACGCGGTAACGTCGTCGGTCCGGATCTCAGTTTCATCGCCCAGCAGGGTGATTTGCAATCGACACTGCAATCTATTCTTGAACCGAATCGCGATGTGGCGCCGCAGTTCTTCCCGACGTTGCTCAAGCTCAAAGACGGCTCCGACTTTATTGGCATCATGCTGCGCTCCTGGAAAAACGATGTCTTCCGCGATCTCACCGGCAAAGAGCGAACGTTTGAAAAGACGGACGTTGTTCAGCGCACCGAATTAACAACCTCGCTCATGCCGAGCGGTCTTGTAATGTCGTTGACGGACGAAGAATTGCGCGACCTCCTCGCGTTCCTTCGTGCTGGCAGCCATTGAGGGTGTGTCATTAGAGGCTACCGCTAAGCGGTTTAAGGCGGCATTGTTGGGGGCTCGTTTGTGGCGGTAGCAAGGGTCTGTGTTGTTTCCTCTGGCAACAGGCCAGCCGTGGCTCTTTTGTGCCTGGGATAAGGTGTGTGAGCAGGATCGCCCGTCGGGTGTCTTGTTTCCAACACACCACCCAGCGCTGTTCGATTGAGAGAAGCAAACAGCGGCGACGCACGGATACGCCTTGTTGTCGGGGCTACCGGATTTTGGCAGCCAGTTGGGTGAGGTCCAGGCACTCAGCCACCAGGTCTTGCCAAAAGGTAATGTCTTTCTCCAAAGGGGGAGGGAGGTGAGGCATTAGTTTGAGCGAAAATGCCCCCATAATCTGCGCAAAGTCAGCGTTCGCGAAGAGGAGGCGAAGGGCGTGTTGAGTGAGTGCAGGGCCGCTGTGCGTCACGTTGCTTGCGAGCGCTTCGATCTGGGGCAATCGCGCCTGCGCGCCTGCGCGCACCCGGGCAAGAACGGCGTCCACCAGCGCTTCCGGGGCGGCAGTGAGAGTCATTCCTTCGACGCGGCGGGCTTTGGTTTCGCCCCCTGTGGGAACGGCCCAGTCGCCGGGAGCCATCAGTGTGGTGTTGTTTAACCGAGCTCCCCGGTCGGTGACATTAAAAACCAGGCCCCGAGGCCACGTGGCCAGCGTGGCGTTCAACGCCTGCCAGTCGCCTTCAATGTGGGTGGGCACCGTCATCGCGTAATTGCCAGGAACCCGTGGATGGCGGCTCTCAGCCTTAAACCCCGACTCAGCATAAAGTTCCGCATTCGCCCCCTGATGGTGCCGCCGTTGCTGCTCGTTTTCATCAAGGGCCTGGTCCATGCCAAAGAGATAAATGGGCGAGCAACCCAAAAAGCGGGCCAGTGCCAAGGCCGTCACGCCGCAGTTGTCTTGCCCAGGGACCAGGGTCCGTGCGACGCCTTGAGCCTCTAGCCAGTCCACCGTGATCTGGCTGCTCGAGCAAAAGAAACTTCCCGCCTCCACCGGCACTTGTAACCACTCTGGCGGACTCAGGTTGGCCAAGCCCAGCCAGCGAGGCGGGTGGGAAACTCCCGCCAAACACTTCTCGGGTACCTTGGCGGCGTCCAAAGAAATACCAAAATCAGCCACGACTTGCTGGCGGGCTAACGCGCCCAACGCGGAGTCCGCTGAAAACACAACTGCCCGTTGAACCACGTCTTTTAACAACGGCCCGGTGGTGTCCAGGGACGGTCCGGCCCCGCAGATCACGGCAGGCAATCCCGCCAATGTTCCGGCCCATTCAGGGGGAAGGCGGCGTCGCACATAGGCGGCTAGGTTGCTCAAAACATGCCGCTGCCATAACCCTCCGTCTATTTGGCGAGTCTGCCTGATGGTGTGAATGCGGCGGAGAGCCGGGATGATTTCTCCCAGGGCATTGGCGGAGGCTTCGTCGCCGAGCACGGCCTCGCTCAAAAGGACAGTCGGCAAGCATCGGGTATCCCGAAGAACAAAGGAATCGAGAGCCGCTTCAATCGCGCCAGGCGAGTTCGCGGGTATGTCGACAACCCCACAGGGCGCTGGCAAATCTGCCGGCCAAGTGGTGCGTTGAGCGGGCGCCACAAACCATAAAATGGCTCGGTAGGGCCGCAATGTAGGCACGGTGTCGGCAGTGAGGCTCCCGACCACTATGGCCAAAGAGGCACCTTTGGTTGACTGCTCAAAACAAAACCCAGCAGGCATAAGCCTCGATAGAGTAGGGGACAGAAAAGTTGCGTCAAACTTGCCAGCGAAAAACTCAAGCAAAAGAAAAGCCCAGCCAAACCGGGTGCGGGCATTCCGCCCTTCACCCGACATTTCCCCGCGGGCACCCGATGCCGCCCGCTCAGGACAGTCCGTACATCCAACGCTGGAGCCGCTCCACCATCCGGCGGCTCAGCAACCGGCTCGCGAAGGTCGCAAGGCGCGCTTCGAAAAAATTGCCCACCGCCACACGCGGCGGCGGAGATGCGTCTGAAATCAGCCTCAAAATAAGCCGCGCAACCTTTTCTGGCGTACACGCGTCCTTCATTTTGACCGCCTCCGCCACCCGACAATTCGAGAGGCTCGGCTCGTAGGCGGAACATTCGGGGACGTCGATTTCCCGCGTGCGTTTGAGGATTTCAGTCGCCACATCCCCCGGTTGGATATCCACCACGCGGATGCCGGTGCCGGTAAGTTCCAACCGCAAACATTCGCTGCACGAACTCAAGGCCGCCTTCGCCGCGTTGTACGCCGCGTTGAAGGGGATCGGGAATTGGACCGCCAGGGAGGTCACGTTGACAATCAGGCCACGGTTGCGGCGGCGCATCTCGGGAAGCGCCAGACGGATTAACTCCAGCGGCCCGAAAAAGAGCGTCTCCATCTGCGCCCGCATCCCGCTTTGGGCCAGCACTTCCAGCGGCGCATTCACCACGTCCCCCGCGTTGTTAACGAGGATGTCAAACCCGCCCGCCTCGTGGGCAGCCGCTTCAAAGGCCGCCTCCAGGGCGTCCACTGCGTTCAAATCCAGCGCCACAGCGTGAAAATGAGCCAGCACAGGCAGGCGCGCCACGTCCCGTGACGTGCCCCAGACGTGGAAACCCTCCGTGCAAAGCAGCGTCGCAAGCGCGCGTCCAATCCCAGAGCTCGCTCCAGTCAAAAAAACTTTTGCGGGTGTATTCATCGTTCAACAAACCTGCCACCGCCCCGCAGTCGCCTACATCCCGGGCTTCGCGCCCTGTTCCACGCCCTGTTCCACGCCCGCGCGCGAACCCTTCCGGACCCAGGGCAGGTTCCACAAATGACAGTGCTCGACGGTGCGCCGCTGCGACTCGTCTAGCATCAGCGGCTTGACCTCCGGCAGTTGAGACCAATGCACACGCGCTTTGTAGTGGTGCTCCTGATGGTACCCGTTGTTGAACCAGATCCAGTTGTAGAACGGGCTGTAGCAGCTCACCGAATCATCCAACCGGCTCGTGTGCGTCGCCCCGTGATGCTCCAGATAGTTCTCCGCGTAGTTCAAGACCTGCCCGATCAACCAAAGCGGCAGATAGAAAAACACGAAGTTCTTCCACGACACCGCAACCAGCAGCCCCCACATCACAAAAAGCACCACAAACTCCCGATGAATCTGCCCCCGCCGCCGCTGCCTCACCCCCTCCTTGTAGAGCGGCGTGATCTCCGAGCGAAACACGCTCTTCAGCGTGAACGACCAAAACTCCTCCTCCACGTTCGGGTCCTTGGAAAACCGATAGCTCGAGGCGAAATCCACCGTTGAATTCGTCTCCGGATTGCGTCTGTCATTGTTTCCCTTGTGATGAAACAGGTGGTGGATGTGGTACATCGTCTGCGGAACCCCCAGCGACAACGAATTCACTAGGCTGAACCAGTCATTTGCCAGGCGCCCCTTAAAATAAGGCGTGTGGATGTGATAGTGTGAGATGCACTGGTAGTTGGTGAGATAAATGAACAAGATCCCAGCGCCCACCACCCCCCCGAGCGGCACCGAGACAATCAGCGGGGCCCTCAGCGCCCAATCCGTAAGGAACGCGCTGCCAACGATCAGCACAATATTGAGCAGAGCCAGTAAAATCAACGGGAAGTCTTTCCGGTTCTTTAGCATCCGCTCCCTTTACTACACTCCGTTCCTTAAATAAACTAAGTTCCTCATCTTTCATGCGCGAACTCCTGGCATCCCGGCCCTACCGGCTCCTCTTCCTCGCCGGCTTCCTCTCCGAGCTGGGGACCTACATCTCCGAGGTGGCGATCCTCATGCGCATTTTTGAACTCGCGGGCCAGCAGAAGCAGTACCTCGGCATCACCCAGGGTATCTTCCTGCTTCTCATGGTGCTCGGCACCCTTCTGGGCGGCGTCTTCGGGGAGGGCCGGGCCAAAAAACAAATCCTCCTCGGCTGCGAACTGGCGCGCATCCCCGTTCTCGCGGCCATGCTCGCCTTCAGTTCCTCGCTCTGGGTGCTCATTATGGGCAACGCTCTGGTCGCCTTTTTCTCCGGCGCCTTCAACCCCACCCGCCAGGCTCTCATGAACGAGCTGCTCCCAGGCCACCTCCTGCCAAAAGCCAACGCCCTCTTTTCCACAAGTTTCGCTTTCCTTCACGCCGCCGGCCCCATCCTTGGCGCGCTCTTCTTCGCCACGACCCATTCGCTCACGCCCATCCTTCAGCTCGACCTCGCCACCTACGTCGTCGGCATCGTGCTCCTCACCCGCCTCGCGCTCCCGCCCCTGCAGACTGCCCCTGTGGGACCGTCACGGGCGGCTTCCGAATCGTCCCAGGCTGCGGCCGACTCGCTCCAAGCGGCTTCTAAATCGCCCCACGCACCCGGCTTCTTCGAGGATTTTCGCGCCGGCTTCGCCCTCCTGCGCCAACGCCCCGATTTCCTTTGGATCGCCGCCCGCTGCGTCCTCGCCAGCACCGCCCTAGGCATCGTCATCCCGCTCCTGCTGCCCATGACCACCGAGGTCCTCCGCCTCCCGGACTCCGCCTACGGGCTGCTTTTGGGCGCTTTCGGGCTGGGCGGGGCGCTTGGCAGCCTCGTTCTGGCGGGCAAACTCAGCGCCTATTCGGTGGAGCGCGTGCTCCGGTGGCTCGTGGCGGGCGAGGCGGTTTGCCTGCTGGTTTGGGCGCTGTGCCTCGTGCCCGCGTTTTCCTTCCTGATGGCGTTTGCCTATGGCGCGTTGCTTTTTGCACGCATCACCAGCCAGTTGAACTTCGTCTCGCTCAAGCTGCCCCCCGCCTTCAACGCGCGCGCCAACGCCCTGTTCGACCTCGGGATGGTTGTCCCCAATATGGCCGGAGCCGGCCTCGTCGCCTGCGCGGGCGCAAATTTGAACACGGCCCGATTCCTGTGGATCACCGGAATCAGCCTATGCACGGGGATCCTGCTCACTTGGGGGCTGGAATGGCGGTCTCAAAAAACCTTGGATTGATAACAGGTGTAATCCCCGCCGATGGCTTTGCAGAGCCGCTCCAGCGGGTTGTGCACTGCGAGATTTGCCATAACAAGAGCCGTGCGGCACGGTCTGGCTTCGAAGATGGAATTTACCGGCGAACGTTTTTTTGGGATTTAACAAGCTGTTTAGGAGAGGTTTTTGGCCGTTGAATGGGGGGAGGTGCCTGTTCGGACCTCTTTTGTGAAAAAAAGTTTGCATCAATTTCATTCATTCATGCAAAGTGCTCTAGATTGCACTTGCAGGTTATCTTAGACGTAAAGATTTCACTAGATGGCGAAAGCTAATAGAGAGGTCCGGTACCGTTAGACCTGCTGGCAACTGACACACCACCCCTACTCCATGAAAAATCGGCCTACGAACCACTCCTCAGACAAAAGCCCCAACGCCACTCGCGAAGCCCTCAATCAGGAACAAGCCGTCTCACAGGCACTCCTCCGCTCCTTCGAAGCGACCCGCAGTCCCTGGTGGACAACGGTGAGCGCCGGTGTTTTGGCGGTGAGTCTTGGAATGGCCGGTGTGGGGCAAGCGCAGGTTGCCGTCACAGGTGGCACGGCGGCGACGGCTCTGTCCGCAGCGCCCGGAGCCGTCACTTTCACACCCAAGTCGGTGACTCTCACGGGAGTGACCTTGAACGGAACGACGACAGTGACGGTCGCGGACACCACCGGATTGCAGCCCGGGATGGTTCTGGTGGGCCCCACGGCAACGGGTTTGAATGGTCAAAAAATTGTTTCGATCACAAACGGAACGACTTTTGTAATCAGCAGTACGCCTTATTTGCCTTCCTCCAGCAACCAGTCCTTCACGGCAACGGTTCAGTCCGAAGCTACGGTAAGCGCTAGCACCACCTTTACCCAGTTGATGGGTGCAGATTCCGTGGTGCGGTTTCCTGTGGGTGTCAATCAGCCCGTCAATGCAGGGCAGATCACAAATGCGAGTGCATCAGCTGTCACGCTTTCGATCAACAGCGGTTCCTTCGGCGGCGATATCACCACAAACTACGTCAAAGTCGCAGCAGGGACCGAAGGGCAGATCTCTGTGGTCAAGGATACAGCGGGTATTTTGACGCTTTCGGGCGATAGCAGTTTTAACGGGTTGACCCTCGCTGCAGGGCAGGTGCGCGTGGCAGCTCAAACGAGTGTTGCCGGGCTCGCTCGCGCTGGCTCGGGGGCTCCGAGGGTGATTAAAGGCGGAATAACGACGACCATTCGCGCAGATGCTACGCAAGCTGCCAGTAGCCAGGTGGCGATCTCGAATGATTTCTCGAAGCTTTTGACCACCGCAACTACCGTCGCGGGAGCGGGTAACTCCACAGTCAATGCTACATCCACAATCACAGTTGCTAGTTCATCTGGCATGGAGACAGGGATGTCCGTTGTAGGGGGCGGGTTGCCGAGTGGAACAACGATCACCGTTTCTCCGTTTAGTAATATTGTCACGCTAACCCCGCCAGCGGGGTTTACTATTCCTGCTACTACCGCCGGATCGGTATTGATAACTGGGTATGGCGCAACCGGGCCCCTCGGTCGGGGCACGGTAACGATCAAAGGGGGTCAGCTTTCCGGGGAAAACGGCACCATCGTTCCTAACCAAGTCGACATCAACGATGGCGCAGCTGCGCTGGGGACCGTTTCAATGACCCTCGGCACCTACGCCGACAGTCGGACTAATGCCAATAATAAGGCGGGTGATTATAAAAATTTCCCTGTTCTAACTGGGGATGAAAACTCCTTCAATCTCACAGGCAAGGTGGCTTTGACGGACAATGCGATTCTCGAGGTTTTGAGCAGCGTCAATCTTGCGAACACCGTTAGCGGTGCCGGTCACATCACAAAGACAGGCGAAGGCGTGTTGCGTATGGGCGGTGCAAATACTTACACTGGTGGGACGACCCTCGAAGTGGGTGAATTGCGCGCAGAGAGCAGCTCAGTGTATAATCCGGCTGTCATTCCCCTAGGTACGCCCTTGGCAACCACCTTGGGAAGCAAAACCGTCACAGCGCCGAACGCATCATCTTACTCCGTCGGGCAGGTTGTAACGGGTTTTGTTCCAGGCGGGGTGAGTATTCCATACTTCGGTCCGTTGCCAAAAGTCTACAATCCGTTGTCAACTGTTATTGCTCAAATTGATGGGAACAATATCACGTTAAGCCAGGCTGCCAGTGCGACTTCCGCGGCGGGTATCACGGCTCTCGATTCCACCGATAGGATTTTGGATTCCTACACGGCTTCACGCTACGCCTTGGGTGCGGGAACCCCAGTTACTTTGGGGGGGGGGTCGGTGGCGTTCAGCGGTCCCGGCGGCACCAGCTTCATAGTCACAAATGTCGCCAATGTGTCTGCATTCAAGATCGGGCAGTCTGTTTCCGGGGCAGGTATTGCAGACAGTACCACGATTGTCGCGATTGATGTTCTTGCGAAAACAGTGACTCTCTCGAAGGTGGTCACTGATGTAACGGGGACAGCCGTCGCAGCAGTTGCTACTCCAGTTGTGATTAGCTCCACAAACGTCGCCACCGGCGCTTTTGGGACGGGCACGGTGGTTTTGAAGGGCGGGCTGCTTTCTGGGCAACGGAATGACCCAACGACTGGTCAACGGATTAACCAGACGACCATTGTAGCCAACGCTGTGGACATCGGTGTTGCAACGAACCCGGCCACGGTTTCAGTGGCCTTAGGAAACGCAGGTACGGACCAAACTCTTGCTGGAGGCGTCGCTAATGCCTTCGATGATGGAGATAGACTCGTTATTTCCGGCGCTACGCGTATTCAGCAGACTGCCAATATTACAGTCGGGGCGCAGTATGACTCAGTAAAGGAGGATGCCTACAACAAGGCCCATGTTTTACTTGCTGGTCCGGTGAGCGGCAAAGGATTCACCAAGCTCGGTGAAGGTGATCTCTGGTTGGGTAACTACGCAGTCAATGTGGCAACCGGTGTTCAGGATGCCGTTAAAAACAGCTACACCGGCAGAACCATCATTCAGAAGGGCAAACTCGGGATCACTGACAAAACAGATTTGGGTGCTTCCACGGTGAAGTTCACTGGTGGTCAGCTTGATCTCTCTGTTGTGAGCTATTCCAGGCAGGCTGCGTCCGCAACCAGTGATGGTTTTGATATCGCCTCGAAGTTTGAGTCGATTGACTTGGGTCAGGAGGCGAAAATCTTTGGTGGAACAACTAATGAAGTCACCATCGGCGGAAAAACTTTTGTTGGAGGTGTTCGGGCATTGGCTCCCGCAGTCGCACTTGGCAATCGGGCTGTCTTTACGACGGGTCTTTCCGGAGCGGGCGGACTTACGCTGGATGACGGTGAATTGCAGGTGGCAAACGTCAACTCCTATACTGGGGGTACCTCCATTGATCCCGGCGCAGCTTTGTTTCTACCCAAGGCGGATTCAATCACCAACAGTTCGGGCGTGACGATCAAGGGAACTCTTGATGCGAGCGCCGTGGGGTTTGCGTTCCGGCAGGGACAGCCTGTGGAAGTGCGTGCGGAGGTGTATGCTGAAAGTAACACCGTCCATTATCACGGAGACTTGCGTGTTAAGGATGGCACCAGCAACTGGGCGAACGCCAATCTGGCGGTGGACATTTCAAGCCGCGTTGGAAACAGTGCCACGGGAGCTAGTCCCTCAATCACTCAAACTGGCGTCGCACTCAACAAGACATCCACAGCGGTAACAGGTCTTACACTGAGACTGATCCCGCGTAGTGTCTACGTGATTGGAGTGGAGCAGGTGGAATCCTCACAGCCCGTGGCGATGAAGGACTACTTCGCAGCCGAGGAAGTCCTTGCCGACGGCACCCTGCAGGAAATCACTGACCGGGCTCGCGTGGGCGCGGTTTCCGGGACGATGATCAGTGCACGTCCGATCTACAAGCTCAACTGGACCAAGGACGGCGACGCCCTGACCTGGACCCGCCAGAGCTATGGAGTCTTCGGACAAGGTCAGAACGGAGCCAACTTCGGGGCCTACCTTGATAAGCAGATTTCTGCGATTTCTACGAAGGAGTTTCCCGCGTTTCTCCGCAAAGTGGATGCAACCTTTACGGAAGCCTCTACGTTTACTAAGCTGATCAACGAAATCAGCGCTCAGCCGTTTGCTGACATGTACCGCTCCGGTCTTGGACGTTCGCTGGCAGTGTTGGGCGGCCTGGAAGACCGTATCAACTCCCTGGCGACGAGCGCTTCGGAAGAAGGCGCTTCCAGGAAGTTTGGCTACAAGCAGGCAACACCCGCTCCAACCCGTGCAGCCGCTCCTGTGGCCTCCACGGATGACGAATGGGCCGCTTGGTTGAGTGTTTACGAGCGTGAAAGCAGTGACAAGGCCTTGGCCTCTGATGGTGCTTCGAAGCTTAAAAATTCCGAAACCGGCACCCAGATGGGTGTGGAGCGCCGCGTGGGCAGTCTCAAGGTGGGTTTGACTGGCGCCACAGGCTGGGGCCGCTCCACGTTTGACACACCCTCTACCCAGATCAGTTCTGATTCCTGGCATGTGGGTCTGTACACGATTGCACCGATCAACCAGTTGACGCTCGACGCCTCGTTCATGTACGGGCTGGTGAGCAACACGTCCAACCGTACGCCACACACCAATGCGTTGTTTAGAGACACGACTCCGGATTCGAATACCTATCATGGGAAGTTCGACAGCCGTGATCTGTCGCTCTCTATCGGAGCTGCCTACAACCTGATGCAGGCTGGAAGCGCATTCCAGATGGCGCCTGTGGTACGGTTGACTTATGTCAACTACAGCCAGTCAGCCTTCAGCGAAACCGAGACGGGTGCATTCGCCTACAAGGTTGACAAGATGGATGCGGGTACGTTCCTGAGCAAGCTGGGGTACCGGGTGAGCTACACGAAGCGTGCGGGTTCAGTCGATCTCGGTGCAGACCTGGGCGCCTACTGGCAGCATGATTGGGACAACAGCGGTCGGAGCGTCAACGCAAGCCTTAAGGGTGGGTTGGACGGCACTTCGTACTCTGCGGTCAGCCGCAAAGGCAGCAGCGATTCCGCGCTGCTCAACGGCGGTTTGCAGATCACCTTCAGCGATAAGTACACTCTGCGCGGCAGCGCCGGAGCGGAATTCGGTGGTGACCGCAATGATCTGAACGGCACAGTGACGTTCGGCATCAAGTTCTAAGCAAACCCGTTCAAAGCGCGAAAGCGCGAAAGATTAAGGGCCCGCAGCATCTGAGAAGGTGTTGCGGGCCTTCTTTATGGTGAAAACGGCAATGGCTAGAACCCTCCGAGTTCACGGCCTTTTCCAGTGGGGACAGGCACTGGGGACTGGGACTGGGGACAGGCACTTTGATTTCCCGGGGACAGGCACTTTTGGATTGCAAACTCCGCTCGCTGGGTGTGACATAGTGGCGCACCTGGGGGTTTTGCCTATGAATCCAACGCTTCTCATTGTTGATGACGAAAAACACACCCGCGAAGGACTCCGCGCCTCGCTCGAGGATGCCTTCGATGTGTACATTGCCCCAGATATTGCGGGGGCCCACTCCGTGCTCACCCGCGAACACGTCGACATTGTGCTCACCGATTTGCGCATCGGGGGCGAGGACGGGATGCAGTTGGTCGACCAGATTTTGGCGCGCACGCATCCGCCGGTGGTGGTGATGATGACGGCCTACGGGTCGGTGGACACGGCGGTGGAAGCGATGCGGCGCGGGGCGTACGATTTTGTGACGAAACCGGTGAACATCGACCGGTTGGAGATTCTTTTGCAGCGGGCGCTGAAGTCGCAGCGTGTGGAAAAAGAGGTGGTGGAACTCAAGCGGCAGGTGGAAAAGCAGTTTGGGCTGGAGCGGCTGGTGGGCGGGTCGGCCGTGATGCAGGAGGTTTACGACACGATCCGGCAGGTGGCGCCCACGCGGGCGACGGTGCTGATTCAGGGGGAGAGCGGGACGGGAAAGGAACTGGTGGCGCAGGCATTACACTCCCTGAGCGAACGGACAAAGGGCAAGTTTGTGACGGTGCATTGTGCCGCGCTTTCCTCGCAACTTTTAGAGAGCGAACTGTTCGGGCACGAGAAAGGAGCTTTCACAGGGGCGAGCGAACGGCGGATCGGCCGTTTTGAGCAGGCCAATGGAGGGACGCTGTTTTTGGACGAGATCGGGGAGATTGACCAGACAACTCAGGTGAAACTGCTGCGGGTTCTGGGGGAGGAGCGTTCGTTTGAGCGGGTCGGGGGGAGCACGACCTTGAAGGTGGATGTGCGCCTTGTGGCAGCCACAAACAAGGACCTCGCCAAGATGGCGGCGGAGGGGAAGTTTCGGGAGGATTTGTATTTCCGCCTGAGTGTGGTGCCTTTGACTTTGCCTCCGCTTAGGGCGCGCAAAGAGGATTTACCTGTTTTGGTGCAGGCTTTCCTGAAGGCGTTTGCGGCGGACAATGGCAAGCCGCTCAGGGAGCTCTCCGGGGAGGCGATGCAGGCGATTCTGGCTTACGACTGGCCGGGGAACGTCAGGGAATTGCGGACGGCGATTGAGCACGGGGTGGTGATGGCCACCGGCGTGAAGATCGAGCTTCGAGATTTGCCCGTGAAGGTGCGCGGTGGCGCCGGGGTTCTGGGGGCGGTTCTGGGGGGAATTCAAGGGGCGGTTCTGGGGGGGGGGATACAGGGAGCTGCTCTGGGAGGAGCGCGCGAGGAGCGGCTGGATTTGCACAAGGTCGAGGACCGTCTTATTGCCGAGGCCATGCAAGAAACCAAGGGGAACGTGACCAAAGCCGCGTTGCGGTTGGGGATCAGTCGTCGGACTTTGCACCGGCGTTTGAAGGAGCACCGGGAGGTCGGGCCCCAATAGGAAGCGGCTTGGCTCCGGAGCCCTGTTGTCTATTTCCAGCGGTGCTCCCGGGGTTTGCGGGGCATTAGCCCTCGCCCTCGCGTGTGCGCGCGGGGCGTGCCTCAGCAGCAGCGGTTGATCCCGTTGAAACGGCGGTCCGCGGAAATGAGGAACGCGTTTGCGCGGGGGTTGGTGTTGGGCGGGCAGGTGCACTCGGCAACCTGGACGATCCTCTCCCTCTCGATGGCGGCCTGTCCTGAAAGCTCCTGAACCAGCGCCACCCCGAGCCCCAGAAGGCCGGCCACAGGGACGCCCGATTTTGTCGCATCCAGGTGCGGCAGCCAGACTGGTTCACTCTCGGAAAGGACGGCCTCCTTTTTGCGGCGCAGCAGCGCGACCGCTTCAGAAATGGTGATCCCCAAGAGCAGGGCCACCAGCGTGAGGAACCCGGCCGTCACGGCGGCATCGGTGCGCATGTTGAGGCGGAGACGCTCGGCGGCATGGATCTTTTTCTCTAGGGCTGGGCCGGAATCGGGCGTTTTTTCCAGCTCCTGCTTGAGGACGAGGAGGTCTGCGTCCGCCTTTCGTGCGGCGGCCAGAAAGCCGATTCTGGGGTCGGAATGGCCTATTTTTTCCACGGCGGCAGTGACCGTGACGCTTAGTAGCCAGACTAGGGGTAGGACGGTGACTAGGGCGAAAGCGGGCTTGCCATCGGGTTTACGGAGCTGGTGTTTGAGGAGAATGATGGAGCCCAGGCTTAGCGCGATACTTGCCAGCAGTTGGTTTGCGATCCCGAAAATAGGCCAGAGCGCCTTGGTGCCGCCCTCAGGGTCGGCCACGCCATTGAGCAGAAAGAAGCCCCAGGCGGAGACGATCAATCCGCTGCACAGGAGGTTGGAAGTCTGGTTGGCGGCGTTGCCCATCGTGGGCCAGACGCGGCCCAGGGCGTCCTGGAGGAGGTAACGGCCGACGCGTGTGCCTGCGTCCAGAGTGGTGAGGATGAAGAGGGCCTCAAACATCAGGGCGAAGTGGTACCAAAGGCCGAGCATCTTGTCGCCGAAGGCAGAGGCGAAGAGGCGCGCCATTCCGACGGCTAGCGTGGCGGCTCCGCCCGTGCGCCCAAACAGGCTTTCTTCCTGAACGGCGCGGGCGAGGCTTTCCATTTGCTCCAAAGAGACGGCGAAAATGGGGCCGAAGCTGTTGACCTTGTTGATGGCGGCCTCCGCCCCGGCCGCCTTGATGTTGATCGCCAGGTACACGCCCGGTTCAAGCGTGCACGCCGCGATGAGGGCCAGGATGGCGACCAACGACTCCAAGCACATTGCGCCGTAACCCACAGGCCGGATGAAACGCTCCCGGGTGATGATTTTTGGGGTGATGCCGCTGGAGATCAGGGCGTGAAAACCGCTGATGGCTCCGCAGGCAATCGTGATGAAACAAAAGGGGAAAAGTTTCCCGGGAATGACGGGGCCGCTTCCATCCACAAACTGGGTGAGCGCCGGCATATGGAGGTCGGGCAGCACGACCTCCATATGCCGATGGCCAGTGCGAAAATCGTGCCGAGCTTGAGGAAGGTGCTCAGGTAATCCCGCGGAGCCAGCAGCAGCCAGACAGGCAGGACGGAAGCCGCCAGTCCGTACACGATGACGCTCCAGGCAAGGGTGTGCGCCTTCAAACGGAAGGCGGAAGCGAGGCCTGGGTCGGAGTGGATGAACTGGCCGCCCCAGACCGAGGCGAGTAGCAAAACGGCGCCGATCACGGAGGCCTCCAGGACTTTGCCCGGGCGTAGAAAACGCATGTAGCCGCCCATGAACATGGCGGCGGGGATGGTTGCGGCGACGGTGAACACGCCCCAGGGGCTTTCGGCGAGCGCGTTGACAACCACCAGGGCCAGCACCGCCAGGAGGATCACCATGATCGAGAGCACCGCGATGGTTCCGACGACGCCCGCCGCGCGCCCGATTTCTTCGCGCACCATCTGTGCGAGGGAGCGCCCGTCGCGCCGCGTGGAGGCCGCGAGGATGACCATGTCCTGGACGGCGCCGCCCAGAACGACGCCCAGAAGGATCCAGAGTGTTCCGGGCAGGTAGCCGAATTGGGCGGCCAGAACGGGACCGACGAGGGGGCCTGGGCCGGAGATGGCGGCGAAATGGTGGCCGAAGACGACCCAGGGGTTGGTTTTTACAAAGTCTCTGCCGTCTTCGAACTGCTCGCAGGGGGTGGATCTGAGGTCGTTCAAGGCCAGCGCCTTGGCGGCAATCCATTTGGAGTAGAACCTGTATCCGATGGAGTAGGTGCAGACGGCGGCGGTCAGCAGGTAGACGGAGTTGACCGGTTCGCTGCGGCGCAGGGCGATGACGGCATAGGCGCCGGCGCCCAGAAGGGCGATGGCGGTCCAGAGAAGGAGTTGGAGGGCCTTTTTCATTGGGAAGGGGGCCCACCGTACTGGATTGGTGCGGAAATGGCTACGACTTGATCTTGGGCAGAAAGAGAGTGTGGCCCTTGAGAATGTGGCCCAAAGGGTGTACTTTTAGCTCATGAACAAGTCCGTGGTGCCTGTGGAAGTGCGGTCGGTTTTGCCCTTGAACGCGGGGCGCGCGATTTTTTTGGGGAATGACGAAAAGGTTTTCGTGATTTACGTGGATGAACAGGTGGGAGTGGCGATTTCGATGTTGATCAAGGGGGAGAGCCGGGAGCGGCCGATGACGCACGAATTGACGGTGCACTTGATGACGGCGTTGGGCGCCAAGGTGGACCGGGTGGTGATTAACGACGTGAAGAACGAGACGTATTTTGCCCGGCTGATTGTGAGCTGCCAGAACGAGCTTTTTCAGCGCAAGATCATCGAACTGGACGGGCGTCCGAGTGATTGCATTGCGTTGGCGATCGCCCAAAAGGCGCCGATATACGTGGCCAAGGAGGTTTGGGAGGAGGTGGAGGACCGATCGGAGGTGTTGCGGCAGATCAAGGAAAACGATCTTGAAGCGGGAGGGGAGCCGCCGGAGGAGGCGTGAGCAGGCGGGATGGGGCTCCCGCTTAGCGTGCGGTTGTGGGCGCTGGGGCGCTGGGGCGCTGGCGAGATGAATGGGTTGTTTGTTTGTTTGACGTAAGGGGTCGTGGATTTGTCTGGCTCAATAGAGCTGGGTACGGCGGATGCATTATCTTGGCGGACTCTGGCGGACTCTGGCGGACTCTGGCGGACTCTGGCGGACTCTGGCGGAAAGGGTGTTTGTTTTTTGGTTCGCGCAGGGGAGTTTTTTTGGCATGATTTTAGGCCGTCGCGCTGGCGAGTCTGGTCCTGGAAATAGATTATGAAACACACCTTCTTCGGCCTTGTGGCCATGCTTTTTGCTGTCTCTGATTGTCTTGCTGCGGTCGAGGTAGCCGCGGAGATGCTGGCTTATCGTGAGAAAAAAGAGACTTCTCCGGGGGAAGTGGAGAGCACCAAAAAGTCGATGACCCCCAGTAAATCAAACGCCCAGGATAAAATGATCTCCATTTCGTTGCGCAATACTTCCAGAAAGCCTGAGAACGAATTGGTTGTGAGGTACTGGTTTATCGGTCGGGATATGAAAACTTATAAAACCAGTGTTTTCGATGGCGGTGAAACCAGTGCGCAACTCAAGGCCAACGGAACATTTAGTCTGACGACGGATCCGGCCAAGGGGACGGTCGTTCGAAAGGCGGCGAGTCCGGGGAAAATGGGCGAGGCAACCGGGGTGAAGATTGTAGGATACGGGGTGCAGGTGATTAAAGCGGACAAGGTGGTTGGGGAATCGTTTTTAGAGTCTGAGCATAAAAAGTTGGTGGGCTCGGAGGGGAAAACACCCGGGCCATTTTTCAAGATCGTCAAGCCCGACGCAGACGCGCAGTGATTTTCCCGCAAGCCTCTTGGATCAGATGATTTTTCGGATGCCTTTCCAGTACCCGAATGGGCAAAAGTTTCGGATCTGATGCCTCCGGCATGACCAAACGGCGCTTGCTATCGCTCCGCCGCCCCCGGAAGGGGTAGCCAGTTCGCAAAGAACCCAATTACAGAACAAACTTTACACCGGCCGCGGTTCGCTCCTCCATTGCCGTTTTTAGAATAATCGAAGCGTTTCCGCCCCGAGGGGCAGTCCACTAGCAGCCCATGGCAACGCCATGGGTTTGATCCGTTATAAAACCGAAAGCCCTGCAGGGGCGCCCCATGATGACGCCACCATTTGGAATGGACCGGGAGGCTGGAGTGCCCTTACAGGGCGTATTTTTATGGG
>CANJZW010000029.1 GCA_947479475.1 Chthoniobacteraceae bacterium
ATGAGCGGGTACGCGGCTGGATCGGGTACTTTGACTACGCGCAAAGGGATGAGGTGTTTGGGAAGATGCAGATGCAGGTGTGTAATCGAGTCCGGAGATGGCTGTGGAAGAAACACGCCAAGAGCCGGGCGCATTACGGGCCGCATTATCGGAACGAACGCCTGCATGAGCAATACGACCTGACTCGTTTCCCCACGAACGCTACACGGCAATGCAAATGAAGCAAACCGGAGAACAGCCTCCGAGAGCCGGATGCGGGAAATCCGCCCGTCCGGTTCGATGAGGGGGAGATGAGGACAAGGAGTGGTTGTGGCCGCAAACCATCCTCGTCTCCCTACTCTATTAAGCGCGCCCTTGTGTCAGATCGAGAAAGAACGCGGCATCGCAGTGTGGTGACAGATGCTCCGGACTACCTTCTGACTAGGCTGAGTGAGGGAGCCGATCAGGGCGTCACTTCGACGCGATAGAACTTGGTGTCGTCCTGCACTTGGGTGTCTGTGAATTCCAGTTCCAAGCCGTGGCCGGCAATGGCCTCGGGGCTCACTGGGCTCCAGCTGAGGAGGTCACGGCTCTGCATGACCCGGTAACGGACTCCCTCGCGCCCCAGCCAGCGCACGCGAAAGCCGGTGGGTGTTAAATCGGCGCTTAGGATGCGGAGGACGTCTTGTGCGGAATTCGGGTCGGTGCCTGCGAGCCACTCGGCCTCGTTGGTTTGGCCGTCGCCATCGGCATCCTGAGAGGGGCCGCCCTTGAGCGCGTAGGCGGCGCCGAACACACGCTGAGCCCAGGCTTCATAGGTCTCGGCTTTGATTGACGGCATGCTGTCGATCACGAGGGTGCGCAGCACCGGTTCGGCGGAGTCCCACTGGGTGTTGCCGTCCTGGAGGGCGCGCAGGGTCAGGGTGCCGGCGCTTGTGGGCGTCAGGACGTTCCCTGCGAGGGTGCCGCTTCCGCTGGTGAGTTCAAAACGCACGGCCAAGCCTGAAGAGGCGCTTGCGTTCAAGGTGAAGGCGCCGTCGGCGAGGCTCCGTTGTGAGAGGGGGGCGAAGGTGAGCGTTTGCGGGCTCAGCGGGAGAACGGGGTCCGCCGCGCCGGAGTCGTATTTGATGTGGGTGCGCACTTTGCAGGAGGCGCTTCCGCGGCCGGGGCTGAATGTGGCGCGGATGATGTATTTGCCATCGGCGGGGGCCTCCCAGTCGGTGATGGTTTCTCCAAAGCCCTTGCCCCATTTGTTGGCGGTGACCAGAACCTTGTCGCCGGCTCCGATCAGCTGCAGGGTGACATCCCGCTGGGCGGTGACTTCCAGCGCTTCGACCGCGATGCGCTGCCCTCGCAGCAGGGCGAGACTCCACTGCGCACCGGCCTCTTTTTCAACAGCCATGAACTGGCCGTCGGTGGGCATTGCCAATGGTGGAAGGGATCCCGTGGCCGGTCCGCCGGCAGTCGCTGTGGTTGCGTAATAGACCTGCACGACGGCTGGGGGCGTGGTGCGGCCCGGGCGGTTGATTTCGCCGGCCTGAATAAAAATCACGTAACGCCCGGCTTCGGCAAAACCCCGGAAGCCGCCTTCATAGCGGTCCCTGGCTTCGTTGCGCCAGAGTTGGACGGTGCCGCGTGAGGTGCCGTCGGGGCCGAAGACTTCACCCCAGGCGTTTTTGGGAGCGTTGCCATCGGGCATGACGACATTGGAGATCCAGAACCGTGCGGCCTGGCCGGAGGCGACGCGGAGGGCGGCGCTGGCTTTGCCGATGAAGGGCGGGTCATCGGCGGCGCTGAAGGCGGAACTTAAAAAGGTGTCGGCGGCCTCCAAGCCGTCGTTTTGGGTGTTGGACTGGCCGTCGCCGTTGTCGTCAATCTGGTTGGGGGCGGTTTCCACGATCAGCTCGGCGAAGTGCGTGGCCTCGTCAAAGCTCTGGCGCATGTCGCGGCCGCGCGCGACCCCGTCCCAGAGCCAGCGCGTGACGGTGTCCCAGACTCCGGAGGCGACCGAGTTGGTCGCGGTGGCGGAGGTGGAGGACATGGTGATCCGGCGGGTGTTTGCGTTTGCGTTGTCGCGCACAAAAATCCCTGAGTAATCGGCGTCGACAATCACCTGCACCACGATGCCGGTGTCGGCCTGGAGAGTATCGAGCTGCTTTTTGAGCTCGGACGGTTTGATGACATCCCCGTTGGCGCACAAGATGCCTGCGGGAGAGCCCTGTCCTAGAATAAACAGGGTCAAAGCGCCCAGATCCCCGTCGTGGTTGGCCCATTCGATCGCGCTTTTGAGTGAGGCGATGCTGGGGGCGGTGGCGGCCAATCCCATGCTGGCTTCTGCGATGAGGCTGACGTCTTCGGGGCGGATGAGTCGTATTTGGGCGACGTATTGTGAGTAGGTTGCGAGCTCCGCGGCGGCGGCTTGTCCACTCCAATCGTTCTGGCCTGCGGCGAAGATGATGAGCCTGTTGTGGAGCTCGCCTTGAGTGATGTGCAGGACGGCCGGCATACTGACCTGGCCCCAAACATCTTTGGCCTGGATAAGAACGGTGTACGGCGCGCCGCTTTCGCTAAAGCCACCTTGGGTGGTGGTCCACTGGCCGGTGGCCTCGTCCAGGGCCAGGGCGACTTCGCTGAGGCCGGTGACAGGGGAGTCTCCATCGGGCGTGTAGCCGGGCTTGAGGACAAGCGCAGTCACTTTCTCGATCGGGCGCGCGGACTCCACTTCGACGGCCAGTCGCGCCCTCTGAGTGTCGTGCAATACAATGTCGCCGCCCACGATTTTAACCGCCGGGCGGCCGGAAGCGGGGATGGTTTCGAGTCCGAGTTTATTGGCGGCCAGGGTCGCTGCGCCTGCGCTCATCTGGGGAGTTTGCAAAGCAGCCATCGCCACCACGGCGCTGGTGTGGGCTTCGAGCAGGGTCTTGCCCGAGGCCAGAGCGCTCCACCACATCATGGAATAACTGACCGCCCCGTTGGCGGCCAGATGTGCCAGTTCGTCGGGACCGCTGGAGCTGAAGACCAGCCTGCGGGCGGTGTAGAGGCCGTTCCGTGTCATGGCCTCGGTGACGCGCCCTGCGTAACAGCATTCCACGAGAACCACGACCGCCAGCTTGGGGTGGTCCGCCTGCATCTGGTTGAGCCAGGTGTTGAGCTCTGTGCCGCTCACGGATTCGTTTTCTGAGAGCAAAAACAAACCGTCGCCCGCCTCGTTCTGGCGGCCGTGATCGGCGAGGTAAAGGGTGAGGCTTTCGGTGCTCGCATCGATGGCGCCGTTTTGAAGCAGGGCGTTCATCAGGGCTGTCCGAGTGGGTTTGGCGTCGGACTCTTTTCCGTGGCCCAGCCACAAGATTTCAGACGCTTCGAGGCCGCGGTACAAAAGGACTTCGCGGGCGCGCTTTGCCAGGGCTTTGGAGGCGGTGGACACCGGATCGTTCGGGCTGCGGCGCCCGTCCACAAGCAGGGCGCGGTTTTTGTGTCCGGTGGAAATGTTGGTGGGGAGGATGTTGATCCAAGCCACCCCGACGCGTCCTGCTCCGTCGGTGGCCATCACCTGGTCGATCCCTGGCTTGGCGCCTGCGGTGTATTTTCCGGAAGGAAGAACGCCGCCGGCGCTCTGGTTGGGGCCCATTTTCCAGACAAAAGTGCCGTCGTCATCGATGCTGGTGAACTCCACGGCTTCTCCCGCGCGCACGGTTGTGACTGCGGGTGTGAGGCGGAGGTGGCGGCCGGGGTTGCGCAGGAAGACGAGGGCGCCATCGGTGCCGCCGCCAAGGATGTCGGGGGAGCCGTCGCCATCGAAGTCAGCGACGGTGGCGCTTAAACCGGCGCGGAAGCCGTTGACGGCACCCCCATAGACTTTGCTCTCGAGGGTGAAGGTGCCGCTTTGCTGGCCGAGAAACCGCCAGATGCGGCCCTCGGCATCGGAGGCGAGCAAGTCGGGGAAGCCGTCGTTGTTGGTGTCCGACATCGAGATGCCGCTGCCATTGGGGATGGCGTTGCTTTCGCCAAGCAGGTCGGCGTTGGTCGCGGGCATCGTGTAAGGAAGGGCGAGGGAATTCGCGCCTTTTGCGAAGAGCAGCACCTTGCCTGTGGACCCGTTTAGCACCAGAAGATCGGGCCCGGCGGATTTGCTCCAGAACCCGGGATGCACGGGGGCGGCGGTGTCGCATGCGGTGAGGTTGCCGACCCAGTCAAACAGCGTGGCCCCGCCATTGGCGCGGTAAAAGCGCAGGACGCCGTCGTCGGAGCCGACAACGAGGTCGGCTTTTCCGTCGGCGTTCCAGTCCCCGAGTGCGGGATAGACGTTGCCTGTGGGCCAGTTCTGCAGGGAGGAAAGAGTGTTGGCGATTTCGGTCAGTTCGGGGGCAAAGGGGGAGCCGGTGTTTTTGAAAAAACGGACCCTGCCTCCGGTGCCGCCCACGAGGAGGTCCAGATCGCCATCGCCATCGATATCGCCAGTGGCCGGTGCGCTGGAGCCGCCCGCGATTTTGAACCCGCCGGCCGCGCCGGAGTAGGGGTCGCTAAAGAAGCCGCCACCGCTGCTGAGGGCAGCCTGACTGGCGGGGAAGAACTGGAGATTGAGCACCATCTTGGCCCCGCGCCGGCGCGAGACGCCGCCTTCGAGAAGGCCTCCGTCAGCGGCGCTGTCGGGAATGCGGGGCTGGCTGCCCATGAGATATTCGGCGAGCAAAGAAACGCCATCCTTGTCGGTGTCGCTGGTGGCGGTGTTGGCGAGAACCCCGTATTGGAGCATTTCATACCAGTCGGGAAGGGCGTCCAAATCGGAGTCTAGCGCAAGTGGTGAATAGTGCGCTATGGCGAGTGTATCGCCGGTGAGGACGAAAGTGGCCCGGGAAAGCGCGAAGCCGGCGTCGGCTTCCTGGCGAACGCCGTTGAGGGTCCATTGGGTGAATTTGTAGCCGCTAACTTCCATCTGTGCGTTGGGCGTTGTGACGGAAGTGCCGATGGTCAGGTAGGTGTCCCGGGAGAGGATGCCAGGCGGGTCGCTGGCCTCGACGTAGTGCACGTACGCGGGTGAGAAGGGGAGGGGGAGTTTTGCGCCGCGCCGGCGGGAGATGCCGCCCTCGAGGACGGAACCGTCGGAGGCGCTGTCAGCGATGCGTGGCTGGGTCCCGTCGGCGTATTCCTGGGCGAGGGTGCGCCCGTCGCCGTCGGAGTCGTTGGAGGGGGCGATGTCGAGCGTGCCGTACTGGTTGAGTCGGTACCAGTCGGGGACGCCTGTGCTGCCGGTATCTTGGGAGGTGGGAACATATTCAGCGACAACACGGGTTGTTCCTGTGACATTGATAATGACTTGATTTAACGCGATCTCATTGTCGTTTTGCTGGCGCACTCCGTTGACTTTCCATTGCGCAAAATGGTAGACCTGAATCTCTTGCTGCGCATTTGTAGAACGCATCTGGGTGCCTGAAACAACGTATTCACTCCGGTTGACGATACCGGGCGGAATGGAAGTTTCCGTATACAGAAAAAATTGTGACCCAATCACTACTGGGAATTTGGCTCCGCGTCTGCGTGAAATCCCGCCTTGGATGATGCCTCCGTCTTCTGCACTATCAGCAATGCGTGGTAGCGAACCTTTCCGGTACTCCTCGATAAGGCTGACTTGGTCTCCATCCGTGTCGCTGTTCGGTGGGATATCGACTGTGCCGTAGTTTCTGAGGCGGTACCAGTCGGGGACTCCCGTATTGTCAGTGTCTTGCAGGGTTGGGATGTATAAGGCGATGTAGTTGGTGTCTTCGTAGATTTTGAAGTTCAATGCCGTAAGGGACATTCCGTAATCGTCGACTTTCCGTGTGGTTTGAGGCTGATCGTTAGTTGTTTTGAGATACCAGTACGCGAACGTGTACCCGTTGCTGGATTCGGTCGGCGGCGGAATGACGACCGTGGAACCCGAATCAAGATTGGTTTCAGCGGTGGCAACGATCCCTGCGGGGCTAGAGCTTACGAGCAGTTTGACTTTGGTAGCCTGCGAATTGGACACAGCGGTGAGGCCGAGCGCAGCTCCGGCGACAAGGCAGAGCAACGCCACAAAGACGCGCATCGATGCGGATCGCGTTTTGCGCGGGGAGGGCCCTGCGGTCGTGGTGTCGGATGCGTGCATGGGGGAGGGGGCGGATTAGTTGTTCAGGGGAACAACCCAAGTGCCTGAAGCGCCCGTATCGAAACCGTATGCATTCACTTTCAGGGGCCGTTCCCCCGGACCAACCTGAAACTTGGGTTCCCATTGGTTGATCATCTTTCCGGGGGTTCCTGCTTCCTTCGCACGCCACACCTCTGCCCCGGTGGCTTCCCGGAGTCCCATCTTTCTTAATATGTATGATACGCCAGTCGCGCTTGTGTTGGACCACTCAGCTAATGGATCTGCTTTAGTGTAAGAGAAGTTTCCAGCACTAGAGGAAACTCCCGAGAAGAGGTTGCAAGGCGGGATAAGTTCCCTTGTACCATCGGATTTCCACCAATAAAGTTGCGCACTGTCTCCGCGCTCGCGCATCTCGCGCATCACGCTGTAATCGACTCTAATTGAAACAGCTTTTCCTGCAGTTAAGTTAAACCACTGGTTAACTAAGGGATCAACGTAGGAAAATTCGTCAAAACTCCCATCAGTATTACTGTAAGAGGTGCTTACTAATTGGTTGTTGATCCAAATCCGATGATAAGATCCACAGCGAAATTCGATGTAGTAATCTCCAGTATTTGAGGGAACAAGTTTTCCGTTCCACGTTACCGAAAATGCTTTGCCTTGAAATGGTGCATCCTCGGTAAAGGGACGCAGATCGACATAGGAATCGATTCGCTCCACAGGGGCGTCTTGAAATGTGGCGTTGGAGTAGTAGCTTGCCCTCAGACCTGGAACTCCGTTGGTGCCATCATAGAAAATGGTTTTTTTTTCGGTTGAGTAAATATATCCATTGTCCAACCGAATTTCCGGATCACCGGTCGCTATTAGCCAGTACCAAACGCTAAGAAAGTCATTGGCACTCAAGGGCGAGCGACTTATTTTAAGTCCTGGAATGGCAGGATTGTTGGTTCCCGCTGGAATCTGTATGAAGTCGAAGTTCAGAAGATTCCGTTTGTCCTTGGCGAGAATTTCGATTTGGACTTCGCCGAAGTCCGTGGCCCAGTCCTTGGTCACGTCCCAGGTGAAACGGTGCGGTTGTCCCGTTGTAATTTGGGCGCCAAGGTTTGAGGCGGTTCCCTCCACGAGGGTTGTGATAGGGATAATGTGTCTTAGGGTATTGCCCCCATCCTTGAAAGCAAGAGCTGCGGTTTGCACCGTGTCGTCATCCGCATCTTTCACGATATATTCCACGTCGACGAGCGACGTTCCAGCACGACGGCTTTGGGAAAGGATCGAGGGAAGCGGGATCGCATTGGCCTGAGGCGGTTGCTGGACGCGGTAGGTGCGTTTCCAGAGCTGGAATCCACCGCGTGAAGTCAGGTTGTAGAGGTTCCCGGAAGCGTCCGTGGTGCCTGCGGTAAACTGGAGGGATGAACTCTGGTAATCCTGATCAGTTTTGTTACGTGCTTCATTCAGACTGTTAGAATCAAGCGCATTTCCTGGGGCAAAGTATTTAAGCCCCACCGAGGGCCAGTAATGGAGGGGTTCTCCAGTTGCGGAAAATAAATGATTTAATTGGAATTGGCCGGTGCTATTAACGATAAAGCAGCCATCGGTTAAGTAGTTGACATCAATTGGAGTGGTAGTCTGGTTTGAGCGAATCAAATCCCCGTAAGACGGATTGTAAAGTCTCTCACGCGCAGCGTAATAATCCCCCGAGTAAATTGGTGTCTTATTCAAAAAAACACCGTTTGCATCAAATGTTTGCACCCGATTGTTGCCGGTGTCGCAAATCGCTAGATTACCGTTTATTGGGGATGTCGAGAGTTTACCCGGACCTGCGAACTGACCGTCCAGGGATCCGGGAGTTCCAAATTTGAAAAGAAATACCCCCTCCGGTGTAAACGCCTGCACTCTGTTGTTCTGCCGGTCTGATACGTAGACCGTGTCATTTCCCCCGATGGCGACTCCCGAGGGTTCATTAAATTTTCCATCGGAAGTTCCTTTTGTACCAAAATTACGCAGAGAATTTCCCTCGAGATCGAATGTTTGAATTCTATTATTGTTTTTATCAACAACATAGAGTTTTTGGTTTTTCCCGATCGCGATGGATTCAGGACCGTCGAGATTTCCATCGCCGGTTCCCAAGCTCGCAAATGATTTGAGGAGCCTCCACTGGGGATCAAACTTGCGGATGCAGGCATGGTCGGAGTCGCTGACAAAAGTATTGCCTGAACCATCTTGAGCGATGCCACGCATCTGACCCAATTCTGGAATGGCCACCTCCTTCGCGAGGTACCAACTATCCTGCGGCATCCTCTGCGCCTGCGCTGGGACTGCTGCCAGCGTGGCGAGCAGCGTCAAAAGCAGTTGGAGGGTGCGCAGGCTTTTGCGCAGCGGGTAGGGGGAAGGGGCGGTGGTGTTTCTCATGGCGTTCGTCTCTGGCCGGGGCGTGGGAGGGCTCTTCGGGTGTTTGTGAGGGGGCGGGAAAGTTGGGGCAAGGGCGTCAGGGCTGGAGTTCCAGCGTCCAGAGTCCGGTGCGCAGGGACGCGGCGGCTCCGGCTTCGGTCCAGCCCTGGGCGCGCAGGGAGGAACCCGGGGCGGGTGTGAAAGCGATTCCGGTTAGGGTGCGGCGCAGGCGGTCGCCGGGAAGCAGGTAGGAACCGGTGAGTCCGGCGCGGATTTTGTCCAGGCGCAGGCTCAGGGCGGGGGCGGTTGTGGAGCCGGTTTGCAGAGGGGTGGATTTGACGACGCCCGCGGTGCTGACTGTGAGGCTCCATTGGAGGGTGGTAGCCGTGCCGGAACTTAAGGGGTCGTGGGCTTTGAGCAGGAGGCGGGCGCCGGTTTTGAGGAAGTCGGGCGCGGTTGCTGCAAGGGCGCCGCCCCAGAGGCGGTTGGCGGTGTTGGTGAAGGGAAGGGAGCGGATTTCGGAGCGGTTTTCACCGGAGGCGAATTTCAGCACATCGTAGGTGGGCGCGCCTTGTACCCTCGAAAGGGTGGAGGCCTGGAATTCGAGGGCGCCGGGGTTCGTGGAGGTGCCGATGGAGGCGGACCATGTTCCAAGGGCGAGCCGGGAGAGGGTGAGGGGGCCGAAAAAGCTGCGGGTGGTGAGTACTGCGCTGGAGTTGGTGGCGGCGCTTTCAGCGAGGACGGCTGTGTATTGGGCTTCGCCCGCCTCGAGCACGGACGCGCTGCCGGAGCCGGAGTATCCGTCGGCGCGAGTGAGCCAGAGGGCTTTCCCGGAGGCCAGGATTTGGAGCTGTACGTACGCGGTGGTATCCGAGTGGAGAGGGTAGTTGCCGGCAAGCCCGGCGGCGGTGGCGGGAAGTTTGAGCAGCGCGCGCGGGACCGGGACGCTCTGGCTGAGGATGCCGTCGGAGTCGAGGCTGCCGCCTACGGAGGCATGGTCGCGGACGGTGGCCTTGAGGGTGGGCGGCGTGGTGGTGGCGTCGAGTTCGAGGAGGAGATCCTGGCGGTGGGCGAGAAGGCCGGTGCCGAGGATGGGGACGCAGACAAATTTCAGTTCTGAGCCGTCCACGGGGGCGAGGACGCCGTTGAAGCGCCGCGTGACGGGGATGTAAGAGCGGAGGCCCTGGGCTTCAGCGCCGGGGAGAGCGGCTGCCTCGGTGTAGGCAAGTTTGCCGGAGATCGCGCCCGTGCGTGAGAGGGTGAGGGAGACGGCGCCGCGGTAGCGGGCGTTGTCGGCGGGCAGGTTGTTGACGTCCTGAAGAAGGGCTTCGTAGGTGCCGGAGGCGTCGTCCCAGGTTTTGAGGGAGACTTGGAACTCTTCCGAGTCGATTTCCTCGGTGGAGCCGTCCTTGAAGGTGCGTTTGAAGTGCAGGACGTAGTCGCCGGCGGTGGTCAGGGAGCGCACGGCTAGCGGCAGGATGCCGGAGGGCGGAACGACACCGCCGAGGCCAGGCACCGGGGTGCGGATGCCGCCGGAGAGAGCAAAAAGCTGGTACTGGGTGGAAGCCACCTCGGGAGCGTCAGGCTGGAGGAGGATGGTCCGGGTGGTTTTCGAGCTTTTGATGGCGCTCAGGTCGGCCGGTTGGTCGATGAGAAAACCGCCCCGGATTTGATCCACTTTGAGGGCGGCGGGGGCGCTTCGGAAACTGCCCGAGGGATTGGAGACGAGAACGTCGTAGAGGCCCGCATCGGCGACCTTCGCGGACGGGAGCGTGTACGAGGCGGCGGTGGCGTTTTTGATCGGGACGCCGCCTTTGCGCCACTGGAAAAAGAGAGGCTCCAGCCCGGAGGCTGCGACGGTGAAGGTGGCGTTTTGGCCGGAGGAAACGCTCTGGTCCTGGGGCGGGGTGTCGAAGACGACCGCGCAGCTTACGGCGGTGCGCAGGCTGGAGGCGGCGCCGCCTTTCCAGAGGAGGCTCGGGTCCGCCAGGGAAAGGGCGATGACCTCGCCGGGGGCCGCGGCGGGCGGCTGCCAGAGCCAGCGTGTGCCGCCGCTGACGGCGTTGAAGTGGGTGGAGGAGGCGATGGTTTTGCCGTTGAAAAAGCGGACGCTGAGCGGGGTCCCGGCCGGGGGCAGGTTGAAGCCGGAGGCGGGGGAGTCGGCTTCGAAGGAGGAGGCGAGGCTGAAGCGGCCGTCGGGCCCGCCGCTTGCGTCCCCGATGGACGTGGTGGTGAAGGCGCTGTTGGCGGCGCCCTGTCCGGTGAGGGGGATGAAGGTTCCCTCAAACGGGGCGGCTGCTGTGGCGCGGGAGTAGTAGCCGAGTTGGACGACGGTGCCGTCGCCCGAAGCGGGGGCGCCCGCGGAGAGGGTTTTGCCGTTCTGGTCGCGCAGGGGAGAGCCGGGAGTATTTTGCCAGGCGACCTGCAGCGTCTTTTGAGCGCGACTTTCCAGGCTCGATCCGAGAAGGAGGAGCGGCAGTAGCCAAAACCCGGGGTTCAGAGTCATTGCGGGGGTTGGGGTGCGGCCGTTCGGTGAAGGAACACGGCGCCGTTGGCGGGCACGGGTGTGGTGTTTTGGTTGGCGAAAGAGCCGACGGCTTCCCAGTTGGCGCCGGTGTGGTAGTAGATGTTCCAGGAGGAACCGTTCCAGAGGCGGGCGGTGTCGGCGAGGGAGGCTGAGGGGCCGGTTTTCCAGTTGGGAAGGTTCTGGAGGCCGAGGGCGTCGAGGCGGGTGGCGAGCGGCGAATGGAGGGAGAGCAGCGTGTCGCGCAGGGCGGCGGCTGGGGCGGGGTCTGTTGCTGGGCGCACGGTGCCGGTGAACGTCAGGGTGACGGGCTGGGTGCCTTTGCAAATGAGAAACAGGCCCTGGCCGGGGGCGACTACGGTGTTGTCCTGCGAAAGGGTGGAACCGGTTTTGCGCCAGTGTGTGGCGTCGAAATAGTAGGTCAGCCACTGGGTGCCGTCGTGGAGGCGGACGAGGTCGGCCTCCGTCTCGGAGGTGCCGGCGCGGAGCGGGACGCTGGAGGCGGTGCTTCCGAACAGGCTGCCCAGGGAGTGGGCGGGAAAGATTTCGAAGACGTTGCCGGCGGCGCAGAGGCTGGCAAGGGCGGCGCCGGCGGTGTCGAGGGTGAGCGCGTCGGTCGAATGCGCGGTGATTAGAAAGGTAAGTCCGGCACCGGCGCCGGAGCGGAACCGGACGAAGTGGGGCTGGGCGGTGAATTGGGCGGGGCTCCAGCTGGCGTTGAGGCAGTGGAGGGTGGCGTCCACGCTGGCGGCGGCGCCTGTAAAGACGACGGGGCGCTCGAAGGGAACCCCCAAAGCGCGGCGTGTGGCGGGTTCGTTGCGGGGGGCGGGAAGGGTGGTGCGCTGGTAGCCGACGGGGTCGGTGGCGGGAGCGGCGGCGGAGAGAAAGGGGGCCTGGAGTGCGGACAGCAAAAGGGCGCCAAGCGGCAGAAGGCTTGCCAGAGGGCGCTGGAGGGGGATGCTGGCTGGTGAGGCGGGATGCATTTTAGACAATCAGCTAAGGCGTGGACAACTTGTTCATGCATGATTGTATTGTTTGATTTAATGCGCAATCAATTTATGTATCGGGGCTGAGTGGGGTGAATGTTTTTTAGCTGCTAAATTCCGGCTCGATATGGGGCAGCCCTTGAAAATTAGGGAGGCAAGGTTGTCTTGCTACAGCGGGTTGGTGGGGCGCTGGGTTGAGGCGCTTTGGTGACATGCTTTCAGCGCATGTTTGGGTGTGCTCCAGCGCCTTGAGCGTGAGGACGCCTAGGCGGGGAGGTTTTTTTGGCCGCAGTGTTTCCAAAGGCCCAGGCAGGCGCCGCCGGCAATGTAGGCGCCGGCAAGGAGCAGGAGGGGGTGGGAGGCGCTTTCGAGCACCAGGGCCGATCCGGCGGCCGCGCCGGCAAAGAAACTGACACAGAGCAGGAGAGGCACGATGATTTTCCGTTTGCGGATGTGGTGCCCGCGCAGGCGCAGCCCAATGTTGCTACCCAGATCGGTGAGCAGTCCGGTGAGGTGGGTGGTGCGGAGGATGATTCCCTTGTAATGGGTGGCCAAAGCGTTCTGGAATCCGCAGGCAAATGCAGAGACGGCGATGGCTTGGACGGGGTGTTTTGGCAGGAGAAAATGGGCGCTTAGCAGTAGGATCCCGATGCCTGCAACAGACCTTCCATACGGCCGTTCGACGACCAGATCTGGGTGGTGGATTCCAAACCCTGCGGCCGCCGCGCCGAGCAGGAAACTGAGCGTGGCCGCGACCAAGTGGTAGGCTCCCTCGTGGAAAGCGGTGTGGGAACCGGCGATTTCGACCGCCACGCGGGAAACGTCTCCGGTGAGGTGGCTCACGGAGGTGCCCACCCGGACCAGGAAAAAGGCGTTCACGCCTGCACTCAGGAAGGCGAGCACGCAGCCGGCGACGAGAACCCAGCCCGGGCTGAGGGGGCGCAACTCTTTCCGAGGCGATTGGGCGGTCATGGGATTTGGGAGAGCATCGGTTTTTGGGGAACCGCTTCCGAGTGAAATTACGCGGCCCAAAGCCTGGGCGGTCGGTTTCCCTCGTTGACGCTGCGGTTGAGTCGCGTTTCTCTATCGGGGTGCCTATGCGTTATCCCCTGATGCTACTCTGCGCGCCCGCCCTAGCTTGCGCACTCGAAATCCCCCAGCCCGGGCCGGACAGCCGGCTGCAGGCGGACGTTCCAGTGGGGGAGATCACGAAACGGGTCTTCGCCGAAAGCCGGACTTTTGCGGGCACCGTTCGCGATTACTGGGTGTACGTGCCAAAACAGTACAGCGCGGAGCAGGCGGCCAACCTCATTGTTTTCCAAGACGGGGGGGGATACGTCAAACCCGACGGAGCGTTTCGTGTTCCGGTGGTGTTGGACAATTTGATTGCGAAGAACGAGCTGCCTCCGACCATCGCCGTGTTTGTGAGTCCGGGCATCATTCCCGGGGGCAAGCCCGGGGCGGCGAGCCGCAGCAACCGTTCCTTTGAATACGATTCGCTGGGGGGAAGGTACGCAAAGTTTCTAGTGGAGGAGCTTTTGCCCGAGGCGTTGGCCGGGTTGAACGTGACGGCGAATCCGGCGTGCCGTGCCGTGGTTGGAACGTCCTCGGGGGGGATTTGCGCTTTTACCGTGGCGTGGGAGCGGCCTGAGCTTTTCGGGTTGGTGCTCAGCAGTATCGGGAGTTTTACAGATATTCGGGGCGGGTTTGCTTATCCAGCGTTGGTGCGGAGTACGAAGGACGCGCCCAAGGCGCTGCGTGTCTGGATGCAGGAGGGGGAGTCGGACGTGAACAATTTGTTCGGGCACTGGCCGCTTTCGAACCGGGACATGGCGGGCGCTTTGAAGTTTGCCGGTTACCAGAGCCATTTTGAGATGACCGGCGGCGGGCACAGCGGGCAGGCCGCCGGGGCGCTTCTGCCCCAGGCGCTGCGCTGGCTTTTTGTTTCAGTGAAACCTTGAGCCCGTTTTTGAGGCTTTCGACGACCCTTTTTGCTCCCATGAATCGTTCCTTGCTGCTGCCCCTTCTTCTAAACCTTGCCGGCACTGCGGTTCTCCACGCGGACGGTTGGCAACTGCATCCGGATGCGGTGGAGCAGTCGTCCGTCCCCCGCGGGTCTGTTCAGAAAATGGCGCCGCTGCTTTCCAAGGTTTTTCCCGGCACAAGCCACGATTGGACGGTGTACGTTCCGGCCAAGCTCAAGGCGGGGGAGGCGGCGGCGTTGATGGTGTTTCAGGACGGGCACGACTACGTCAATCCCAAGGGGCACTGGCGGGCGACGACGGTTTTGGACAACCTCATTGCCCGCGGCGAAATGCCTCCGACCCTCGCCGTGTTCATCAATCCCGGGCACGACACGGCCAAGCCGCCGGCGCAGAGTCCATGGAAAAACTCCAACCGCAGTTTGGAGTATGACAGTCTGGGGGATCGGTACGCCCGGTTTTTGCTGGAGGAAATTCTCCCTGAAGTGGAGAAGCGCTGGAAGGTTTCCCGCGACCCGGAGCAGAGGGCGATTTGCGGCGCCAGTTCCGGAGGGATTTGTGCATTCACGGTGGCGTGGGAAAGGCCCGAGAGTTTTCGGAAAGTGGTTTCCTCGATCGGCAGTTTTGTGAATTTGCGGGGTGGCAACGCCTATCCCTCGCTGATTCGAAAGACGGAACCCCGGCCGTTGCGTGTGTTTCTGCAGGATTCCTCGGGCGACCTTGATAATCCCTTTGGAAACTGGCCGCTGGCCAACCAGCAGATGGAGGCCGCCTTGAAATACATGGGGTACGACGTGCGCTTGGATTTCACCGAGGGGTACGGACACAACAGCGACCGGGGCGGCTCGATTTTTCCGGATGCACTCAAGTGGTTGTGGCGCAAAGAGCGGTCGACGGCCCAAAGGGACCACTCCGGGGACCTGCGCGGCGACCTCACGTTGCTTAATCTGTTGATTCCGGGAGAGGGTTGGAAAACGGTGGCAGAGGGGCTTGGTGCGGCCGACGGGCCCTGTAGCGATCAGGATGGGAACTTTTATTTTTCGGACATGAAGGAGCCCGCTATCTACAGGGTGGCTCTGGACGGAACCAAGACACGCCTCTCCGACGAGGGGGTGAGTGGTTTGAAGTTTGGGCCCGACGGTCTGTTGTACGCGTGTCAGGGGGCGAAAAAGCGGGTTGTGTCCATCAATCCCAAGGACGGTGAGGTCGTTGAGATTGCCACGGGAATGCAGCCCAACGATTTGGTGGTGACTAATGAGGGGAATCTTTACGTCACCGAAACGGGCTCCAAGCAGGTCACTTTTATTGACCCGAAAACGGGTGCGGTTTGGATTGCAGACCACGGCATTGCGGGCCCGAACGGGATTGCGCTTTCTCCGGACGGAGGGACGCTGGCGGTGTCGGATTCCAAAGGGGAGTTTGTCTGGGCGTTTCGGGTGGAGACCAACGGGATGCTCAGCGCGAGGGAGCCCTACATGCAGATGCGGGTTCCGATTGATTACAAGGGGGAGTTTAAGCTCAACGCTCCACCGCCCTACCAAACCGCGTCCAAGGGAGACGGGATGGCGGCGGATTGGCGGGGGCGTTATTACGTGACTTCGGCGCTCGGGATCCAGGTGTTCGACCCTACGGGCCGTTTGTGCGGCGTTTTGGACAAGCCCCAGTCCTCAAAGCCTCTGACGAGTTGTACGCTTGCGGGAGCGCAGGGAGACACGCTGTTTGTTACCAATGGCGACAAGGTTTTCAGCCGCAAACTGCAGATTGAGCCACCCAAGGCCAAGTAAGGTGAAGCTCCGGATTTTCTGACGCTCATGAAAACTCAAGCCTCTCGAATACTTGTGATCCGGGGCGGCGCGTTGGGGGACTTTATCCTGACGCTCCCGGCGCTCCGGCTGCTTAGGGAAACGCTTCCGGAGGCGGAGTTGGAGGTGTTGGGGTATCCGCGGATCGCCTCGCTGGTGGACGGTCGGTTTTACGCGAGTCGGGTGCGGTCGATCGACTACGGGCCGATGGCTGGTTTTTTTGCCAAGAACGGCGTCCTGGATCCGGGTTTGTCAGAGTATTTTGCGGGCTTCCAGCAGGTGGTCAGTTACCTGTTTGACCCGGACGGAATATTTGAGGCGAACGTCCGGAGGGCGGGGGTGAAGCATTATTTGTCGGCGTACGGGCGGCCGGCGACCCGGCATGCTGCGCGGGAATGGGCGGCGCCTTTGGAATCGCTGGCGATGTTTTTGGAATCGCCGGCGGCAGAGTTGTTCCCGAGTCCGGCGGATCGCGCGGGGGCGCGGGAATGGCTGGAGGGAGCGTCGGGCGCGGTTTTGGCGGTGCATCCGGGGAGCGGGAGTCCCAAGAAGAACTGGGGCGCCGCATGCTGGGCGCAGTTGGGGGAGCGGTATTGGGAGTGTTTTCCGGGGGGGGAGATTGTGTTGGTGGCGGGGGAGGCGGATGCGGAGGTGTTGCGTTTGCTCGAGGGCGCGTGGCGGGGATGCCGGGTGCGGTGGGCGGTGGGGCTCGAGCTGCCGGCTTTGGCCGCGGTGTTGAGCGAGTGCGGGCGTTTTGCTGGGCATGACAGCGGGATTTCTCATTTGGCGGGGGCTGTCGGGGCAAAAAGCGTGCTCCTCTTTGGGCCGACCGACCCCGAGGTCTGGGCGCCCGCGAATGCGGGGGTGCGCGTGATACGGGCTCCTGAGGGAGATTTGGCGCGGTTGGGTGTGACGGAGGTGTGGGACGGGATTCGCGGTGCCCTTTTTGCGGAAGATGAGCAGGCAGGAAATCAGAGGTGAGGTGAGTGAATAGGCGGTGGTTTTTTGGGCGCCAGGGCCTTCCATTCTTGCTTTTATGATTTTGGAAACCTGCTAGTGATTTTAACAAATCAAATGGCTACGACTGTTATTTTAGGAGCTGGCGGACGGCTTGGCGCGGCGCTGGCTCGGGAATGGAGCGAGGCGGGTGAGGACGTGATTGCATTCAACCGGGCGGAACTGCCCTTGGGCAACGCGGCGCGCCTTGAACAGGTGCTGGGTTCTCTGGAGTTCGACTGTCTGGTCAACTGTGCTGCGCTGACGAATGTGGATTACTGCGAGTCTCATCCGGAGGAGGCCTTTAAAACCAATGGCGAAGCCGCCAATGAATTGGCACTCCTGTGTGAACAGAAGGGCGCCCGTTGCCTCCACATTAGCACTGATTACGTGTTCGACGGTCACTCCCGGCAACCGTACAAGGAAACGGACCTTGCTCAACCGATCAGCGTTTACGGAGAATCCAAGCGCCTTGGCGAGGAGGCGGTCCTTGCGGCGGGCCCCCGGCATTGGGCGGTGCGCGTTTCGTGGGTTTTTGGCCCGGATCGCCCGAGTTTTGTGGATCAGGTGGTTTCCAGGGCCTTGGTGGAGGAGCGGGTGGATGCGGTCAACGACAAGTGGGCCACGCCGACGTATTCTCTTGATGTGGCCACTCTCCTGAGGCCCTTTTTGCGGCGTGTTGACGGAGGCGGGGTGCTTCACCTCACCAACACCGGGGCCTGCAACTGGCAGGAGTACGGTCAGTTCGCGCTGGATTGCGCAGCGGCCGCCGGGCTGCCGTTGAAGACGCTCAAGGTGGGCGGCGTGCCGATGGCTTCGATCAAGGCGTTTGTTGCAAAGCGCCCGGTGCACACGATTTTGGACACTTCCAAACTAGTCTCTTTGGGGCGCCTGCAGCCGCGCACCTGGCAGGATGCTGTGGCTGCCCACGTGAATCGCCAGATTGCCGCCGGCGTCTGGAAGGCGTCATAAAGCGGCGCCCCGCCCCTTCATCAGCGAAGAGCCGGACTGGATTGCCGGCCTTCATTTTTTAAATTTCCATCCTTATGGCCTATCTAAACGACAACTACCTCAAGCTCCGAGCGGGCTACCTTTTTCCTGAAATTGCGCGCCGCGTGAAGGCGTTTTGCGAAGCGAATCCGGAGCCGGCCAAGCGCCTGATCCGTTGCGGCATTGGCGACGTGACCGAACCCCTCCCGGAGGCGGTGCGTGTCGCGATGCACAAGGCGGTGGACGAACTCGGCTCCCGTGAATCCTTCCGGGGTTACGGCCCGGAGCAGGGGTACGATTTTCTGCGGCATACCATCGCGGAGAACGACTATCGGGCTCACGGGATTGATGTCGCGGACGACGAGATTTTCGTGTCGGACGGCTCGAAGTGCGATTGCGGAAACATTTTGGACATTCTCGGAGGCGACAACCGCATTGCCGTGATGGACCCGGTCTACCCGGTTTACGTGGACACGAACGTGATGGCGGGCCACACGGGGGAGGCGGACGCTTCGGGGGCTTACGGCGGCCTGCTTTATCTGCCCTGCACGGAAGCCAACGGGTTTGTTGCGGACGTACCAAGCGAGCGAGCCGACGTGGTTTACCTCTGTTTCCCCAACAACCCGACCGGTTCGGTGGCCACACGCGCCCAACTCGAGGCCTGGGTGGCGTATGCACTCAAGAACCGCTCTCTGCTCCTCTTTGATGCTGCCTACGAGGCGTACATCAGCGAACCGGGGATTCCGCACTCGATTTATGAAATCCCGGGCGCCCGGGAATGCGCGATTGAGTTCCGGTCCTTCTCCAAAAACGGAGGGTTCACCGGAACACGCTGCGCTTTTACCGTCGTTCCAAAAACGCTGATGGCGCAGACCAAGAGCGGGGAGTTCCACGCGCTGCATCCGCTCTGGAACCGGCGCATGAGCACGAAATTCAACGGGGTTTCCTACGTGGTGCAGCGTGGCGCCGAAGCGCTGTATTCCCCCGAAGGCAAGGCGCAGGTGGCCGATTTGATCACCCACTACATGGGGAACGCGGCGGTGTTGCGCAAGGCGGCGACCGATGCGGGCTTGAACGTCTGGGGGGGAGTGAATGCCCCCTACCTCTGGGTGCGCACCCCGGGCGGGGCGACTTCGTGGGAGATGTTCGACCGTATGTTGACGGAGGCGAACGTGGTGATCACTCCCGGAAGCGGGTTTGGTTCTGCGGGGGAAGGTTACTTTAGAATCAGCGCCTTTAATTCGAGGGCGGCGGTTGAAGAGGTGGCGGTGCGTTTGGCCAGACTTTAGCGGGCGCCGGTGGCCTTCGCGGAGCGCGCCATGCGAGCCGTGAAGAGCGAGAAAACAGGCCCCCTGCGCCGCCTGGCGTGGGGGGGGATTGTTAGCGGGGGAAAAGAGGGAGGGGTTCAATGGCCCCTCAGGCGGAGTTAAAGGCTGATGACGCGCTGGTAGAAGTGGATGCCGTTGACCAGAGGCTTGGGAAGGGAGGTCATTTTCTCTTTGAACTTCTCATTCCACTTGTCGAGAGGGTATTTGGTGGTGCTCGCTGGGTCGGTGTTTTCGAGCCCCAAGTTGTCGATGTCGGCTTGGGTCACTTTGAGGGCGTTTTGGGAGTCCAAAACAGCAATGGTGATGATGATCGCGGTGATGTTGGAAAAGCCGTTCTTGGACAACTCGGTCGGAATTTCCGCATCTGTCAGGAGCTTGGCTTCGTTTGTGCCTTCCCACTTTTTAAGAAGCGACACCTCAAGGCGCACAACGTTTTGTGCCAGGGGTTGGAAGTAAACGTCTTCAGCGGTATCATCGGCCAATACGGAGGGGAAGGATCCGCCGGATCCTTTGCCGTTCGTGCCCGCCAGCGTGGAGGCGGGGGAAGGGACTGGTGGGGTTCCAGAAAGTGTGATGAAGGGAAGGGATTTGTTGCTGTCGGTGGCGATCCAGGGCAGTGCACGTGCGTAACGCTGCAATTCCAGCCCTGTTTGCGTCCCAATTCCCTTTTGGACAGTCTTGATGCGGTAGCCCACGAGGGAGACTGTGCTGCGGGAGTTGGCGTCCAGAGCGGGCGCGTAACCGGCGACTTCAGAAAACAAGAACAACTTGTCATTGCCATCCGCTTTTCCAACGAAGGCATCGACATCGGGACGGCGCACTCTTCGCGCGATATCAGAGCTGATTTGGCTGAGGGCGTAGCGCGCTTCGGTATCGCAGTCCGAGGACTGCTTGGACGAGGAGGTGAGGCGTGAGGCGGAGCTCATCAACTGGGCCACAAGGCCGCCCAGAATGGCGAGCACGGAGATAGAGACCATTAACTCTACCAACGTGAATCCGGAAATACCCCGGTTGTTTGGGCGAAGTTCACGCATAGTTTCTTTGGAGGAGACCAAGATCTGCTCTGGGATAGCGGGTTACAGGGGCAGCGGGACCAGGGCTTCCAGAAACCCTTCGGGCTTGGCGGCGGGTTGCCGGTTCACGGGCCATTCGACTCGAACCCGTATGGCGGCGACTCCGTCTGCCCCGGGAAAAAACTGCACGCTGTAGAGCTTTTGAATCATTTCCGGAGTACTCGGGGTCACAAGCGTGCAGGACTCGTTCAGGGAGATCGCTGTCGTCTGTGTGTCCGACACGGTGTTGGTCTTTTTGTCGAGGGTTGCAGTGATCTGGAGTTTCGGGGAGGTGTAGGCGTATTTGTTGTCTCCCAGAGATTTGTTCTTGGAGGCATGGATATCGGCAACAATTCCTGCCAGCAGGTTGGAGGCGGCCGTTTGTACGGTGGCGCGGCGGGAGTTTTTGAGTCCGACGGAAAGCATCCCCATCATGCTGACTAGGGCGAAGGAGAAGATTCCAAGGGCCACAGCGATTTCCGCCAGAGTGAACCCAGCCTCGAACCCGCGCAATTTTCGCAGGAGCGGGGGCCGCGACTCTGGACAAGCGCGGCAGGGAAGCTGCATCGGGATTGGAGGGGTTGGGGGTTGCATGGCGTTTTTTTCAAACGACCGAACAGGCCGAATCCTAGCCGTTAAGCCGGGAGCTAGCAATACGCATTCGAAGCGTCAGGAACAGTGCGGGGCGGATTCTTGCGTGGAAACTGGACCAACTGTGGCTTCCTGCATCGCCTGCTCAAAGGCGCGCCACGCAAGCATCGCGCATTTCACTCTCTGGGGAAATTTTCGCACCCCCGACAGGAGCCGTAAATCTCCGAGCATCTTCGGCGCCTCCTGCTCTCCGAGGGTGACGACATCCGTAAACGCGGCCAGGAGATCCTGCGCGTCTTTTTTGGACTTCCCTTTCAATTTGAGCGTCATGAGGGAGGCCGAAGCCTGGCTGATGGCGCAGCCGACCCCGGTAAAGCGGAGGTCTTCCACTTCCCCCTCGCGCCCGAAGCGCACGTGTAGGTGGATTTCGTCCCCGCAGGAGGGATTGTCTCCATCGACGTGGACGGCGGGGCCCTCGAGGGTGCCGAAGTTTCTTGGGCGCTTGGAATGATCCAGGATCACCTGCTGATAAAGTTCTTCAAAGTCGGCGTTCATGAAAAAAATCGGTGGGCATCCGCGAGAATCTCCAGCATCCGGTCGACTTCAGCGGTGGTGTTGTAAAGGTAAAAGCTGGCTCGACTGGTGCTTGGGAACCCCATTTTGCGCATCAAAGGCTGGTTGCAATGGTGCCCCCCCCTCAGCGCGAGCCCCTTTTGGTCGCAGTAGGAGGTCAGGTCGTGCGGGTGCGCCGATTCATGCACGAAACTCACCAGCCCGCCCCGGGAGCCGCTCGGCCCCAACACGCGGTATCCGGCAAGGGCGCCGATCCGTTCATACGCATCCCTGGCCAAAGCCTCGTCGTGTGCCTGGAGGACGTCCCGCCCGATGGCTTCCAAATAGTCAATGGCCGCCCCCAAGCCGATGGCGCCCGCAATGTTCGGCGTGCCAGCTTCGAACCGCGCCGGCGCCTGTTTGTAAGTGCTCGATTCGTAGCGGACCGAAAGAATCATCTCCCCGCCTCCCTGCCACGGCGGGGTTTGCTCCAAAACAGAGGCCCTCCCGTACAGGGCGCCGATCCCCGTCGGCGCGCACATCTTGTGGCCGGAGAACGCGAGAAAATCGCACCCGATGGATTGCACGTCCACGCGCATGTGGCCCGCGCTCTGGGCGGCGTCCACCACGCTGATGGCCCCGACGGCCCGGGCTTTGGCGCAAAGGAGCGCCGCGGGGTTGATGGTCCCCAGGAAATTTGAAATGTGAGTGAAGGACAAGAGCTTCACCTCGGGGGTGAGCAGGGCGTCGAGTTGGCTGAGGTCCAGGGTTCCAGAGTCGGTCAGTGGAATGAACCGCAACTGGGCGCCGGTGCGCAGGGCGAGCTGCTGCCAGGGCACGAGGTTGCTGTGGTGCTCCATTTCGGTGAGCAAGATGACGTCGCCGGGTTTCAGGTGGGCGTTTCCCCAGGCGTTGGCCACCAGGTTGATGGATTCGGTGGTGCCCCGAGTGAAGACGATCTCCTCCGGAGTGGCCGCATTTAGGTAGCCGGCCACCTTGGCCCTGGCCGCCTCGAAGGCGTCCGTGGCCCGGTTGCTGAGCATATGCAGACCGCGGTGGACGTTGGCGTTGTCGTTCTCGTAGTAGTGAACGAGCGCATTAATGACGGCCCGAGGCTTTTGGGTGGTTGCCGCGTTGTCGAAATACACAAGCGGCGCCCCGTTCACCTTCTGGTGGAGGATGGGAAAGTCGCTTCGGTACGATTCCAAGGATGGACGGTGATTTGTCGAGTCTGGCATGGTTGCTCGCGCTGGACGGGCGCCTTACACGTTCGCGGAGGAGAGCCTCCGGGAAAAGCAGATTGTGAAATGTACCGGATAGTTGCCTAATTCTAAGGATTGTTGGTTATGCTGGCGTTGAAGATGGAAGTGATTGAACAAAATTTCATAGATGACCTTTACCGGTTTGCACTTCTGCACGCCGGTGATCGGGGAATCGCGCTTTCTTGCATCGGGGAGGTCCTCTGTGAGGCGGAATCCAATGCCGCCCAGTGGCGCACTCAAAAACACCGTTTTCTTTGGGCGGCCCGCCTGATTTCGCTGCGCCTCGCTAAAAAAAACCATTCGGGAGCGGCCTCCGCCGACGATCTGCCTGCTTCTCTGCCTGAAATGAGGGCCGCCGTGAACGCGGCCCGGCCGGAGTTACGCGCCCCTCTGGCCTTGCACTGCACGGGAATCGTCAAGTCCAGTGAGGTGATCCAGCTCTTTCGCCTGCGCAGTCGGGAATGGCGCGTTGCGCTCCTGCAGTTTCGCGAGCAAATGGCGGCGGCCGGCCTTTCGGAGGAAGACGTGCACGAAAAGGTGCAGGCTCTCAAGTTAAGCCCCGAAGACCGGCTCGCTCTGGAGGTTTCCGCCTGCGCGGTGCCTCCTCCCCGCAGGGAATGGGACAAGGCGCTGGCGGTGGCCGCGGTGCTTCTGGGAATCTGCGTGTTTCTGGGTTGGTTCGGCTGGGAACGCTGGCGGGACAGCCCGTCCATCATCATGCGCGGCCACATGGAAAGTTTTCTCGAACTCAACCGGAATGCAGGAATCGCGGGATTGGAGACTTTTGAGGGCAGGGCGGGGGATACCCAGGACTGGCTCTTTTTGCACGGGATGGAGGGAGTGCATATGCCGAAACCTTTTGCGGGGGTGAAAGTGGCTGCAGCCCGTATGCTGCGATGGAACGGCTCTCCGATTGCGCAGTTTCCCACCCTTTCCCCCACCGGCCTCCTAGTGATCGCGGAGGGCGAGGCGTTGCAGCTTCCAGAAGATAATTCCGACTCGGGACGCTCCACCTTTGGCGATTGGTCGTGCGTGTGGGAGAGCACGGGCCCGTACAAGGTGCTCTGGATGATTCAGGCCGATGCAAAAACTCTCGAAGAGCACCTCCATTCCCTCGCCAACCCGGCGCCGGGCCGTTAGTGCGGGGCCGTTCATACGGGATCCCGCCCTCGCTAAACCCTACGGTTTGCGAAAGCGCCGAAAGCCCCCCTCGACAAATTCCACCCTTTTCTGGCGGAGCAGCTTGCCAAGCGCCTGCTTGAAGGCCTTCTTGCTCGAACCAAACTTTTCCCTGATCACGGTCGGGTCCGTCTTGTCTCCGAACGGAAGCGTCCCATCCCCCGCCTCGGCCACGGCCTCCATGATTTGGTCGGCGAGGGGGCGAACTCGGGCGTAGCCGGAGGCGTCCAGGCTTAGGTCGATTTTGCCGTCGGGCCGGACCAAACGCACAAACCCCGGCAGCTCGTCTCCTGGGACGAGGGGGGAGGCGATTTCGCTTTTGTAAAGCAGACCCCAGTGGGTGTGATTGATCACGGCCTTGTATCCAAGGTCGGTTTCCTCAGCGACGACGAGCTCCACGGCCTGGCCCTCCTCATACTTCGGCTCCGTTTTGTGCAGGTGGCGGTGCAGGCGCATCGTTCCCATCAAACGCCCGGAAACCTCGTCCAAAACCACCATCGCCACCACCCATTCCCCCACGTTCGGATGCCTGGACTGCTCGCGCAGCGGCACCAGGAGGTCTTTCTCAAGGCCCCAGTCCAAAAACGCTCCGATCCCAGGGCGCACACCCACCACCTCAAACCCGGCCACCTGCCCCAGCAGGGCGTGGGGCGTTTGAGTCGTGGCCACCAGCCTGTCTTCAGAGTCGTGGTGGAGGAAAACTTCCAACTGGTCCCCGGGGACGGTTCCTTTTGGAATGTATTTCCCGGGAAGTAAAATGTCCCCCAGTTCCAGCCCGTCCAGGTAAAGCCCGGGTGAAGCTTCTCGGAGAACGCTGAGGGTGTGTTTTTGGCCTGGAACAATCATCTTTTGGAGGAATGTACCGGCCCCGCAAAAAACTAGGCATGGTTTTTTTGGTTTTTTGCGGGTGCCGAAACAAATGCCGGGCCGAAATTGGGCGGTTGTCCCATTCCGCAGGGGCACCCCCCCCCCGGAGGCCAGGGCGCTCACTTCCTTGGTGGGGTGCTTGCAATGAGTTGCGCTCTCACGCAAATTTGCACGGTACCGCTCCGGAGCCGGGCCCCCTTTTGGGGGCGCGCAGCCCCGGGGCCGGCGCACTCCACGATTCCCAATTAGATTCTACAGCAAGACTATGCACCAACTCCCTGCACTTCCGTACGGCTTCAACGCGCTGGAGCCCCACATCGACGCTCGCACCATGGAAATTCATCATGGCAAGCATCATAAGGCCTATGTGGACAATTTGAACAAGGCGCTGGAGTCCGCTCCGGAGCTGGCTGGAAAAACCGCGGCTGAAATCATTCACGATCTTTCCGCTGTGCCCGAAGCAATCCGCACCGCCGTGCGCAACAACGGCGGCGGACACGTGAACCACACGCTTTTTTGGAGCCTCCTCAGCCCCCAGTCCACGGGCAAACCCGTGGGGAAACTTGCGGAAGCCATCACCGCGACATTCGGCAGCTTTGAGGCGTTTCAGGAAAAATTCCAGACTGCCGGGGCGACACGGTTTGGTTCGGGCTGGGCCTGGCTGGTTCTCAATCATGGCAAACTTGAAATCGGCTCCACCGCCAATCAAGACACGCCCCTCATGGGCAAGGCTGTGGCCGGGATCGAAGGGGCTCCCGTTCTGGCAATTGACGTCTGGGAACACGCCTACTACCTGCACTACCAGAACCGCCGGCCCGACTATATGAAGGCGTTCTGGAACGTCGTAAACTGGGAGGCCGCCGAGCAGCTCTTCCTCGCCGCCCACTAAAAATCGTCCACTCTCGGGCGCGGAGGCGCGGGAAACCTGTCCCTCATTTAGGGCCGTCGGATTCTTGGGGAATCCGGTCTGTTTTTCCCGCTAACCTCCGCGCCTTTGCGTTTCCCCCCGGGGTTTCGCGTCCCTCCTTGGGGGGACGAGTCCCGCATTGGGGGTCCGCGTTCCCCCCTGCTTTTCGCGTCCCCCCTGCTTTCGCGCGCTTTTTGCCAAAGCCCTCATTCCGATGACTAAAACTTCCTCTTCTAAATCGTCCCAACCCGCCGCTTCGGGCGTCTGTTACCTCGCTGGAGCGGGCCCCGGTGATCTGGGGCTTGTGACGTTGCGCGTCAAAGAACTCCTGGAACAGGCGGACGTGGTCGTCTTCGACTATCTTTGCAATCCGGAGATGCTCAAATGGGCCAAAGAAGGCGTTGAAGTGATCTACGCCGGGAAAAAAGCCGGCAACCACACGATGCGTCAGGAAGAGATCAATGCGCTTTTGGTGGAAAAGACCAAGGCCGGAAACCGCGTCCTCCGCCTCAAAGGAGGGGATCCTTTTCTTTTCGGTCGCGGCGGTGAAGAAGCGGAGGCACTCGCCGAGGCCGGCCTGTTGTTTGAAATCGTGCCCGGCGTGACCTCGGCGATCGCCGCACCCGCCTATGCGGGAATCCCCGTAACGCACCGGGATTTCACCTCCTCTCTGACTATTTTCACGGGTCACGAAGACCCGCTGAAGGCCGATACGGCCCTGGATTACGCCAGGCTCGCAGCGCTGCCGGGCACCAAGGTGATGCTCATGGGCGTCGAACGCATGGGGCCGATCACCGCTGAGCTTCAAAAACACGGCATGGATGCGGACACCCCGGTGGCCCTGGTGCGCTGGGGTACAACCGGCCGCCAGCAGACGCTCTCGGCCACCCTCAGTACGATTGCACAGCGCATTCAGGAAACCGGCTTTACAGCACCCGCCGTGGCGGTTTTCGGGGAGGTCGCCACCCTTCGCGACAAGCTGGGGTGGTTTGAAAAACGCCCCCTCAGGGGCAAGCGCATCGTGGTCACTCGCACGCGCCAGCAGGCGGGCGTGCTTAGCGCGGGCCTGCGTGAGATCGGAGGGGATGTTTATGAACTCCCCACCATCCGCATCGAGCCGCCCGAGGACCTGCGGAGCTTTGCAGAACTCGTCCAGGACGTGCACACCTACGACTGGCTCGTGTTCACGAGCCCAAATGGCGTGAATGCCTTCTTTGACATGTTTTTCAAGCTCTACACCGACGCCCGTGAGATCGGTGGCGTGCGGATTGCGGCCATCGGACCGGCCACCGCCCAGCGCGTGCGTGAATTCCATCTCGCCGTGGATCTGCAGCCCTCGGAGTTCATCGCGGAGGCCATCATCAAGGAGTTCAAGGCCAAGGTGGGGACGGTTGAAAATCAGAGGATCCTGCTCGCACGGGCGGAGCAGGCCCGCGACGTTTTACCCCTCGAATTGGGCAAGCTGGGCGCCATCGTCGACCAGGCCGTTGCCTACCGCACCGTCCCGGAAACCGAGGACGTCAGTGGAGGCATCGCCCGCTTCAAGGCAGAGGGCGCCGATCTGATCACTTTCACAAGCAGTTCCACGGTCGAAAACTTCATGGCCCTCAAGCTGCCGCTGCCTCCCGGCCTCAAAACCGCCTCGATCGGGCCTATCACCTCAAAAACGATGCGGGATCTCGGGCTGGCAGTGGACATCGAGGCCAAACAGTACGACATTCCCGGGTTGGTTGCCGCGATCCGTTCATTCTACGGGGTGTCGTAAAAAGGGGCGCTTCGGGACGCCTGTTTTTCTCAGGCGCCTGCGCCCCCGTCGCCTCTCCTTCCCTCCGCTGCCGCCGCTGTTGCCTTTGCTACCCATCGCTAACCACTGCCTCCTGTTGTGAAAGCAAACGATCCGAGATCGGCGGTGCAAATGACTTTTGATATGCCCCCCGCAGGACAACCTCCCAGAACCATCCACACCTGCCCCCTGAGCTTGGAGCAGGTCCAAAAACTGAGGGATATTCTTGTCTCCCGGGGCTTTGAGTTCCAGCCCCGGCCCTACATGCACTTTTTCGCGCAGCGGGACAAACTCTCCGTGTCGGCTTACGAAAAGGGCCCGAAAATCGTCCTCCAGGGCAAGGGAGTTGATGATTTTATTGAATTTACGCTCGAGCCCGAACTGCTCGGCGCCCCCGCCCTCGCCGGCGCGGCCATGGGGGTCGCTAGTGCAGGAGGAAATGCCGGCACTGCCGGTTCTTCGGACCGATTGGACCAATCCGACCCGTTTTCGCCGCATTTCGGCGTCGATGAAAGCGGCAAGGGAGACCTTTTTGGCCCGCTCGTCATCGCCGGGGCCTACGTCGATCCTGTCATCGCCAGGGCGTGGCAGGCCGCAGGCATTCAGGACAGTAAAAAAATAGGGACGGACGCCAAAATTAGGCAACTCTCCCGCGTGATCCTGCAGACCCCCGGGGTCGTGCAAAGCGTTTTGCTCATCGGGCCTGAGCGCTATAATGAACTCTATAAGAAGTTTGGGAATCTCAACAAACTCCTGGCCTGGGGGCATGCCCGGGTGATTGAAAATCTGCTCGAAATCAAACCCGATTGTCCGCGCGCTCTGAGCGACCAGTTTGCCAATCCAAGCCTCATTGAGCGCGCCCTGATGGAGAAAGGGCGCGGGATCCAGTTGGACCAGCGCACCAAGGCGGAGAGCGACCCCGCCGTCGCCGCCGCCTCCATTCTCGCCCGGGCAAAGTTTATCGACTGGCTTGCCAGGGAAAGTGAAACCTTGGGGATGGTTTTACCCAAAGGATGCTCTGCCCAAGTGAAGGAATTAGGCATTAAACTAGTTCAAAGGGACGGGCCGCAAGTGCTCACCAAGGTGGCAAAAACGCACTTTAAAACGGCGTCTGAAATTTTATCTGCAACTTCTTGCACACAATTCTTGATCGCAAAAGGCGAATAAGGTTAAGTCCGATCATCTTATGGGGACATTAACTAAACGAGACTTGGTTGTTCAAATCAGCAACGAAACGCATCTGCCTCAGGCTCAAGTGCATCAGGTTGTTCAGCTTACGCTGGACTCTATCACCGATGCACTAGCCCGTTCGGAGAACGTTGAGCTGCGCAATTTCGGCGTGCTTGAAGTGCGGTTGACAAAGCCACGCGTCGGCCGCAATCCAAACAAGCCCGAGAGCTCCTTCACCATTCCGGCTCGCGCCACGGTGAAATTCAAGCCAGGCAAGATCATGCGCGAACGCGTACTGAAGCTTTCCGCCGCAATGAAGAAGAATGCGGGCAGCAAGGAAAAAGTTGTGGCCAAGGAAGTTGCTAAAGAAGCTCCCAAGGCGAAGGCGGCCAAGAAAAAGTAAATTAAACCAAATTAAACCAAACCCTGAGGTGGGATAACCCTTCAGGGCTTTAAAATCACGCTTAAGGCGGGACTCTCAGAAGTCCCGCCTTTTTGCTACCCTCCCAAGGCGGGGGCGGTCAGGGAACGTTTTTCAAACCTTCCGCCCTTGAGGGACGAAGAATGGGTATGGGCAGAGAGGGTGCACGAGGGCAGGGCGGGGGAGGGCAGCGGTTGGGGGAGATGGGTTCCCAGAGCGCTGGATCCGGGGTGTCTGCAGCGCTTGAAAAACCGGGTTATGAAAAGGATGCACACAAAGACGGGGCGCCCCTGCCGCGTAATCCTTTGAAGGTGCTCCTGATCGGACACCAGTTCCAAGTCCCCTCGGAGGGTCAGGCCAAGGCTGCTGCGCTCTCTGCGTTTTCTGATCTGGCCGTCCATGTGCTCTGTCCTGAGCGCTACAGGGAGGCGGAGGTGCGCTGGAGAGCTGCTTTGGAGCCGAAGTCGCCCCGGTACCAGTTCCGGACGACTCCAGTTCAGAATGCTTGGTGTGGGCCGGCCAAGTGGTATTTGCAATGGTATCCGGAGCTCAAACAGAGGCTGCTGGCCCTCAAACCTGATATTGTCGACCTCTGGGAGGAGCCGTGGAATTTGTTGTCCGCTCAAGTGTCACGGCTGTGCTCCCGTTTTTTGCCTGACTGCCGGTTGATATCGGAAACTGAGCAGAATATTTCCAAGCGGCTGCCTCCTCCCTTCGAGTGGTTTCGGATGCAAACTCTTGGGCGTGCCTCTTATGTAGTGGCCCGCAACCGGGAGGCGCTGGCCGTCACCCGGGGCAAGGGGTACGCAGGGCCGGCCCGGGTGGTGGGGAATGGCGTGGACACACGGCTGTTCCGCCCCCTGGACAGGGCACTTTGCAGGCAAGGCGCCGGTTTGCACGGGTTTGTCGTTGGTTATGCGGGCCGGTTGGTGGAGGAAAAGGGGCTCCTGTCTCTCCTTCGCGCCTTTCGGAAGCTCAAGGGGCCGCGGGTTCTCTATTTGTGCGGGGAGGGGCCGCTTCTGGAGCCCATGCGGCGGGAACCGTTTGTGAAATGGGCGGGGGCTGTCCCCCGCGAAAAGCTGCCCTGGTTTTACAATGCTTTGGACGTGCTGGTGCTGCCCTCCTTGACGACGGCTTCCTGGAAAGAACAATTCGGAAGGGTTCTTGTGGAGGCGCAGGCCTGCGGCATCCCGGTGCTGGGATCCAATTCAGGAGCGATCCCGGAGGTCATTGGGGACGCGGGGATTGTTTTTCCCGAAAATGATGACGTGGCAATGCTGGCCGCCCTCGACCGGCTCCGTTTGGAGACGGGGCTTCGCGACCTTTTTTCGCAGGCAGGCAGGCTTCAGGCGACCCGTTTGTATTCCTGGGAGGCCATTGCCGGACAGATGCGTGAAATCTATCTCCAGCTTCCCACGGTCGTGTAGTCGGCGGTTTTGAAAAAGGGCTCGCCCCCCTCTTAACCAAAGGGCTGGGGCCGGTGCGGAGCTTTGATTTTGGAGGCAGCCTCCCTACCCAGAGACACGTAAAATGTCGGATCAAGCGTCACTGGGTTCAAAGAGACCAAACCGGGATTTACCCCATGAATTACTTTCAACGGTGCGTCGCACGGCCCCCCGTGGCATACCCGATTTTTTCATGGGGGGCATCGAATCGATCGTTTTTACCCGTTACCGCCTACTCGGGCGGCAGGGCGGTTTTGCGATTGATCTCAAAACGGGCTTGGGCGGTTTTCTTTGGCAATAGGAAGGTGGGACTCATGAAGCGGCAGAAAGTGGTGTGTTTTTTTAACCATGCAGCAGAGACGGGCGGGGCGGAGTTTGCCCTGGCGCGGTTGGTGGCGGCGCTGGATCGAGAACATTGGCATCCCGTGGTGGTATTCGGAGAGGAGGGACCGGCGGTGGATCTGCTTCGAAGCCAGTCTGTGGAGACGTACGTCATCCCCTTGGAGTCCGGGCTTGGCAAAGTTCGCCGTGAAAATTTGGGTTCTCTGGCTTGGATGTTTGGGGGGCGCGCATCGGCGGCTGCACGGTATGTGCTCAGGCTTTCCCGTTTTTTAAGGGAGCGTGCGGTGGAGTTGGTGCATACGAACTCCATGAAGGCACACGCGCTTGGCGGGCTGGCTGCAAAAATGGTGGGTGTTCCACTGGTTTGGCATTTGCGTGACTCGTTGCACCCGAGCTGCCTGCCCCCTGCTGCCCTTGCCGTGATGCGTTTCCTGGCAAGGCATCTTCCCGACGAGCTTGTGACCGTCTCCCGCAGTGTGGCAAAAGACGCCTTGGGTGCTTCGCAGGCGCACCGCGCCCATGTGGTCTACGACGGTCTCAGCGCCGCTTGTTTTCCGCCCATGGCATCTTCCCCGCCCGGCGTTCAGGGGCGGAAGTGGACGGTTGGCATTGCCGGACGCTTGTGCGCGTGGAAAGGCCAGCATCTTTTTCTGGAGGCAGCGGCCAGCCTGATCGAGCGTGGCATGCAAATCCGCTTCGAGCTTTTGGGCGGGCCCCTGTTTGGCCAGGAAGCGTACGCGGAACGGCTCAAACAGTTTGCCGTCTCCAGCGGGTTGTCTGATCATATTCATTTTCATGGCTTTGTGTCCGACGTTCCCGCCCGGATCCGGTCGTGGGATCTTCTTGTCCATGCAAGTACCACGCCCGACCCGTGTCCGAATGTGGTTTTGGAGGCGATGGCTGCGGGCGTGCCCGTGTTGGCAGCGAATGGGGGAGGCGTGCCCGAGTTGCTGGACGGCGGCGCCTGCGGGATGCTTTTCCCAATGGACGATTCGCGGGCCTTGAGCCGGTGTATTGAGACGGCGCTACTGGACAAGGGGGGCAGGGAACGCTTCGCCCGTGCCGCCCGAGAGCGCGCGGAACGGTGTTTCCGATCTGAGAGGGTGGGTCAGGAGGTGGCCTCCGTCTGGGCGCCTCTGATGAGCGAAGGCCCCTATGCGCGGCGAGCCTGGCCTTGGATCGAAAACGATCTGCCCGCAGTCAACGTTTCCAAGAAGTCGCGTTCTGGAGGTGCCATGGCGCCGGAGCGCCATCCCGTTCAAACCCTCCCCCACATCGTGTGAATGCGACGATTCACCCAAACACCATGGAGCAGCTTCGTGCGGCGGCAATGCGCCCCAAACGCGTGGCTTTGGTTCACGACTGGCTTCCGGAAGTAGGAGGAGCGGAACGGGTTCTGGGCGAGATTTTAAACGTATTTCCTGAGGCCGACCTGTTCAGCCTGCTAGACTTCATTCCCACAGGGGAGAGGGCTTTTTTGCAAGGAAAGGTCGTTCGAACCAGTTTTTTACAGAAGCTGCCCGGGGTGCGCCGTTTCTACAGGGCCTACCTCCCCCTGATGCCACTGGCCGTGGAGTCTTTTGATTTATCAGGGTACGACCTCATTCTTTCCAGTTCGTACGCGGTTGCCAAAGGCCTGCTGAGCGGCCCCGACCAGCTCCATCTCTGTTACTGCCACTCTCCCATGCGGTATGCATGGGACTTGCAAGAGCAGTACCTGCGTCAGACCGGCCGTAGTCAGGGCTTGCAGGGTTTTCTGGTGCGCGCCTTGCTCCATTACATCAGGCTTTGGGACTGCCGCACTCCCAACGGGGTGGACGCTTTTGCTTCCAACTCTGTGTTTATTTCCCGCCGTATCTGGAAGGTCTACCGCCGCGATTCTCGGGTGATCTTCCCTCCCGTGGGCGTGGCTGCCCCGTCCACAGAAGCCCCTCCCGCAAAGGATCGCCGCGTTTACTTGAGTCTGGGCAGGCTGGTTCCCTACAAACGGGTGGACCTCTTGATAGAAGCGTTTCGAGCCATGCCACAGAGAACGCTTCACGTCATTGGAGACGGCCCCGAACGCAAACGTCTCGCGGAGAATCTTCCTCCCAATGTGAAGCTTCTAGGCAGGCTTTCGGAGCGGGCGGTCGCGGAGGCGCTCCACTCGGCGCGAGCCGTGGTTTTCGCGGCGAAAGAGGACTTTGGAATCGTCCCCGTTGAGGCGCAGGCAGCCGGAACACCCGTGATCGCCTACGGAAAAGGGGGAGCTTGCGAGACGGTGATCCCCGGGGTCACTGGCGTGCTTTTTCAGGAACAGAACGCCGAGGCGATCCGGGACGCGGTGGAGGAGGCCGACCAGATCGCCTTTGATCCCGCCGAACTCAGGCGCAATGCGCAGCGCTTTTCCCCGCAAATTTTCAGGGCGGAGCTTAAGTCGTGGGTGGAGGAAGAATGGGGCAACTTTGTCAGAAGCCGGCTGACAGCCTCCTTCCAATGAGGGATCACTGGAAAGGGGTTGCCGCTTTTGGGCGCGCAGTACGAGCGTAACGTGCGCACTCAGTGCACTGCGCGCAATGAACGGCGCGCAATGAACGGCGCGCAATGAGGCGCGGGGGGCGTGCTAATTTCCACTGGAGAGAGGGGCCGTCACCATGACGACCTTGCCGCAGGCTCCCGGCAGCGATTGAAGCACAGCCGCCTCTTGGGCCCGCTCCAATTCAAAGACGGCGCGAACCACCGGCTTGATGCTGCCATCGGTCAAGCCCGAGAGCATGTCGCTATGGACGCGGGCGACCACTCCGGAAGAGGCGTGAAGAATCATGGCCCCACGGATGTCTGCCTCCTTCATCATGAGATCTCTGGGTTGGATCTGCACCGGGCCGCGGCAGCCCACCACAACGACGCACCCGCCCTGGGCCACCATAGGGAGGTCGCGGCCTAGATTGACGTTTGCCAGCATTTCCAAAATGACATCCACCCCCAGGTTCTTGGTGCTTTCCAGGATCGCCTGATGATACCCGGGCTGATGGTGGTCAAAGACCATGTCCGCTCCCTGGCTTTTCAACAAAAGCAGGCCCGCTTCGCTTCCTCCTGTAGCGATCACTTTCAGTCCCGCCCGCTTGGCGAGCTGCAACGCGGCCAACCCGACGCCCCCCGTCGCGCCGTGGATGAGGACGGTTTGGCCGCGTCTGGGAGAGGCGCGGTGAAACAGGGCGTAGTTTGCCGTGGCATAGGGGATGCCCAAACAGGCGCCCTCTTCGAAAGGCATTTGGGGTGGCAGCGGATGAATTTGGGTGGGCAGGCACAGGCAGAGTTCTGCAAAAGTGCCTGTGATGCTTCCGGAAAGGTAGACCCTCTGGCCACGCCGATATCCTCGGACCTGGGCTCCCACCGCCTCCACCAGTCCGGCGCCGTCCATGCCCGGGGTGTAGGGGAGGGAAGGGAGGCGGAAATAGTTGCCGGAGCGGATATATCCGTCGACCGGGTTGACTCCGGCCGCGTGGACGCGCACCAGCACCTGATCTGGCGCCGGTTTAAGGTCTGGCAAATGTTGGAACTTTAAGACCTCAGGCCCCCCAAATTTCTCTACAATAATGGCTCTCATTTGGTTCAAAAACTGTGCGAACCTCTGGTCCGCGATCGTACAACCTACCACTTCCTAATGAGCGAACCCAACTCCAATCCCGCGCCCGTATCACCCAAGGGCCTCGAACATGCAGGCGTGATTGATTTTATCGGGTTTGACCCTAGTGTTCCCGAAGTTCTGCTGGTCATGGTCGAGCCGCGTCCCTGGCGCAATGTGGGAGAGCAACTCTTCCAACTGCAGGAAAAGCTCAACGCCTACCTCTCTTTCGCCTTGGACGGCGAAATGGCGGAGGCTTACCCACAGTTTGTCGGGAAGCCCCTTAAAATCAGGCTGGAATGCGTCGAACCGCCGGTGCCGGAGGCGCTTAATTTCCTGCAGCACGTTTACGAGCAGTCCGCCCTGCAGGGGATTACCTTCGAGGTGGAGGTGGTGGCTGCCGCTACCTGCGGCTGCGGACAGCCTCTTTCCGAGTGCGGAGAAGCCTAGCAGGCAGTAACGGTCATCACGTGGGATAGAGGTGCTTTAGCTTTATTCGGGCGGTAGTTTCCTCTGGATCAGGAGCTTTTGACCTCAAATCAACCACCCACCAGACTCAAACCGCTCACCATCTTAAAATGCTTATCCTCTGTCGCCAGAAGAAGCCCTGTCTGCAAGGCCATCGCCGCGATCCAAATATCATTTTGAGGGATGAGCGTTTCTTTCTGAGCCAACTCAGACGCAATCCGTCCGTAGACAAGGGGAGTTTGGTCGTCTGGAAGCAAAACATCGACGGCATCCAAGAACAAAGCGATCTGTTGAAGGTTTCTCTCAGCCCGCAACGCCCTATAGGCCCCCGCATAAAGTTCTGCTAGCGCCACATAGGGGAGGTAAAAAACCTCAAAATCTCCCAGCGCTCCCAGCGCTCCCAGCAGCTCTTTGCCGCCACGGAAATGTCAAATTACCACGCTGCTATCAAGCCGCAACCCGCTACTGGAGATGGCCATGATCTCGATCAGCCTCGGTTCTCACGGCCACCCCGAAACTTTCGCCCTCATCACTGGCCATACAGCCGGCAGTCGCAAGCAGGGCCGAAAGCCGACGTTCCTTGGACTTCGGATTCAATGAGTGTACGTAGCGTGCGACACCAACGCGGGGTTGGGAAGTTCGTGGAGATCCCGTAATATCGATTCGACCACCGTCATTTCAGTTCAATAGCACAACTACAGGGCCCGGCGAATCAGATTTTACGCGTGCTGTTGCCGACCAGCTAAAGGCGAACGCGTTAGGAAGGGCTGGTTGAACCTGAAAATAGAAATTCGCGCGGAGGCGTGGTGACGCGGAGAAATACAAATTCCTGTAAAAAGGGATGTTCTATCTCTAACCGCCGCGTCTCCGCGCCTCCGCGTGATGAGCTCCTTTAACCTTAACTTCGGAGTTCGGGTGTGAACCGGGTGAGAAAGCTGAAGACAACCTCGGGGATGCGATTTGCGCGCTTTTGCCTCCACCCCAGCCGGCTGCGATTGCGTTGGCCGGAAAGACCTCCGCCGTTTGTGATGCTCCCGGGAGACGTTAATTCGGGTTTTTGAGGAGGCTTGATAAAGCGGAATGAGGGGCGCAGAGCCGGACGTGTGTCTTTGCCCGAGTAATCGCGGTATATAACAGGTTGTGTTTGAGCAATGGCGAGTCCGGGTCCGAGGGAAGAAAGATCGCGCACCGCTTAAACTCGCTGCCCTGGCTTTTGTGGATGGTGAAAGCCCAGGCGGGCTCGTGTGCGGGAATTTGGGCAAGTGCCAGCGGGCCGCGATGAGGAAAAATAACGCGAGCGATGTCCGAAGGATGATGGTGAACAATGATCCCGAGGTCGCCGTTGGCGAGGTCGAGATGGCGCTCGTTGCGGGTGACCATCACAGGCGTGCCATGGGCAAAAAGAGATCCTGAACCCGCAGCCAGTTTGTTGATTGAATGGACACCGCCAATGCCGTCATTTTGGGCGCAAAGCACTTGAAAGGAATTAAGCGCAGAGAATGCTAGGCGTTGAGAATCAGGGTTATCGAGTGCGATGGATTGTGTGGTCTGTCGGAAATGGCGCCACTCGGTTTGTAGTTGTTCGATGAGGTCGGAAGGCAAACTCTGGGCGAAGGGATGAATGTTTGTAAATGCGAGGGTTGGGCGCTGTAGCAATGTCTGCAGATCCGGCCAGGAGGGACGTTTTGGAACGCCAGGTTTGAAGGCGCGGGCGAGTTCAAGAATGTCGAGCGATTCGGAGCGATAACAATGCGACAGCCGGAAAACAGCCTGTGGATGGCTTCGGATGAGCTCCGCGAGTGAGCCACCGATTTCCACGCTTTCGAGCTGATCCTCGTCCCCCAAGATCACCAACTGTGCGTTCTGGGGAAGTGCCTCCAGAAGATGGAGGAAGAGGGAGAGGTCAATCATCGAGGCCTCGTCAATAAGAACGATACGGGCGGAAAGGGGCGCGTTTTTACCATGCTTAAAAGGGCCGCCCTGTTCGGGTGTTTTGGGCGTCCAGGCGAGAAGTTTGTGAAGCGTTTTGGCTTCAAGTTGAACGAGCTTCTCACAGGGCAGACCTGCGGCTTGAAGACGGCCCCCGGCTTGTGCAGCTTCTCGGATGGCCTGTTCAAGCCGTTTTGCGGCCTTTCCAGTCGGTGCGGCAAGGACGACTTCCTCCGGGTTAAGACTCGGATCCATTGCGAAGCGCAATGCGAGGAAAGTTGCCGCCGTGGTTGTTTTACCGGTGCCAGGGCCGCCGGTAAGAATAGCCAAAGGGCTTTTGAGCAGGCCTCGGACAGCGTCGCGTTGGCCCTGATCCCGGCCGTCGCTTTGGGGGCCAAAAGCTGATAGCAGGAGAGCTTCGTGACCGATCGGCAAAGGTGTTTCCCTCAAGAGAAGCGTGGCGGCGGCAGAGGTGATCAACTGCCGGAGTGTATGGGTGCGCGTGAGCATCACGCGGTCTCCTTCGACAACCATCAAAGGAGTTGTGCCGTTGAAAGCCGCATCGGAAGAATGCGCCTGGCCCGAGAGAAGCAGTTGTTTAAGGGTAAGATCGGAAAGAGGCAGCGCGCCGAGTCCTTGGGCCTGAGCCTCCAGTAGACAGGCCAGGATCTGGCAGGGAAGGGGTTCGCAGGACGAGGCACTGCCAAGAGTGGCTCTGGCTAGGGCAAGGAAAGGTGCCGAGGGAGAGGGAATCGACATGGGAGTGTTTCCGGATGACTGGGGTTGATCGCTCTTCAGGCTGTGATTTCGAGGGGTTTGGCAATTAAACCTTCGAGTTTGAAGATCTGTTCGGCCTCCGGTTTGTGCAACCAAAGACCCCGAGAGTCCCCAGGGGTGGGGTTTGCGGGCAGCGCACGAAGGAAGAGATAGGCGATGCCCCCGAAATCACGTTCGTATTGATAATCAGCACCAAGGCTGGCCTGCAGGCGCCGGTGCCAGGCAAGGGTGTAGAGATAACTCTGCAAAACGTAGTCATCCCTGAGCATCAGTTTTTCGAGGTCTTGCTGTGTGCCGTTACCAAAGCCTCCGTTGGTCTTATAGTCTAGGACATACCATTTTCCTTCGTGGAGAAAGACGAGGTCGATTACGCCCTCGAGGAACTGGACGGGAAATTCCTTAAGGGTCGAAAACCGCTCTGCCCAGAGGTTCCAGGGCGTTTCAGGATCAAGATCGGGCCTGGAGAGTGCTGCGCGAAGGTGTTTGGCGGGGAGTTCTTCGTGTTCGAAGGGGAGAAGAAACTCCAGTTCCGAGCTCTTCCGGGTAATATCCTTGAGGCAACAAGCCGCTGCAGCGCCTGGCAAGGGCATGGGATGGTTGAGCACCAACAACAGAGCGGCAAGAAGGTTTTGAGCGCTTTCCGGGTCGATGTTCGTTGGGAGGCTCTGGAGAAGGGCGGCTTCCATGTCTGTGGCTAGGGCAGGATGAGCCATCGCATTTTCGAGCATCGAATGGACGAGCACTCCCAGCCCTTTTCCTTTGAGCATCGGCTGCGCTGCAACAATTTTAGAAAACAGATTGTTCACCGGAAAAAGTTCGTCCGGCGAGCTGAGTGGTTCGGGACTGTTTGGTTCGTCTGCGCCTCCGGAGTTCAGGTGAATCGCCTCACCTTCGTTGTCCGCCCCCTTTTCTTGTTGATGGAGCGTGGTGAAGCTCAGTTTAAGGCGTTTTTTTTCCCTAGGGGCTGCAAGCGGTGCGATCTGTTCGAGAATAGAGGCGCGGCGGCCAGGGGCATTGCCGTCTGAGAGGACGTGTGGATTTGAAGGATCCGGTACTACGCCCGCGGTTGCGTGGCGCCAGACGTGTTGAGGCCAGGCGGGATCTTTGAGTTCGGTCAGAAGCCTGCTCTGGCTCGCTGCAAAATTCTCTTGGCGGCGTTCTTCGTCGCTAAAAAGATGGCCAAGCAGAAGGCGGCTGATCCAAGAGCGTGCCGAGGCATTTAAATGGCTTTGGGTTTCGCTGGTTGCCGCAAAACCGAGATGGAGTTGATGTTTTGCGCGAGTGATGGCGACGTAAAGAAGACGCGCCTGCTCCTCCTCGCTGCCCTTCCATTCGGCATCACGGACCAGAGATTGCTCCGGAGTGCCGACATCCAGGGTTTCGCCATCGAAGAAAAACTTTGCACTGTTAAAACTCTGCCGGCTCTTAAGCGCCCATAAAAAAGGACAAAAGACGATGCCGTATTCAAGTCCCTTTGCTGAATGAATGGTGACGAGGTTGACTGCGTCCTCCTGGGTTTCCATGCGGACGTTTTGTTCTGCAGCGCTGTTTTCTTCGTCTGAGTCGTCCTCTCCGACTAACTTTCTTCCCAGCCAATTCGCTAGGGAATCTGCATCGCGCAGATGGCGGCAGGCCCATGTTTCCTGCAGGAGTTCACCCAGATGTAGCCAGTTGGTAATTTTACGTTCGCCATCGCTGGATTTGAGGAGGCTTCGACGCCGGGATGTTTCCTGAAAAAGCGAGTGGTTCAGGATGGTTTCTAGCAGACGCAGAGGGCCCTGCCATGGAAGTTGCTCGCTCCATTTTTGAAAGAGGTGCAGATAGGCGCCGAGGCGGTCGTCCGCGTCATCCGTCTTGAGGGAATAGAGTTCTGCGGAGGTGAGGCCCAGCAGTGAGGTGGCCAGAGCGGCCAGGGCAGTGCTTTGGGAATGGTTGCCTGGGCTGAGCGCTTGGAGGATGAGCCGCATTTCTTTGGCCTCGTGTGTGCTGAAGATCGACTGCCCACTTTTGAATACGCTTGGGATGCCCCGCTTGCGGAGTTCTGTTTGGACAGATTGTAGTTGAGCGCGGGTATGGGCGAGAACTGCGTAGTCTGCCGCCGCGAGCGGCCTTGAACCGGCTTTCGTGGGGATACGCAGCCGCATTTCGGGCGGCAGACTGAGTTGCGATTCGATTTTTTCGGCGCAGTTCAATGCGAGGCGATGAATGGCCAGACTTTTCGCGAGATCTGTTCCGGGGATGACAGCGATGGAAAGAGGGGGGGCAGTGCAGGGGCCCCCTGTTGCAGGGAGAAGTAGGGTGCGGTCGCGGTTTTTCGCAGCAGCTTTTACTTTGATATAGGGAATTTTGCGACCCGGCCCCGGAAAGAGATCAAAAATGGCTCCGGCATCACGAAGGCCAGCGCTCTCATAGAGGTTGTTGACAGCGTCAAGCAACACTCCGTCCGAGCGATGGTTGGTATCCATGGTGTAGACTTCGGCCTTGGCAACCAGTTCTTGATAACTTGCCAGATCGGCACCCCGGAATTGATAGATGCTTTGTTTTGGATCTCCAATGAGCAGGAATGGGCGAGTCTGAAGCCATTCGGGATCTCCAAAGGTGCATGAAAAAACTTCGGATTGGATTGCATCCGTATCCTGAAATTCATCGATGAGGACCGCATCGTAGCGCAGTCGCAGCGAGGAGAGAAGCGAGGGGCCGCGCAGGGGATCTCTGAGAGCATCGCGAACGCAGTGCATCAAATCATCGAAACTGCGCAGGCCGAATTCGCGCTTTCGAGCACTAAGCCGCTTCGGCAATTCACGAGCGATAAAAACGTGGGGCGCAAGCGCGGCAGCTGCAATGGGGGCGTGTGCGGCGTCGAGAGTTTTCCAAAGAATGGCGAGCTCTGGTGTGAGGGCGCTTCTTTGAGGTGCAGACAGCTTGGCAAGGTAGAGATGTTCGCCGGCCTTCAGCTTGCCGAGCCTGTCCAAGAGTGCTTTTTTGGTGCCCGCGTGTTTGATCCCAGCGGTCATCGCCTCGGGTTGAATGGAGGAGGCAATAGCGCAGTAATGCTGAGCCAATGCTTCAATTTCTGTGGGGGAGGCAACGCTCTTGGGTTGTAGCACTAGGTCCGGATGGCTTTTGACGATGCGGACCAGCTTTTTTAAATCCTTTTGTTTACGGTCGACATCGAGGAAAAGTTCCGGGTTTTGGATGAACAGATCGTCGATAATTTCTTCGATGAGGTCGTCTGTGTCGGTAACCAAAGTGGTGTCGGGATCCAAGCCGAGCGTGGCTGCATTTTCTGAAAGGATACGAGAGGCGAGGCCATGGATCGTGTGGATGGGTGCCAGGTCAAGGCAGGAGAGCGCTGTCTGGAGTAGGGTGGGGTGGTTTGGACAGGCAGCGAGGAGTTCTCCGATTTTGTCCTCGTCCTCGGAGAGAGGGCTGCCGGCGCTGATTTTTTCAGACAGCGTGAGGGCGTCCGCGAGACGTTCGCGGAGTCGGTCGCGCAGTTCTGCAGTCGCGGCGCTTGTGAAGGTGGTGACGAGAATCTTTTCGATAGGCAGCCCCGAAAGAATGAGCCGCATGTGGAGCAAGGTGATGGACCAAGTTTTGCCCGTGCCTGCGCTGGCTTCGATGGCGCGCAGACCGTGCAATGGCAACAGGAAGGGATTGAAAGGTTGCATTAAGAGTTTGTTTGAGCGCTTTCGAGAGGGGCTTTGCCGTCTTTTTGGAGCAGGCCGAAAATTGTTTTTGCGAGAGTCACGGAGAGAAACTCAAAAGGCTCTGCGCGGAGTGCTTCGATGGAAATTCCCTCGGGAAGTTCGAAGCTTTCTATGAACGGATCTGTAATTCCAGTGAATGCGATTTGAACGCTCAGTGTTTCAGATTCTGAGGGGGCTGGTTCTTCACCAAAAGAGTCTTTGCTGCGCCATTTTTCAAGCGCGGCGGCGAGGCAGATTTCTTGATTTTCAGGGGCGCTCCCTTCGAGTTTGGCACTCGCGGCCAAGAAAAACGGGAGGGGAAGGCAACCCGCCAGACGGTGGAGTGTTAGAAGGAGGGAAAACGTGGCGTGTGCCTGTGAAATGTGGCCTGTCAGATTGGTGGGAGGCGGGGATTTGTCGTCCTCCTTGTTTTTCGAAAACTGGATCTGAAAAAGCGTTAAAGACGGGTCGGCAAGCGAAAGCGCAAGCGCGTCGACCAGCGCGCGGAGTTCGTACTTCACGCTGTTTTTTCCGGGGACGTAAAGAGTCGCTACGCCCTCACTCAGATGCCAGTTTGCATCGATGTGACCGGTGATTTGCACGCCGTTAATTTCGAGTTGAATTGCGGGATGCGGATCACTTTGACCGTGAGCAATCTGAGTTGTTTTTTCGGACTCCTGCTTCCAGCTTTTGAGGTCCCTCGGTGCCGGGGGCAGCTTGCCCCTCAAACCCAGAAGTTCGCGCTGCGCGGCTGACTCCGGCTGAGAGGTGCCGGAGTTGGCCGCGGCGAGGCGTTCCTTGAGAATGCAGTCTCGCACGGACCATTTCTCCAGAGCATTTAGATTAAGCAGTTCACCGGAGGGGAAGGCGCTGGGTTGATCAAACCAACCAAGACCGAGGCGGGCCAGATAGATTTTGTGAGGCTCGATAAGAGTGCGTTTGAGGTCCGCAAGATCGACGCTGCTGCGGTTCTCGGGGGGGAGTGGAGCCTGGTGGAAACGCGGGGGATCGCTTTGACCGGATTCGATCAAGGTACAGGCATCCAGATGATGCTCTGGTTGCTGGCCGCGCGCAAAGTTCGGGAGCGAATTCAGGAAGGCGGCTGAGCTAAAGGGATGGAGTGGTACGCGAACGTGAATGTCGGCTGCGGCCTGGATGCCAGCAGTTTTGCTCACGGCTTCCAACAGATCAGCCAGCGGGGTGGATGGTGGCAGCGGTTTGTCGTCGTGCAGGGATCCCCCCAGATAAGTGAGTAAGAGACGCCTCTGCGGACAAAGCGCGGCTTGGAGCAGGAAGTGACGGTCCTCTGAGCGTTTGGAAGGGAGCCCGGTGCCTGTCGCCGTTTTAAGGGGATGCCAGTCGGGCCGTGAATCGGCGCGTGGGAACTGTTCGGCGCCTAGTCCGGCGACGGCTAGGATTTGAGCGGGCAGGGCGGCGTCTTTGCGCAGGTCGGAGATGACGACTCCGCTCATGCGGTCCGCTTTCATGAGCTGTTCGCTGAAGGAGTCGAGCCTCGCGTGGAAGAGGCGAAGAAAAACTTCCGCACTGATTTCGCTTTTTAGAAAGGCGTGTGAGAGGTTTGTATCTCGGGCGGGAAGGTTGCTGCGTCGCAATGGAGCAATTACTTTGCTGTTGAGAACAAGGATCTGATCTTGGCTATCCGCGTCAAAAAAAGTTGCGCAGAGGGAGGCAATGGCTTCGCACCAGACCTCGAGCGGTTGAATGCTCCCGCGTTTCCAAAGGGCTGCGGCTTGGTTGAAGAGCTCTAAAAATTCAGCAAGACGTGCGAGTGTTGCGGTTTCGAGGCCCGAGGCTCGCTGGAGAGGAACATGGGGGGTGCCTCCCTGAAGACTAATTCGGGTGTTGCTTGCAGAGGTTGGAAGAACAGCGCCCAGCGCGAGGCGTTGCAGTCCGAACGCCCAGGACCAAGTATCGCCAGACTGTGTCTGCTGCTGTTCGTCAACGCGATGCTCCCTGTTGCGTCCCCAGCGGACGCCGGCATCCCGAAGCCAGTTTCCAAGATCACCATTGGCGAGGGCATCTTGAAGTTGGAAACGCCGGGTGATGGGTGGCTGATGGAGGAGTCGAATTCCTTCGGCGAGATCAAAGCGCCCGCGCAGGGCTTCTACCAAAGACTCTAGGGCTGAAATCACCTCCAGGGACTGCTTCGGAGGCATCTCCGGGAAATGAACAGGCACGGCGGCTTCCGCGAAGACGGCCTTGATTAGCGGGGCGTAGTCAGACGGGTTTACAAGCAGGATGCGGCAGTCTTCGGGTTTGAGGTTAGGGTCGCGGCTGAGTTCCCCGCGCAGTTGATCGGCGATGAGTTCCAGTTCACGGCGCGGGCTACGGCAGGAGTAAACCGCGAGACTCGAGTCCTCCTGATCGCGAACGAATGGTTCCTGCCGGAGATAAAGGCTCCGCGTATCCTGCTGGAGGGCGAGCAAAAGAGAGTCTGGTGCGATGGCGGGTTCCTCGTCGGCTGGATAAAGAAACCCGGTGCCTTCAGATTCAAAGTGTTCAATCAGGCCGCGGTGAAGATCCTGAGCGTTGGCCCCAAGGGCGTAGAGAAGGGGCGGGGCGGGGCTTTGGGTCGTATCTGCAAAAAGTTTACGGCGTCGGGATTTGATTTTATCGTCCGCCCAGAAGTCGTTCACTGCAGCGCTGACGATCAGGGAACCTTCTGCAATTTCGAGGAGTTGACCGAGGCGGGCGAGTAAGAGAGCGGGAGTGCTGCGATCCAAGAGAACCGCGAGGCGTACTCTTCCGCCCTTTGCTTGTTCTGTTTGAAGCCAGTTTTTGCAGGAGACCGCAAAGCTTGTTTCGCTGATGCTGCCGAGATGGTCGGCGGCGGCGGCTTGGAGGGTTTCGTTTTGTAAAAGGCGTTGGATTTCAGGGCGGTTGAGAAAGGACTGGTCCTTTTGGGGATGCAACCATGCGGCGTCCAGCGCTTCGGCCAAGGATTGTGCGATGGCAAGTTCGCGCAGGGGCCTTCCCTCGTCGTCGTCCCCGAGGGCGTTGAAGATCAACGATTCTGGTTCGTGGGGGACGGTCCGGATCTGCTCAAGCACGAGGAGCGAAAGGGAGTCTGCGCTCAGGCAGCGGCGGGGATCTGTTTTGGCAATGCTTTCGAGCAGCGCCCTCAAGTTGCTTGTGGAAACGCCGCTGGCGACGCCCTGGCTGCGGGCTAAAGATTGCAGGATGCGATCACCCCAGTTGTGGGAGGGAACGACCAGCCAGCACTGGGCAAGCGGGTCTCGCTGCATGCGGCGCAGTTCCTCCAGTAAATGGGCGAAGGCAGACTGGGGGGAATCAGAATGGATGAGAGGCATGGAAAAGGCGGGGGACAGGGGAGGAAGTATTCTGCCAAAGGAGGGCGGGTTCAAACGATGGCTTTTTCAGGGCACAACAGGCGCACTCATCGGCGCTCACCAAAGTATTGCACAAGGTCGGGGCGGAAAGTGGCGGCCGTTCAGGGGTGTCTTTCAGGTAATTCAATGGGGGGACGCTTTGCGCGGGAGCGCAGGCCATTGATGGCGCGTAAGACGCCCGGCAACCGTAGCAGCCACAGTTCAAGGCGCCGTTTGCCCGGAAAATGAAGCAGTAGAAGTCCCGCGAGCATGCTGAGGATTCCCTGACCGGGGAGCACCAGCATCACGATGCCCAAGAGAATGAGAACCAAACCTAGAATGCTCCTGAAGATCAGCCAGCTATTGCGTATGAAGGGATGCCGGTTGGCAAAGGCATCCCGGGACCGGCGCTCGGTCATGAAATAGTCGGCATCCATGCGGAGGCACAGGACAGGAACAAGAAGCGCGGAGGCAAGAAAGGTCGTGATGGAAAACGCCGTCAGCCAGAATGCGATTTCTCTGTGGCGGAGGAGGAGATCTACCATGACGTACGCTCTTCCATGCGGCGGCAACACTCAAGGGGCTTTGTGCGCCGCGTACGTCGCCACACCGACGATTGAGTGCCAATGCTGCTGTTCCAAGCTAAGAGCGCCTCGAATGAGGAGGCGGATTTTTTCGGGCAAGTTCTTTGAAAGAATCGGCAGATTCGGCATGGGATGCCGCGCTCGCGGTTCAGGGCAGTCCCATGGCCTCAGGAGCGGTGTAAGGCGATTGTACTCCATCATTGCGACATCGCAGTTCACGGCCGAGACTGGGAGTTTATGCGTTCTATCGCTTCGATTCTTACCCACCCTGGAAGCTCTCATAAGGACGAGTTTTTGGCCTGCTGCATTCTCTTGGCCTTGCACCCAGTGCCGATTTTTCGGCGCGAACCTTCTCCAGAGGATCTGAGTGCCGCCGATTGCTGTGTGGTGGACGTGGGGCATCAACATGATCCGGAGCGACACAATTTCGACCATCACCAACTGCCAAAGGATCATCCGCCGACCTGCTCCTTGTCGCTTGTGTTACAGCATCTCGGCCTTTATGAAGATGCGCTGCAATTTTGCGAATGGCTCAAACCTGCGGAATGGTTTGACTGCCGCGGTCCGCTGAGCACGGCAAAATGGCTGGATGTGAGTCCGGGTGTGCTCAATAAATTGATGTCCCCAGTGGATATCACCCTTCTCAAACGTTTTGCTTCCGCTTCCCGGCTTGATCCCGGACAACCGCTTTGGGAGGTCATGAAAATGGTGGGGGAAGATCTGCTGGAGTATTTAAAAGAGCTGCGCAATCGTCTTACGTTTATTGGTGAGCACGCTTCAATCTGGACGCTAAATCTCGCCAGTGGGCCGGCAAAATTTTTATTTCTTCCGCGTACGGATCCTCTCCCAGAGGACTCTTCTATGGGAGTAGACAGATATGTGGAGATGAAGGGATGGAGTCAGGAACTGGTTGGGACAGTGACGCCTGACAGACGGAGCGGGGGCTACGGGCTTTCGCGTTACCGTGACAATAACCGGCTTGATTTCACGCAGATTGCCGAGCATCCCGTCGTGCACTTCGCTCACGCGCGGGGTTTTGTGGCGAAGACGTCCAGCACGGACATCGGGCAATTGAAAGAACTCCTGGTGCTTTCAGGAGTCAAAGTGGATTGAAGGAGTCAAAAGCGTTCTGCTGCACTCGCCGCTTATGTATCCGGCGATCTCAGCTGGAAATAGGACCTGCGAACTTCAAGTCTTCTACGACACACCCTCCGATGAGATGGTGCGTGAGGATGCGCTCGATGTTTTCGGGAGTACAGTTTTGGTACCAAACGCCCTCGGGATAAACAACCGCAATTGGGCCAGAGACACAGGTCCGAAGGCATTCTACTTTGCTGCGTTGGATGCCTCCTTGCTCGGAAAGACCGAGTTGTTTGAGTCGCGCTTTAAGGTAATCCCAGGCTGCAGCGGCGGTTTCGCTGCTGCAACACGTCTGTTCAGGGGTTCGAACACACATGAAGATATGTCGGCGCGTTTGCTGAAGACCGAGGGTTTCGGTCACGGAAGCCAGGGATTTCAAAGACATAGGAAAGGTCGGGATTGGAGACGGAAGGGGGCTGCGGGTGTTTCTTGCAACAAGGGGGCGTTGTGACGGTGGCAAAAAATAGAAAGCACTGCGGATAGGAGAGCAGAGGCTTTGCAAACCTTCACCTGTAATCGAAGGGGTCCTTTCCCACTGCGAAAAGATCGCCGACTGGATTTTATGGCTACAGGTTTGGACGGATGTCGGTGAAATGTCGACCCGAAGTGCGACGGTGTTCCTGTGCGAGTAAACGGTGCGAGTAAAGTTTCACTCGTGGGACACAAGCTGTAGAGTCTGGGCTCAGCCATCGGGATGTCGACTGCCTGCTCAATGATGAAATTCTTTCTGTGGAAGGCCTAGGAAGGAGTTGAAATCCGGGGAGACGTTGGCGCGTGGATGACGAAAATTTCCAAACGTTTATTGTTTTGAATAAATTAGAACTTCTGCAGCAACTCATTGGCAATCTGGCGGCTAAGATTGAGGGTTTCGAGCGCTCGGCTCGGGCTGCCCATGCGGAGGCGACTCATGAGCAGAACAAGGCTGAAAACAAGTACGACACTCGTGCTTTAGAGGCGTCCTATTTGGCGGAAGGACAAACCCGGCAGGCCGCTGAAGTCATGCAGGCGATTGAACTTTTGAACACGTTTTCACCGCGTGCTTTCGGTCCAAAAGATGCCGTGGCTTTGGGCGCCTTGGTTTCTTTGGAGGGGGCTGACGGTTGTGACTGGTATTTTTTGACTCCTTGCGCGGGAGGGACGGAACTGGTTCAGGAAAACACCGTGGTGCTTGTTTTGAGTCCTCATTCTCCGCTGGGGCAGCAGTTGATCGGATGCAGATTGGGAGAAAAACTTCGACTGGGGTTTGGAAAACAGCGCTCGGATTATCTCCTGAAATCGCTCGCTTAGTGGCACGCGCTCCTCAACAAACTGACTGTTAGGGCTTCTGCGACGCGACTCCTTCCCGTGGAGGGGTGTTTTCGACCGCGATTAAATTCCCCTCTCGGAGGCGGACTTCCTGCATATGGAGTCCCAGATCCTCCTGATAACGTCGCGCTAAACGTGTTTCCTCCGGTGTAAAAAGGGAGATCGCCACTCCTTTGGCGCCCGCTCGTGCAGTGCGCCCAACGCGATGGATGTACGCGAGGCTTTGGGACGGGGCGTCGAGGTTGAAAATGTGACTGACCCCTGCGATGTCCAAGCCGCGTGCGGCAATATCCGAGGCGATGAGCGTGCGGATTTTACCGCTCCGAAAATCATCCATCGCCTTCTTGCGATCCGCTTTCACAAAGGCACCGTGGAGATCGCTCACAGGAATTTTATGGTGGGCCAGTTTGGACGCCACCATTTCTGCGGTGGCATTGCGGTGAACGAATACAAGAGAGCGCTCCGGGTCTGTGGCGTGAATCATTTTTCGCAGGACATCGGGTTTGTCCCGTTCTTCACAAACCACAAAAAGATGTTCGATGTTCGGATTAAGCGGAGCCTCCTCAGTCCGGAGTAAGATGTGATCGGGGGCAAGCGAAGTGACCTCATGGGCGCTGCGTGCCTGGGCTGTGGCCGAGACAAAAATGAGCTGACGGCTCCCTGGGGCCGAAAGGGCGATTTTTCGCACAGACGCTAGGCTTCTGTCGTCGAGAAGATTGTCTGCTTCGTCGAGCACGATGGTTTTGAAGGTGTGCGGCTTCAATTTTCCCATTTCGATGAGCTCACAAATCCGCCCCGGAGAGCCCACCGCAACATGCGGTTTCTTTTTTAGTTTTTCAACCTGCCTGTCCAAAGAGGTGCCGCCAATCAGCAGGAGAGTGCGAAAGGGGAGCGCGCCGTGTTGCGCAAGATCGCAGGACTGCCGTTGAATTTGGATCGCGAGTTCGTGCGTGGGAGCGACAATCACGATTTGGGTCGTCTCGGACTTGAGATCCAAGCGGCAAAGCAGCGGGAGTAAATAGGCGAGCGTTTTTCCAGAGCCTGTTTCAGAGTGCACGTACGCATCCTTGCCCTCCGCAATCACTGGGATCGCTAAACGCTGAATCGCGGTGGGTTCGCTGATTTTTTGTTTGGCCAGGGCGGCCACAAGTGGAGCGGTGATTCCTAGTTCGCTGAATGTCATTTTTGGTGTTCCTCACGGCAGCATAACTCAGAAGCCCTTTGCGAACAGAGGTGATTCAGTCAACCCCAAGAGGAAGCGCTCTGAAAACGGACATCGATATGCTCCACGACGTCGAAGAGGCCGTAACCAAGTCGGGTGACTTGGATGTGATGGGTCTCGAAACCGCTCGGTTCACAGGGGAACAACAGATAGGGGCTCCCTTGTTTCGCAGAATAACTGCAGCCAAACTGGGCGGGTCGCTCAAAATCGAATGGGAACGGGACTCGGTCTGGCGCTTTTTCAGGACATTTCCCAAGATCGAGGGAGTCCGCATCTCGTTTTCACCCTGAGGTCTAGGCCCTCGAATTTGTTTTAAACCCGATCCTGCGGCCCTGGCGGAGCATTTTGATCCCCGGTTCCTGGACTCTTAGCGCCTTTACCGCGATTTTACAGAGGGGAAAGGCAAGTGGTAAGAAGCTTGGGGTAGGTTAAAAACAGGGGAAATCGGTAAGTCCGAGGGGTTACGTACAACTTCTAATGGGGTTCATACTCTATGCGCCCCTTTCCCGTCTGTTTATGAAGTTTCTACCTGCCGTTGCCCTCTGTTTATCGCTGCTCTCCGCATCGGGTTTTGGTGTGGATGCAGAACAGCCACTGAGTTTTGTGAAAGACGTGGCGCCGATCCTGACCAAGGCCACGTGTAACTCGGCTAGTTGCCATGCGAAGGCAGGGGTAGGCCAGAGGGGTTTTCGGTTGTCGGTCCTCGGTTTTGAGACGGAGGAGGATTATGAGCATATCGTCAAAGAGGGGCGCGGACGGCGGGTGTTTCCGGCGGCCCCAGAGCAGAGTCTTCTTTTGCTAAAAGCGGCGAATATTGTGCCCCATGGCGGTGGCAAACGGCTGGATCCAAAGTCGGAGGACTACAAGATCATGCTTCGTTGGATCAGCCAGGGGATGCCTTACCGTTTGGAAGGCGAGGCAACGCTTGTTTCGCTTGAGGTGCAACCGCCCCGTGGCTTGCTGCCTGTTAAAACACAGCAGCAACTCAAGGTGGTGGCGCATTATTCGGACGGAGGCACTCGCGACGTGACCCACACCGCTCTTTATGAGGCGAACGATAAAGGGATGGCGGAGGTCACGGAGGGCGGGTTGATCAAGGTTTTGGATCTTCCTGGAAGCGTGGCCGTGATGGTGCGGTATCAGACGCTGTCGTCCGTTTGTAATGTGTCGGTTCCCTTGGGGGCGCCGGTGAAGAGTCTCCCGCCGGCAAAGAATTTTATTCACAGCCATCCCACAGCCTGGCGAAAACGTGGGATTTAGAAGAATGGTACAGAGTAACGGAGGCGGATTCTGAACAGAGGCATTTGCAACTTTTACGACCGTCTTTTTCTTTTTCTGTGTGGCTGCTGTCCCATGAGATTTACACTG